>NZ_CAFJ01000469.1 GCF_000239795.1 Bradyrhizobium sp. STM 3809 | reverse complement strand
GGTCTGATTGGCCAGCGCCTTCACCTCGCTTGCGACGACGGCGAAGCCCTTGCCGTGTTCGCCGGCCCGGGCGGCCTCGATGGTGGCGTTCAGCGCTAGCAGATTCGTCTGGCTGGCGATGGTCTGGATCAGCGTCACCACCTCGCCGATCTTCTGCGTGCCCGCGGCCAGGCTCTCGACCACGCTGTTGGTCCGGCGCGCCTCGTCCGCGGCCTTGGCGGCGATCTCCGCCGAGCGCGTCACCTGCTGGGAGATGCTGCTGATGGAGGCCGTCAGCTGTTCGGTCGCGGCCGCGACGGTCTCGACGTTGGTCGAGGCCCGCTGCGAGGCGTGGGCCGCCGCCGATGTCTGGCGGGAGGCTTCGGCGCTGCTCCGGCTCATCGACGACACCAGGGTCTGCACCTCATTGGCGGCAATCGCGACCGCCTCGACGATGCCGCCGATCTTGCGCTCGAAACCTTCCGCGAGCTCGCGGCGGGCGACGTCGCCCTGCCGCTTAACCCGCTGCTCGGCCTCGATCCTCTCGGCGTTGGCGCGCGCTTCAGCCGCCATCGCCGCATTGGCTTCGGCGGTCTTGCGCGTCGTCGTCTCGAACAGTTGCGTCAGCTTCAGCGCGAGCGCGACGAGAACGCCGGCCTCGATCAGGAGGATGACGGCGTGCAGCACCACGCGGCCGAAATCGGCTCCGCCAGGGTAGACGGCGGCGGGAAAGACGAAGTTGAGCACCAGATGGTGAAGTGCGACCGCGACGGTGCCCGCCATGATCGGCCGGTAGTCGCAATAGGCGACGAGACAGGCCAGCGCCGCGAAGAAATACATGTGCATGTCGATCTGCCAGGCGTGACCTGACATCTGGTAGACGAGCACGGACACGCCGCCCATCAGGGCGACCGCGATGGTGAGCTGTGTCGACAGGCTATCGCCGGCGCTGCGCCAGGAGAGCGTCGCCGCCGCGGCCAAGGCGGCCATCATCATGGTCGGCATCATCCAGTCGCCGCGCGCCAGCCCGATGACGAGCGAGAGCGGAACGTGAATCCACAGCACCGCCAGCAGAGCCTTGCTGGTCGTACTCCGGAGAATTGCCAGATCGTCGGTCGCGCCGGTCATTTTCCGTCCCCTAATATCGCTCATTGTGTAAAGCAGGCGGAGATCGCCTGCGGGTCGATGACGAGCCAGGCTCCCGCCTTGCGGAGTCGCGCCAGGCCGTCATGGTCTCCCGGACGAACCACCAGCAGCGACGAGAACGTCGTCGTGCGCACCAGGGCGGCGTCAGCCGATGCTGCAGCCAGCATCGTCTGTTGCTCGCTCCACCAGGGTGGAAAAGCGACCGCGACGATCTCGCGCCCGGGATGCACCTGCATCGACAGCGCCGCCACGCCGACGAAGCTCGCGATCAAGAGCGCTGTTGCATTCAGCCAGGCACGGGACGGCGAAGGTATTTTTTCACCGGACATCATCACATCCGAAGGTAGATGGATGAAGATAACTTCCGGTAAACGATGATTGGAAAACGACGGCATCATCCGGCGAACGCCGGCGAAGCGACCCCGGTGATCGGCCGGAGCCGGGGCGGACCTTAGACCGGCGGCACCGGCAAGGCCGTGACCGATTTGATTTTCTCCATCGCGAAGCGCGAGGTCACGTTCTTGAGCGGTACCGCGCTGATCAGCTTCTTGTAGAACACGTCGTAGCTCTGCATGTCCGCAACCACCACGCGCAGCATGTAGTCGACGTCACCGGCCATGCGGTAGAACTCCATCACCTCCGGCATCGAGCTGACCGCCTCGGCGAATTTCTTCAGCCAGGCCTCGGAATGATCGGCGCTCTCGACCGAGACGAACACGGAGATGCCGAGCCCGATCTTGTTCTGATCGACCAGGGCAACCCGTCGCAAAATCACGCCGTCGGCCTCGAGCCGCTGAATGCGCTTCCAGCACGGCGTCGAGGACAGTCCGACCCGGTCGCCGATCTCGGCGACGGAGAGGGACGCGTCCTCCTGCAGGACCATCAGGATCTTGCGGTCGATGGCGTCGAGCCGGCGGTTGGCCTCGGGGCCCTGGGCGGAGACGTCGGACATGGAGAAATTTGTTCCATATGAAGGTCAGGAAACCCTCATATAGAGAAAATCGTTCCAAAGCAAGAACTGCCCGTTCAGGCCCTCTGCGCTGCGTCCGGCGCACGACGGCCGATGTCGAGAGTGGTCTCCCGATACCCTCAGGCGCCGTCCTTGAGCCAGCGGCCGACCAGATGGTGGGCAATCGCAAACGGATGCGGTCCGGCCAGTCCGTCCGGATGCTGCCGCTGCAGCATCAGCCTGGCTTCGTCGCGGCTGAACCAGCGGACATCCTCGAGCTCGGTCCGGTCGATGACGATGTCCTCGTTCAGCGCCCGCGCGCTGCAGCCGATCATCAGCGAGGACGGATAGGGCCAGGGCTGGGTCATGTAATAGGTGACATCCGTGCAGCGGATGCCGGACTCCTCGAACACCTCGCGCCGCACGGCGTCCTCGATGGTCTCGGCCGCCTCGACGAAGCCGGCGAGGCAGGAGTACATGCCGGCCGGAAACTGCTTCTGCCGGCCGAGCAGGCAGTTGTCGCCGGAGGCGACCAGCGAGATCACCACCGGATCGGTGCGTGGGAAATGCTCGGTCTTGCAATTCGGGCATTCGCGCTTCCAGCCGCCCTCGCGCATCGCGGTCTTGGTGCCGCAATTGGCGCAGAAGCCGTGGCGCTGATGCCAGGACACCATCGACTTGGCCATCGCGATCGTCGCGAGCTGGTCGACCGGGATGGCGCCCTGCATCGCCATGCCGCGCAGCTCGGTGACCGCCACGTCCTCGCGCCCGGCGAGCTTTTCGACGGCCGCCGGCGAAATGCCCATGCCGAACACCGCGGCGCCGTTCTGCAGCCCGAGGAAGATCGTGCCGGGATTGGCGCCGAAGCCGAGCGCCTCGTCGATCGACAGCAGCGCCCGCAACTGGTCGCCATCGCGCTTCAGCACCAGGGAATCCCGGTGCACGACATAGGCTCGCGTCGACGGCTTGCTTTCGAAAGCGAGCAGCTTGTCGTCATGGAAGCGCAGATGCGCGGCGCGCTCGATCGGATGGCCGACGAAGGCCGGCTTGCCTAGCGGAAACAAGTCGAATGGCGACATTTCTCACCCTAACCAGATCTTGCGCCTGATCGCGCTGATGAAACTCTCGACCTCCTGCGGGTCGTGCGGCACCGGCGAGGCGACGCCCCAGACCGGGCGCGGCCAGGCGACGTCAGTGGTGCGGCGCGCGATGATGTGAACGTGAAGCTGCGGCACCATGTTGCCGAGCGCGGCGACATTGAGCTTGTCGCATTTCGTGATCTCCTTCACCGCGCGCGACACCCGCGTGATCTCGGTCATCAGCTGCGCCTGCGCGACCTCGTCGAGATCGATGATCTCGACGGCGCCCTCGCGGCGCGGCACCAGCAGCAGCCACGGATAGTTCGCGTCCTTGATCACCAGCACGCGCGACAACGGCAGGTCACCGATGTTGATCGTGTCCTTCGCAAGTTGCGGATGCAGCGACCAGGCGGATTCGGGCATGCGGCGGGTTCCGGGCAGGACGGTCATGCGGGGAGCGACGGCGGCACCTAAAGCCTTTCCGGGCTGCGGCACAAGCCCGCGGGGCGGCGGGCCGGGCCGGCGAAGCTCGCGCTTGCTTTCCGGACGGTTTGGCCCCAAATAGGCACCGGGAGATTGGCGGTGGACGAGCCACTCGCCAACCGGGTCAGGTCCGGAAGGAAGCAGCCCTAACGAGGTCCGGATCGGGTCGCTCGTCAGTCTCCTACCTGTTTTCTCGAGCGAATCGCGCAACGTTGGCGGGGACCCCGCGCAGGGCGGGCGACCGCACTCCGGTTGATGGCGTCGTGGCTGGTTGCGTCGACGATCGCGATCGATGCCGGGCTGGAATACTCACTTGCGGATCGCTCGATGACTGACGCTGGCGCCCCACCCGTTCCGCCCGACAGCGCCGACGCTCCCGCCAAGCCGTATCGGGTTCTGGCGCGCAAATACCGCCCCTCCAGCTTCGCGGATCTGATCGGCCAGGAAGCCGTGGTGCGCACGGTCTCGAACGCGTTCGAGACCGGCCGCATTCCCCAGGCGTGGATCCTCACCGGCGTCCGCGGCGTCGGCAAGACGACGACGGCCCGCATCCTCGCCCGCGCCCTGAATTACGAGCTGCCCGACGGCTCGGTGAAGGGACCGACCATCCACATGCCGGTGCTCGGCACCCATTGCCAGGCGATCATGGAAAGCCGGCATATGGACATTCTGGAGATGGACGCGGCCTCGCACACCGGTGTCGACGACGTCCGCCAGATCAACGACAGCGTGCGCTATGCGCCGGCCAGCGCGCGCTACAAGGTCTACATCATCGACGAAGTCCACATGCTGTCGACGGCCGCGTTCAACGCGTTCCTGAAGACGCTGGAGGAGCCGCCGGAGCACGCCAAATTCGTGTTCGCGACCACCGAGATACGAAAAGTCCCGGTGACGGTGCTGTCGCGCTGCCAGCGTTTCGACCTGCGCCGGGTCGAGGCCGACGTTCTGATGAAGCATCTCGCCGGGATCGCCGCCAAGGAAGGCGTCACGATCGAGCCCGAGGCGCTCGGCATCATCGCCCGCGCCGCCGAAGGCTCGGTGCGCGATTCGCTGTCGCTGCTCGACCAGGCCATCGCGCACAGCGCGGGCGAGGTGCGCGCCGATGACGTCCGGCAGATGCTGGGCTTGGCCGACCGGACCCGGGTCATCGATCTGTTTCATCATCTCGCGAGCGGCGACATCGCGGCCGCCTTCAAGGAATTCCGCGAGCAGTATGATGTCGGCGCCGATCCCGTGGTGGTGCTGTCGGATCTCGCCGAGTTCGTGAACTTCGTGACCCGAGTGAAGGTCGTGCCGGCCACGGCCGACAACGTCGCGTTCAGCGAGACCGAGCGGCTGCGCGCGCGCGATTTCGCCACCAAGCTGTCGATGCGCGTGCTGTCGCGGATGTGGCAGATGCTGCTGAAGGGCATCGCCGAAACGCAGGGCGCGACGCGTCCCGCCGCTGCCGCTGAAATGGTGCTGGTGCGGATTGCCTATGCGGCCGATCTGCCGACGCCGGACGAAGCCATCCGCATGATCGACCAGAATGGCGGCGGATCGGCGGTCGTCACGAACGGCGGCGGCGGCCGCTCCGCGCCGGCGCCCGGCATGAGCGCGGGAGCGCCGCCGGTGATGAGCTCGGCGCCGATGCAGCCGCCGCGCATGCAGGGGCCGACGCTGGCTGCGGTCGGCGGCGTGCGCCCGCAGGCGATGAGCTCGCAGCCGTCGCCGACGTCACAAGACCAGCCGGCGCTGCGGCTCGCGAGCTTCCAGGAGCTGGTCGCGCTCGCTGCCAGGAATCGCGACCTGATCAGCAAGAGCGCGCTCGAGATGGACGTGAGGCTCGTCCGCTTCGAGGACGGCCGGCTGGAGATCGCGCTGGAACGGACGGCGCAGCGCGCGCTTGTGTCAGACCTGGGCCGCAAGCTGGAGGACTGGACTGGCCGGCGTTGGACCGTGATCGTCTCCAACGAAGCCGGACAGCCGACCTTGCGCGAGCAGAACCTGCGCGCCAAGAGCGAGCGCGAGGCGGCGGCCGAGGCTGATCCGCGCGTGCAGGAGATCCTGGCGCGGTTCCCGGGGACCAAGGTGGTCGAAGTGCGCCGGCTCGCCCCCGAGCCGCCCGAATCTGACGCCAGTGCTGTCGAGCCGCCTGACGAGTCCGATTCTGATGATGATCTCTAGAGCGTGATCCGGACACGTGAAAATCCGTTTCCCGAAAGATCGCGCTCAACTCATAAAGGCTGATGACGAGGTGCTCCGATGGCTGACTTTCTCGGCATGATGAAACAGGCGGCGCAGCTGCAGACGAAGATGCAGGAGATGCAGGCGGAGCTCGGCAACGTCGAGGTCGAGGGCATCTCCGGCGGCGGCCTCGTCGCCGTGCGCATGACCGCCAAGATGGACGTGAAGTCGATCAAGATCGATCCGTCGCTGTTGAAGCCGGAAGAGGCCGAGATCCTCGAGGATCTCCTTGTCACCGCCCATGGCGACGCGCGCCGCAAGGCGGAGGCCGCGATGCAGGAAAAGATGCAGGCCATCACCGGCAAGCTCGGGCTGCCGCCGGGCTTCGGCTTCGGTTAGTTCATGATCGTCGTGACCTGATGGCCGTCGCCGGTCCTGAAATCGAGCGCCTGATCCAGCTGCTTGCGCGCCTGCCCGGCCTCGGGCCGCGCTCGGCGCGGCGCGCCGCTCTGCATCTGATCAAGAAGCGCGAGGCGCTGATGGTGCCGCTCGCGTCTGCGCTGCAGGTCGCGATCGACCGCATCCAGGTCTGCAAGACCTGTGGCAACATCGATACCCAGAGTCCCTGCACGGTGTGCACCGATCCGCGGCGCGATCCGGCGATGATCGTCGTCGTCGCCGATGTCGCCGACCTCTGGGCGCTGGAGCGCGCGAAGGCCAGCAATGGCCGCTATCACGTGCTCGGCGGCACCTTGTCGCCGCTCGATGGCGTCGGCCCGCAGGACCTCACCATCGACGCGCTGGTGCAACGGGCGCATGCGCCCGAGGTGTCCGAGATCATCCTCGCATTGAATGCGACGGTGGATGGCCAGACCACCGCGCATTACATCACCGACCTCCTGCAGGAGGCGAATGTCAAGGTCACGCGGCTGGCCCATGGCGTGCCGGTCGGCGGCGAGCTCGACTATCTCGACGAAGGCACGCTCTCGGCCGCGATGCGGCAGCGCACCTTGTTCTAAGCAAACACGGAAATGGAATGATGACGAAACGCGGATTCGGCAAACGGCTGGCTTTGGGCGCGATCTGGATGGTGCTCTCGGCGCCGTCGGTGCTCGCGCAAGGAGAAGCACCGCAGAAGGCGGGCCGCCCGCTCAACACCGGCGACGTGCTGTCGGGCGAGCTCAGCGCGCTGAAGGTCAAGGGCGCCAAGCCCGGCCAGCCCTCATCCGCCTATCAGATCACCAGCGAGCCCCGCCGCCTACCGCCGCCGAGCGGGCTGTGCAATCTCGAGACCGGCCCTGAGACCTTCCAGCTCGTCACCGCGACCCCGGCGCAGGCCTCGCAGCTGAAGGGCCTGCTCGGCAAGCAGATCGCCGTGAAGGTCGACGAGATCGCCTGCGCCCAGGATGCGGGCCAGATCAGCGAGGCGGTCGTGACCAAGTGGAGCCTGGTGAAGCGCTGATCCGCTCGGCGCTTTCACGCGCATGCAGCGCCCCAATCAACGTCGTCATCGCCCGGCTTGACCGGGCGATCCAGTACGCCGCGCCACCTCGGTCGATCGCAGACGTCTCTGGAATACTGGATCACCCGCCTTCGCGGGTGATGACGACCTTTTATGAGGTGAGAGCTAAACTTTCACTGGCCCGAGCGAATCAAAATGCCCGCTGCGCTGCAGCCACGCCAGCAGCGCCAGACTCGGTATGGCCACCAGCATGCAGATGACGAAGAACAGCGGCCAGCCGGTGGCCTTGGCGACGTAGCCCGCGCCTGACGACAGATAGGTGCGGCCGACGGCGGCGAGCGCGGTGAGCAGCGCATATTGGGTCGCGGTGTGCAGCGGGTTCTGGCACAGCGCGGAGAGATAGGCGACGAAGATCACGGTGCCGATCGCGCTGGTGAAGTTCTCCGCCGAGATCGCTAGCGCCAGCGCCCATTGATTCACGCCGACGACGGCGAGCCACGAGAACGACAGATTGGCCAAAGCCTGCACCATGCCGCCGATCCAGAGGCTTGCCGCCAGCGAATAGCGCCGGGCGACGAAGCCGCCGGCAAAGCCGCCGACGAGCGTTGCGGCAAGGCCGACGCCCTTCACGATCGCCGCGTAGTCGACCTTGCTGAAGCCGAGGTCGATGACGAACGGTGCGGTCATCGTGCCGGAGAAGGCGTCGGTGAACTTGAACAGCACGACGAAGGCGAGCGCGGCGAGTGCGTCGCGCCGGCTGAGGAATTCGACGAATGCGCCGGCTGCGGCCTGCGCCACGCGGACAAGCGCGGTGTCCGCGCCCATCGCGGCTTCGGCCTGCTTCGATTGCGCAGGTTCGGTGGCGGCGAGCGCCGTGATTGTGCCGATCAGCACCAGCGCCGCCATCACGACGTAGCCCCACATCCACGACGCCGAACGCGTCAGCCCGGAACTCTCGAAGCCGCTGACCACGACGAGAGCCCCGGCGGTCGAGACCAGCATGCCGATGCGATAGGCGGCGACATAGGCGGCCATCCCGGCGGCCTGCTCGCTCTCCGGCAGGCTCTCGACGCGGAAGGCGTCGACCACGATGTCCTGGGTCGACGAGGCCGCGGCGACCAGCAGCGCGGCCAGCGCCACCATGAACGGCGCGTGCGCCGGGTCGGTGAGCGCCAGCAGCAGGATCGCGGCGATCAGCAGCAGTTGCGCGAACACCAGCCAGCCGCGCCGCCGTCCGAATGCGCGCGTCAGCAGCGGCACATGCAGCGCGTCGACCAGCGGCGCCCACAGGAACTTCAGCGTGTAGGGCGTGCCGACCAGCGCGAACAGCCCGATCGTGCCGAGATCGACGCCGAGCTCGCGCATCCAGATCTGCAAGGTCGAGCCGGACAGCGCCAGCGGCAGGCCCGAGGAGAAGCCGAGGAACAGCACCACGAGCACGCGCGGCTGCAGATACACGGCCACGCTCTCGCGCCAAGTGGGGGCGGGCTTGGTGGCCGGCGTTGCGGCGGTGGCTGCGAGGTCGGATGTCGCGTCGGGTGCGGTCATGGTCAGGTCGTAGCAGATTTGGGGAAATGCCGTCTGCTGTTTTGCTCCAGTGGAGCCACGTTTGCGCGGTCATCGTGCGCGTAGGGACGATCCTGTGGGCCGTGATATCTCGATTCAGTACCCTCTGGCGCGAAGTACTGGATGCTCCGCTTTCGCTTTCGCGGGGCATGACAGTGGCCGATCTAGAAACAGCTGCCGGTGCGGGAAATGCTCGTCTACTCGGCAGCCGTTGCCCGCCAGCGCGTATCGCGCGCAGAGGGGCGGCGGTGCAGGCGGGCATCGATGATCTCGCGCGCCCTCACGAGGTTGCCGCTGCGGATCAGCGCCAGGATGTAGGTGTCCTCGATCACCTCGCGCTGAGCGTGGCTGCCGCCGATGCGGGGGAGGTCGCCGATGACAGGCGTGAGTTCGCGCGCGCAGGCACGCCAATTCTCTTCGGCGAAGGCGCGCAGGGCCCGCAGCATGTGTGGCACGATCCGCCCTGCCGGCAGATTTCCCTCGGCCTGCCGCCGCTCGATCGCGGCAAGACGCCCCTTGAGAGCCGCCGTATCATTGGTGGCCGCGGCGATCATCATCAGATGCATTTCGACGAAGGCGAGCGTCGAGCCCGTGAAGCGCGGTCTGGCATAGGCTGCCACCTCGGTCCACGCCTGGTCAGGCATCGTGTGGTTCTCTGCCCTCAGCCGCCACAGCAGCGAGGCACAGTCGGACAGCGTGTTGAGCGGTGGCGCGGTGTCCATCGTCGGCACCAGCACGTCGGTGTAGACTGCGAGCGCCGTGGCCGCATCGCCGCGGTCCAGCGCGCCGAGCGCCTGGTGCCAGCGGATATGGCCGTGCAGCATGCCGGTGCGGTCGTAGTCGCCGATCCAGCCTTCGACGAGCGCATCGGCCTCGGCATGGGCGCCGGCCTCGAACATCGCATGCAGCAGCGCGTGTACGGCATAGGCATTGTGCCGACGCAAGGCGAAGCTGCGTTCGGTGACGGCGCGGCCCTGCGCCAGCCCGCCGGCCTCGGTCAGCGCCCAGCCACGGTTCGACAGGAACCACCAGTCCTCGCCATAGGCGGCGGCGAAGCTGTTGCAGAGGTCACGGCGCGCGGCGTCGTGATCGGCGCGGCCCGAGAAAGCCAGCAGGCCGAAGGCCCCGAGCGGCAGCGCCATGATCATGGCGTCCCGCGGCCAGCGCGCCAGATGCGCCAGCGTGGCCGTCAGCGCATCCGGGCCGCGGCCCTCGATGGCGAGCACCAGGGTCGCGACATGGCTCTGCTCGCGCTCGCTGCCGCGCCTGGCGGCGAGGTCGCGCGCCCGCTTGATCGTCTGCAGCGCTGCTTCGCGCTGCTGGTAGATTGCGTGGATGCGGGCCCGCGCGGCATGCGCCAGCGCGAAATCCGGATCGAGCATGATCGCGCGCTCGAACGCGTCGGTGGCGCCGGGCCAGAAGGCGAGCAGCAGATCCATGCCTTCGCGATAGGCGGCGGCCGCGTCAGTGGAGGCGGTGGAGAGCGGCAGGCCGTAGCGATCCTCCTCCATTCAACCCACCCGCGGCCTGCGGCCTTCGATCGGATAGGCCGGGTCGTTGTAGCCGGGCGTCGAGGCGTGGCCGGTGACGACCAGGCGGTCGATCAGCGCCTCGTCGTCGGCGGCGAACGGATAGTCCAGTGCGCGGATGTAGTCGTCCCACTGCGCCTCGGTTCGCGGCCCTGCGATCACCGAACTGATGAAGGTCGAATTCAGCACCCAGGCGACCGCGAACTGCCCGGGCGTGAAACCCTTGGCCTCGGCGTGACGCTTGATCTCCTGCGCCAGCTTCAACGACTCCGGCCGCCACTCCGTCTGCATCATCCTGGTGTCGTTGCGGCCGGCGCGCGTCTCCGTGTCCGGCGGCGCATCGGGGCTGTATTTGGCGGTCAGCACGCCGCGCGCCAGCGGGCTGTAGGGCACCACGCCGAGGCCGTAATAGCCGCAGGCCGGCAGGTGTTCGACCTCGGGCATGCGGTTCATCGCGTTGTAATAGGGCTGGCTGACCACAGGCCGGTCGATGCCCATGCCATCGCAGAGCTTGCAGATCTCGGCGAGCCGCCAGGCGCGGTAGTTGGAGACGCCGAAATAGCGGATCTTGCCGGCGCGCAGGAGGTCGCCGATCGCGCGCACGGTCTCCTCGAGCGGCGTCGCGTGGTCCTCCTTGTGCAGATAGTAGATGTCGATATGGCCGGTGCCGAGCCGCCTGAGACTTTCATCCGCGGCCTGCAGCACCCAGCGCCGCGACAGCCCGGCGCGGTTGGGATCGTCGCCCATCGGATTGGCGAGCTTGGTGGCGACGATCCAGCGGTCGCGCTCCCTGGCGATGGCGCGGCCGACGACCTCCTCCGAGGCGCCCTTGTTGTAGGCATCCGCCGTGTCGATGAAATTGATGCCGGCGTCACGCGCCTTGGCGATGATGCGGCCCGAGGTCGGCTCGTCGGTCGGGCCGCCGAACATCATCGTGCCCAGGCAGATCGGCGACACTTTCAGGCCGGAACGGCCGAGCTGGCGATATTGCATTCTTGCCTCATTTCAGACCATCCCGCCCGCGGGCGAGGCTGGCAGGATAGCTCTCTCCGCGCGTCATTGCGAGGAGTCATCGGGCCGCGCGTTGCGCGGACCCGTTGGCTCCTGGCAATGACGATCGATAGAGCCGCGGCTCACTCGCTCTTCAAAATCTTGAACACGCCCGAGGCCATCGCGATCACGCGGTCGGCGGCCGTCACCTCGGTGGTGATGAACACCAGGCTGCGCGTGATCCGCACCACATGCGGACGCGATACCAGGGTCTCGCCGATCTTGCCGGACTCGACGAAATGCGTGTCGAACTGGATCGTCGCCATGTGCTCCCTGCCGGCGGCAAAGCGGGCCGTCATGCCGCAGCTGCGGTCGGCGAGCGTCATGATCACGCCGCCCTGGACCAGGCCGCGGCGATTGTGATGCTTGTCCTCGGTGACAATAGCGTATTCGTGGACGCCGTCGGCGACCCGCTGCCACAACGGGCCGATCAGGTGCAGGAAGCCCGAGGTGTCGACGATCTCCCAGCCGTCGGACTTCATTTTTGCCGCAGCTGATTTCGTCATCCCGGACATCCCTTCGGTCGGCGCCGCAAGCCAGCACGTGATCGTTTCATCCGCTGCGGGGCTGGTGTAGTCAAGCTGCATGGCCATGCCGTTCGACGATGCCACACGACGGAAAATCGCGACCTGCTGCGCGGGCTTCGCGCGCCTGGACGCGATGGCCGGGACGCCGCCGTTGAAGCGCGCCGCGGTGGCGATCGCGCTGGTCCCGCATCACGAGACCGGCACGACTGCGCTGCTGCTCACCCTGCGCGCCGCGGGGCTGCGCAGCCATGGCGGTCAATGGGCGCTGCCGGGCGGACGCTGTGACGCCGGTGAGACGGTGGTCGAGGCGGCGCTGCGCGAGTTGTCGGAAGAGCTCGGGCTCGTCCTGACGGCGGAGGCCGTGCTCGGCCTGCTCGACGACTATCCCACGCGGTCGGGCTATCTGATTACCCCCGTCATCGTCTGGGCGACCAATGGCCGAACGCTGCGGCCGAATCCGGACGAGGTCGCCTCGGTGCATCGGATCGGGCTGGATGCGATCACCGCGGATGACGCGTTCGATTTCACCGCGATCCCCGAGAGCACGCGGCGCGTGATCCGCTTTCACGCCCGCGAGGGTCTGATCCACGCGCCGACGGCGGCGCTGATCTATCAGTTCCGTGAGGTCCTGGCCGGCCGTGACACCCGGGTCCACGAGTTGGAACAGCCGGTGTTTGCCTGGAAGTAGCCGCGGTTTCGGCTACAAGGGCGGCATGCTGCATCAGCCGATTCGCAAGCTTGCCCTGATCGCCGCCTGCGCTGTCGCAGGCGTTTCGCCGTTGCTGGCGGGGGAACCCGTCGCCCCGCGCGATGCCTTCGCCCAGACGGCCTCGCCGGCGGCCATCGCCGAGTACCAGCGGCGGCTCGCCGAGTATCAGCAGGCGCGCGCGGAGTTCGACCAGCAGGCCGGCGCCTATTGGAAGGCGATCGCCGACAAGCGCCGCATCCGCAACGCCAAGCGCCGCGATCGTCAGCCGATCGGGCTCGACGATTATGTGCTGGAACAGCCTCCGGTCTACACCGGCCCGAAGCGTCCGGTGAATCCCGAGCCGGAGCCCGAGGGCGAGCCGCGCGAGCGCAAATACATTCCCGTGGTGGCCGATCTCCTGAAAGCGGCGCAGGAGCATTTCCAATGGTCGCCGCAACGCCCGGCCAACGATATCGATTTCAAGCGCGCCTATGCCCGCTTCGCCGCGTCCTCGGGACTGACACGCGAGCAGGCGGTGCGCGTCTATTCCTTCGAGACCGGCGGCAACGGCCGGCACGACTCGCAATCCGGCTTCAAGGGCAACCGCGCGATCTCGACGGCGATCGGCTACAATCAGCTGCTGACGACCAACACCGTCGAGCTGCTGGCGGAGCAGGGGCCGCTGTTCATCCGCCTGCTCGGCGAGCGCGTCGCGCAGACCTCCGGTCCGGCGCGGGGCGCGATGGAGCACAAGCTTACTGTGCTGAAAAAGATGGTCGCGATCGCGCGCTCGGTGCCGGACGACTGGTCGGCGCATGAGAAGATCGGCAACACCGAGCAGGGCTGGGCGATGCATGCGATGGTGCTCGACATCGACGTCGGCCCGATGCTGCAGACCCACAAGCTCTTGACCTCGGTGCTGTTCGCCCGCGCCAAGGGTTACACGCGGCCGCTCTCGGCCGCCGAGCTCGAGATGATGAACCTGACCGGCGACGGCACCGGCTTCGACATGGTGACCATGCCGCAGGAGATGCGCGACCAGGTCCCGACCGCGAATTTCTTCCAGCGCGGCGGCTATGAGCGCAACCCGGTGGCCGTCCGCCACAACACGGTGGCCAAGCTGCTCGCGGTGACCGATGCCCGGATGGATTCGTTGAGCAGCCTGCCCGGCGCCAAGGAGCTGGCCGCAGCGTTTTGAGCAGCGCACTGACGTCGCATCGATGGGGGACGCGATGCACCCCCACCGTCGTCCCGGCGAAAGCCGGGACCCAGACTCCCAGGAGGTCGTGATTGCGACGAACGCGGCTCCAGCGTGCCCGACGCCCGAGGACGGTGGCTATGGGTCCCGGCTTTCGCCGGGACGACATCGGAGATGTGGCGCGCTCACTCGTCGGCGCCGAACGAGAAGCTGCCGTCGCCTTCGAGATAGGGTGCCGTCCGCATGTAGAGCTGTCCGTTCTGGCCGATGAAGAACAGCGTACCCTTCGGCACCTTCTTGGCGCCCTTCAGCAGCATGTCGGCGTTCTTGGTGCCCATCCTGTAGGCGAGCGTCTTGCCGTCCTTGCCGTAGGCATAGCCCATATCCGGTTTCAGCTCCCACGGCTCAGGCGGAGCCGCCCGCGCCGCGCTCGTCAGCGCGCACAGCGCGGCCACGGCGATCAGGGCTTTCAGAACGGAGCCTGTCATCTTGTCCTCCCTCGCAATTACATTGAACAAATCAGGAACGCGACTGACGACTCGACGCCGTCGATCTGCAGCGTGCATGACCGCTTCCAGATTTCCCCATTCCTCATCTCGCGATTATCCTGCAGCGTGGTTTAGAAACAAAGGCCAAGAAAACATTTTGGGGATGATTCGGATGAGTCTCGTCGCGAAAATCGGTTGGGTCGCGGCCTTGTCGCTGGTGGCGCTGACGTCAGCCCGGGCCGACGACTTCAAGCTGTCCAACAACCAGCGCATTGCCTGCAGCCGCGGCCTGTCCGCCGGCAAGCTCAATACGGCTGTCTGCAAGTCCTACGCCTATCTTTTCAATGTGAAGACCTCCGAATATTTCCGCTGCCAAGTGTCGCTGTCGCTGACCCGGGACAACAAGGAGGTCCTCAACGTCCAGACTGACGGCAGTTGCAGCAAACGGCCGCGGGTGTTCGACACCGACTCGAAATATGATTTCGACGCCACCGAGACCGAGCCGGCGAACACCAATTCCTTCTTCGGCAATGGCGGCTATTCGATCTGGGTGGCGGACACGACCCAGCAGAAGCTGCGCGGCTGCATCACGATCTCCTCCGGCCTCGGCTCCGACATTTCCAAGTGCGTCGACATGACCTTCCAGTGAGCGACGGCCAGCGCCCGACCGCGCTGAGCTCCCGACCTCGGCCTTGACGGCCGGCGAGCCCGCAATGCGAGATTGAACATCCCGCCTCGCGTCGCGGGCTGCGGCGCGCGGGCGCAGCTGGCCGTCTTTCGGATGGGTTGACCCCGCGCCGGCATCCGTCCAATTTGCCGGCAAAATCAACGGGAGGACCCATGCGTTTCTCGAACCTCTTTGGCACTGCAACCGGATTGTTCCTGGCTGCTGCCGGCCTGTTCGCCGCTCCTGCGGCGCACGCACAGAGCTTCATCAACGTGCTGACCGGCGGCACCTCGGGCGTGTATTATCCGCTGGGCGTCGCGATCGGGAAGATCTACGGCGACAAGATCCCGAACGTGAAGACCCAGGTGCAGGCGACCAAGGCCTCGGTCGAGAACCTGATCCTGCTGCAGCAGGGCCGCGGCGAGCTCGCCTTCGCGCTCGGCGACTCCCTCAAGTCGGCCTGGAACGGCGAGGAGGAGGCCGGCTTCAAGTCCAAGCTCGACAAGCTGCGCACCATCGGCGCGATCTATCCGAACTACATCCAGATCGTCGCAACCGCCGAGTCCGGCATCAAGACGCTGGCGGACCTGAAGGGCAAGAGTCTGTCGGTCGGCGCGCCCAAGTCCGGCACGGAGCTGAACTCGCGCGCGATCCTCGCCGCCGCCGGCATGAGCTACAAGGATCTCGGCAAGGTCGAATATCTGCCGTTCGCCGAATCCGTCGACCTGATGAAGAACCGGCAGCTCGGAGCCACCTTGCAATCGGCCGGCCTCGGCGTCGCCTCGCTGAAGGACCTCTCGACCTCGTCGCCGATCACCGTGGTGTCGGTGCCGAAGGAGGTGGTCGACAAGATCGGCGCGCCGTTCGTGGCGGCGACCATCCCGGCCAACACCTATACCGGCCAGGACAAGGACGTGCCGACCGCGGCGGTGATCAACTATCTCGTCACCAGCTCGGCGGTGTCGGACGATCTCGCCTATCAGATGACCAAGCTGATCTTCGAATCGCTGCCGGAGCTCGCCAATGCGCATGCGGCCGGCAAGGAAATCAAGCTAGAGACGGCGGCACAGGACAGTCCGGTGCCGCTGCATCCGGGCGCGATCCGCTACTACAAGGAAAAGGGCGTCCTGAAGTAAGGACGCCGCCTGCGCCGCCCAAAGGCCGGCTCGTTTCCAAAATCGACTGCGCGGGCTCCCGCGCAGTCTTCTCGTTTCAGGTAGCCGCGGCTGATGGGCGGATCCTGGCAAGGGCGCGTTGGGGGAATCATGACGATCGAAGCCGTGAACATGGAGACGCCGGTCAAGGTCGAGTTCGACAATTTCGAGCACGGCTTTCCGGAAGGCTTCGGCCCGGGCCGCTGGGGCTATCTCGCCTACGGCATCGGCCTCGCCTTCGCGCTGTTCCAGCTCTATGTCGCCGCCTTCAACTATCTGCCGAGCCAGGTGGTGCGCGGCGTCCATGTCGGCTTCCTGCTGCTCTTGACCTTCGGCCTGATCGGCAATTTCACCGCCAGGACCGATGCCGGCCGGATCGCCGGCTGGGCGATCGGCGCGATCGGTTTCCTGTGCGGCCTCTACCAATGGATCTTCTACGCCGACCTCATCGCCCGCGACGGCGATCCGACGCGTGCCGATCTCGTCGTCGGAACTTTGCTCGCCGTCTTGATCTTCGAGGGCACGCGCCGGCTCATGGGCCTCGCGCTGCCGCTGATGTGCGGCGCCTGTCTGCTGTACTGGTTCTTCGGCCAGTATCTGCCGTCGCCGCTCAACCATCGCGGCTATGACTTCGACCAGGTCATCACGCATCTCTCCTTCGGCACCGAGGGCTTCTACGGCGTGCCGATCTACGTCTCGGCGACCTACATCTTCCTGTTCATCCTGTTCGGCTCGTTCCTCGAACATGCCGGCATGATCCAGCTGTTCACCGACGTCTCGCTCGGCCTGTTCGGCCGCACCCGCGGCGGTCCGGCCAAGGTCGCGGTGTTCGCCTCGGGCATGATGGGCACGATCTCCGGCTCGGGCGTCGCCAATGTCGTCACCGTCGGCCAGTTCACGATTCCGCTGATGATCCGGTTCGGCTACCGCCGCGCCTTCGCCGCCGGCGTCGAGGCCACGGCGTCGATGGGCGGCCAGATCATGCCGCCGGTCATGGGCGCGGTCGCCTTCATCATGGCCGAGACGCTCGGCGTCGACTACTCGGTGATCGTCAAGGCCGCCGTCATTCCGGCGATCCTGTATTTCGCGTCCGCCTTCTGGATGGTGCATCTCGAGGCCGGCAAGCACGGTCTCACCGGCATGAAGCCGTCGGAGATCCCGAGCGCCTGGAAGGCGCTGGTGGCGCGCTGGTACCTCGTGCTGCCGCTGGCGGCACTGGTCTACATGCTGTTCGAGGGCTTCACGCCGCTCTATGCCGGTTCGATGGGGCTTGCGCTCACGGTGGCGCTGATCCTGGGCACCTCGATCACGATGGGCTTCTCCAACCAGGTGCTGCGCTACGTCTTCTGGATCGGGCTGGCGCTCGTGGTCGGCGCGCTATCGCGCAACGGCCTGCAGATCGTGCCCGTCGCTGCGGTCGTGGTTGCGCTCGTCGTCATCACCGGCTTTATGCGCGGCGGCATGGCGACCCTGCATGCTTGCCGCGATTCGCTCGCCGAGAGTGCCAAATCGGCGCTGACCGTCGGCATGGCCTGCGCCATCGTCGGCGTCATCATCGGCATGATGACCCAGACCGGCGTCGGCTCGATCTTCGGCAGCTGGGTGATCGGTCTCGGCAAGACCAGCCTGTTCGCGGCGCTGATCATGACCATGCTGCTGTCGATCCTGCTCGGCACGGGCATCCCGACCATCCCGACCTACATCATCACCGCGGCGCTCGCGGCGCCCGCGCTCGCCAAGCTCGGCGTGCCCTTGATCGCGAGCCACATGTTCGCGTTCTATTACGGCATCATGGCGGATCTCTCGCCGCCGGTGGCGCTGGCCGCGCTGGCGGCCGCGCCGATCGCCAAGGAGAACCCCGACAAGATCGGCTGGGAGGCGATGCGGATCGCGCTCGCGGGCTACGTCATTCCCTTCATCTTCGTCTACTCGCCGGCGCTGATGCTGCAGGCGGGCGATCCGATGGAGGCGCAACTCGGCTTCTATGGGGCGGTGGCGTATGCGTTCGTCAAGGCCCTGATCTCGATCGGCCTGTTCGGCATGGTCGCGATCGGCTTCCTGTACACGCGCTTGACCTTGATCGAGCGCCTGCTCTCTTTCGGCGCATCGGTCTGCCTGCTGGGCGAGTTCCCCTATAGCGACGTGCTCGGCTTCGTGCTGGCGGCGGCGATCGTCGCCTGGCAGTGGCGGCAGCGGCCGCCGGCAGCCGTGGTGGCGTCCGCTTGAGCCTCTGTCTGGCGTCGTCCGGTGTGGTGAAGGCGCTGGCGCTGGCCGGCTTCACCCTGGCCTGGACGCATTCGGTCGAAAAGACCGGATGGCAGGAGGATTGGCGCGTGACGGGAGATGGGCTTCGGTTGTTGCAGGCCCGCGTCAAAGGTTCGGGGGCGGGCATGGAGCCGCCGCCGGAGGCGCGGCTGGTCGAGGGCTGGTACCAATGGTCCGTCGACCGCGAGCCGCTGTCGCGGATCGTGCTCGCCAATTCCGGCGCCGCCGGGGAATGGCGGATCTGCAACGACGGGCAATGCCGGACGATCTCGGAGATCTTCGGCCACGACATCGGCGCCGCCACGATCACGATGAGCGCCTGCAACGAATGACAAACGACGGGAGATCGCGATGGGACGTCTCGAGGGCAAGGTGGCGCTGGTGGTGGGCGCCGGCTCGATCGGTCCGGGCTGGGGCAACGGCAAGGCCACCGCGGTGACGTTCGCGCGGCAGGGCGCCAAGGTGTTCTGCGTCGACCGCAACAGGGACGCGGCGGCCGAGACGGCCTCGATCATTTCAGGCGAGGGCGGGCAGGCCGAAGCGTTCACCGCCGATGTCTCGAAGGCGGCGGAGGTCGAGGCCATGGTCAAGGCCTGCCTCGCGGCCCATGGCCGCATCGACGTGCTCGACAACAATGTCGGCATCGCCGAGATGGGCAGCGTCGTCGATGTCGACGAGGCGGAGTGGGACCGCGTGTTCGCGGTCAACCTCAAGAGCGCCTATCTCGCCATGAAGCACGTCATTCCCGTGATGATCGGGCAGGGCGGCGGCTCGATCATCAACATTTCCTCGGTGGCCTCGATCCGCCAGGTCGGCATCTCCTATGTCAGCTACGGCGCCAGCAAGGCGGCGATGAACCAGATGACGCGCACGACCGCGGTCGAGTTCGCGCCGAAGCATGTCCGGGTCAACGCGATCCTGCCCGGCCTGATGAAGACGCCGATGGTCGAGCATTCCGCCGGGCTCGCCGCGAGCTACGCCAAGGGCGACGTCGAGGAGATGTGGCGGAAGCGCGATGCCCAGGTGCCGATGGGGCACATGGGCGACGCGTTCGACGTTGCCAACGCGGCGCTGTTCCTCGCCTCCGACGAATCGAGATACGTCACCGGCATCACGCTGGTGGTGGATGGCGGGCTGACCTGCCGGAGCTAGCGCGGTGGATTGCATCAGGGCGCGGCCTGCGCCATACCCGGTCAGGGGCGATTTCATCGGGAATTGACGATGCAGCCATGCCGCTTCGGAGCGGTCATCCTGGCGATGCTGACGGCCTGGCCGATCCTGCTGGCCGTCGAGGCACATGCCGTCGGCGCCGCCGAGCCCGCCAAGGAACCGGTGGTCGATCCGGCGGCCTGCATCGCCGCGTCCGAGGCGCGTGACGGCGACAGGGTCCTCACCGAATGCGGGGCGCTGATCGACAACGCAAAGGTTCCCAGGAACGACCGCATCAACGCGCTGATCGCGCGCGCCTCGATCTACATCACAAGGGGCGAAGCGAACCGCGCCATTGCCGACTATGGCGTCGTGCTGCAGCTCGATCCGACGCTCGCCGACATTTTCAATGCGCGCGGCGAACTATATCGCAAGACGGGCGACCGGCCCAATGCGCTCGCCGATTTCGCCTCGGCGCTGCGGCTCAATCCCGATCACGCCAGCGCCCGCAGCAACTATCATACGCTGGCCATCGAGCTCGAGCGACTCGGCGCGCAGATGGCGGTGGCCGGACGGCCGAGCTTCAATTGCGCGGCGGCGCAGCGCGCCGTCGAGAAGGCGATCTGCGCCGATCCGGACCTTGCCAATCTCGATCGCGAGATCGACGGCTCGCATGCCCGGGCGGTCCGCGAGGCGCCGGGGCCGGCCGCGGCCCGCGCGCTGCAGCGTGAGCAGGACGCCTTCATCGCGCGCCGCAATGCCGACTTCGGCCGCAACGGTTACGATCTCAAGAAGGCGATGCAGGATCGGCTGCGGCGGCTGAACGGTTCGGACGGCTATTAACCATCGGCGTGGCGGCTTGAACCCGGCTGCGGCCGGCGGCGACAACGGGACAGTCGACCGTTCCGTCCAACGTCCCAAGCCCAAGTCCAAGTCCAAGCCCAGGCCACGCCGATGCCCGCATCTGCTCAGTCGATGTTCTCCCGCTCATCTTACCGCACGCTGTGTTTCGCGGCCGGTCTCGTCGCGGTCCTGGGAACCGCGCCGGCCTTCGCTGCGGATACCGAATGTGCCTTGGGCAGCAAGGCGCCGCCGGCGCAGCTGATCAGCGCCTGCAATACCGCCATCGAGCAGGCCTCGGGCTCGCCCAGGGATCAATCCTCCGCCCTGGTCGTCCGTGCCGACGCCCAGGCGCGCACCAGCGGGGGAATGACCCAGGCGCTGAAGGATGTCGACCGTGCCATCGCGCTCGATGGCAAGAATGCGCGCGCCTACCGCCTGCGCGGCGATCTGATGCGCGAGGCCGGCGGCGATGCCGGCAAGGCGACTGCGGATCTCAGCATGGCGATCACGCTCGATCCCAATGACGCCGAGGCCTATGAGCTGCGCGGCGTCGTCTATACCGAACAGCACCGGCTCGACCGCGCTCTGGCCGACTACGACCAGGCGATCCGGCTGAAGCCGGACTACGCGCAGGCCTATGCCGATCGCGGCGTCGCGTTCTACCTGCGCGGCGACAATGAGAAGGCCGTGCAGGACTATGACGAGGCGATTCGCCTCGATCCCGACCGGCCTCGCACCTTCACCAACCGCGCCGCCGCCTACAAGAAGCTCGGCCAGATCGACAAGGCGCTGGCCGACGATCACGAGGCGATCCGGCGCGATCCGAAGGTGCCGGAATATTTCGACAATCGCGGCCTGACCTACGCCGCCATGAAGGAGTACGACAAGGCGATCGCCGATTACGACCAGGCGATCAAGCTGCAGCCGAAGCCGAACTTCCTGACCAACCGCGGCGATTCCTATCAGTTCAAGGGCGAGCTCGGCTCGGCCCTGAGCGACTACGATGCCGCCCTGCGCCTCGATCCGGATTTCGCGCTCGCCTACAACAATCGTGCGGTGCTGTTCCGCAAGATGGGCGAGCGCGCCAAGGCGCTGGCGGACTACGAAGCGGCCCTGCGGCTCGACCCCGGCAATGACAACGCCGCGGCCGGACGCCGCGCCATGCTGGCCGAGATCAAGAAGTTCGGCGCCGAGCCGCCGCGGCCGCTCAACGCGCCGTCGGAGCGCAGCGGCCCGTCGTTCGATTGTGCCACCGCCGTGCGCGAGGTGGAGAAGGTCATCTGTGCCGATCCCCAGCTGTCGGTGCTCGATCTCGGCATTTCCGAGAGCTATGCCCGGCTCCTGAAGGTCTCCCGCGGCCGCGCCGCCAGCGAGCTGCGCAGCACGCAGCGCGACTTCATCGCCGAGCGCAACGCCCGCTTCGGCAAGCCCGGCTACGACCTTCGTCTAGCCCTGCAGCGCCGCCTGGACACCCTCCGCGACGCAGCGCCTTGATCCGGCCCGGAAAATGCCCGGGACCTCCGGACCCGCCTGATCCAGATCAATTCATGACGGCTTGAACTGTCGCTTTGTCCCGTGACAATAGTCCGGAATAAACACAGATCTTGGGGAAACGTCATGAGCGCTGCGAGCCGCTATCACGAGGTCCATGCCCGGTCGCTGCAGGATCCGGAAGGGTTCTGGGCCGAAGCCGCCCGCGCGATCGACTGGATCGAGCCGGCCAAGAAGGTCTTCGATCCGACGACGGGCGCCTATGGCCGCTGGTTCGCCGGCGCCGTCGTCAACACCTGCTACAACGCGCTCGACCGTCACGTCGCCGCCGGCCGCGGCGGCCAACTGGCGCTGATCCATGACTCGCCGCTGACGAACTCCGTCACCAGGATCACCTATGCCGAGATGCTGAAGGAGGTGCAGACGCTCGCCGCCATCATGCAGGATTTCGGTGTGGGCAAGGGCGATCGCGTCATCCTCTACATGCCGATGGTGCCGGAGGCGATGGTGGCGATGCTGGCCTGCGCGCGCATCGGCGCGGTGCACTCGGTGGTGTTCGGCGGCTTCGCGGCCAAGGAGCTCGCCACCCGCATCGACGATGCGACGCCGAAGCTGGTGCTGTCGGCGAGCTGCGGCATCGAGCCCGGCCGCATCGTGCAGTACAAGCCGCTGCTCGACCAGGCGATCGAGCTGGCCGACAAGCGGCCGCAGGCCTGCATCATCCTGCAACGGCCCGAGCATGTCTGCGAGCTCAAGCCCGGCCGCGACTACGACTGGGCGGCGCTGCGCAAATCCGCACTCGCCAGCGGCAAGCTCGCGCCTTGCGTACCCGTGCTCGCGACTGATCCGCTCTACATCCTCTACACGTCCGGCACCACCGGCAAGCCGAAGGGCGTCGTGCGCGACAATGGCGGGCATCTCGTCGCGCTGAAATGGTCGATGGAGAATCTCTACGGCATCAAGCCCGGCGAAGTCTGGTGGTGCGGCTCCGACATCGGCTGGGTCGTCGGCCACAGCTACATCATCTACGGCCCGCTGATCCACGGCGCGACCTCGGTGATGTATGAGGGCAAGCCGGTCGGCACGCCCGATGCCGGCGCGTTCTGGCGCGTCATCGCCGATCACAAGGCGGTGGCGCTGTTCACCGCGCCCACGGCCTTCCGCGCCATCCGCAAGGAGGACCCGGAAGGGACCTTCCTGCGCAAATACGATCTGTCGCAGTTCCGCACGCTGTTCCTGGCCGGCGAGCGCGCCGACCCGCCGACGGTGGAATGGGCCGAGCAGCAGCTCAAAGTGCCGGTGATCGACCATTGGTGGCAGACCGAGACCGGCTGGTGCATCGCCGGCAATCCCGTGGGCCTCGGCCTGTTGCCCGTCAAGCATGGCTCGCCGACGGTGCCGATGCCCGGCTATCAGGTCGACATCGTCGACGAGGCGGCCAAGCCCGTGCCCGCCAACACCATGGGCTCGATCGTGATCAAGCTGCCGATGCCGCCCGGTTGTCTGCCGACGCTGTGGCAGCAGGAGGATCGCTTCAAGGAATCCTACCTCAGCGAATTCCCCGGTTACTACAAGACCTCCGACGCCGGCTTCAAGGACGAGGACGGCTATGTCTTCGTGATGGGCCGCACCGACGACATCATCAACGTCGCCGGCCACCGGCTCTCGACCGGCGGCATGGAGGAGATCCTGGCCTCGCATCCCGACGTCGCCGAGTGCGCGGTGCTCGGCATCAAGGATGCGATCAAGGGCGAGGTGCCCTGCGGCTTCCTGGTGCTCAAGGCCGGCGTGTCGCGCAGCCCGTCCGTGATCGAGAAGGAGATCGTGGCGCTGGTGCGCGACAAGCTCGGCCCGGTCGCAGCGTTCAAGCTCGCCATCACCGTCGGCCGGCTGCCGAAGACGCGCTCCGGCAAGATCCTGCGCGGCACCATCAAGAAGATCGCCGACGGCGAACAGTGGAGCATGCCGGCCACGATCGAGGACCCCAAGGTGCTCGACGAAATCGGCGAGGCGCTGAAGAGCCGGGTGTAGCGGGACCGCTAGCGCGCGGGCTTGACCCGCGCGCTTTGCGCCCGTCTGTTTCCAGGTC
>NZ_CAFJ01000470.1 GCF_000239795.1 Bradyrhizobium sp. STM 3809 | reverse complement strand
CCCNGGAATGACCAGGGGAGAATGCGCGCAACTCTCTCCACGCGTCATTCCGGGGCGTTCGCGCGCAAAATGGCGCAGCCATTTTGAGGCAGCGCGAACGAGCCCGGAATCCATACCCACAGGCGGAGATGAGGCGCGAGATGGGCGTGGCACACGCGTCGGCCCCGCTGGCAGTCGGGCTATGGATTCCGGGCTCGCGCTGCGCGCCCCGGAATGACGAGGGGGAAGAGCCGGCGCGTCCCGGAGCATACGGGGGATGTACGAAGGATCGCGCTGGAGCTGATGCTCGGCGGGCGTCGCGAGGCCTAGCCCTCCCCGCCGTTCGCCTTCAACTCCGGAAAGATCGTCTCGTCCTGCAGGATGACGTCGGCCGTGCGCTGGTAGTGCGCTGTCAGCCGCGTGATGGCGCCGTCGACATCCGCGTTCAGCACCGCCTGCACGATTGCGGCGTGCTCGTCGCCGACGGCGCGTGACGGGAACGCCTTGCGGATCGACAGCCGGCGATAGCGATAGAGCTGGTCGGCGAGCTGGCCGCAGAACGCGATCAGCGACTGCGAGCCGCAGTTGTCGATCAGGACGCGGTGATAGATGCGGTGCAGCCGTTCCCACTCCGGATTGTCCTCGAAGGTGGTGGCGCTGAGCGAGCGCGGCGCGCGGCTCAGCCGATGCTGCGCCAGCACCAGCCGCTCCTCCCATTGCGGCGTCGCCGCCTTCATCGACTCGCGCAGCGCCAGCGCCTCGACCCAGCAGCGCGTCTTGGTCAGCTCGGCGAGCTCGGCGCGGCTGATGTCCTTGACGTAGAAGCCGCGCTGCTCGCGGACCTCGACAAGGCCGTCGGCGGTCAAACGATTGAGCGCCTCGCGCAGCGGCGTCTGGCCGGTCTGATACGCCTCGGTGAGGAAGCGCATCTGCAGCTTGCGCGACGGTGCCAGCCGCCCGGACAGCAGGTCCTCGCGCAACCGGTCATACACATGGCTTGCCTGGGTCGACGGGCCCTGCCCTTCGGCCTCGATCACCGCGTCCACGTTCGGTCTCCCCTCGGAATCGCCGCCTATGTATAGAGCTTGGCCTCGAAACATAAAATTTATAAATTATGATTGATTTCGATTTTTTATGTAATAAAAAGGTCGAGCCGGCTCGCCGGCCACCGCACAAGAACATCGCGCGTCGCTCCGCGGAGACCGCGCCGGAGGACTCGTCCATGACCCGATTTCCGGTCACGGCTCTGCGCAGCGTCGACCTTGGCACGCCCGATCTCGGGCGCTCCGAAGCGTTCTATCGCGAGGTGTGGGGGCTGGAGCCCGTGGCCACGGCGGACGGCGTCGTCTATCTTCGCGCGACCGGGAGCGACCATCACGTCGTCGCGCTGCACCGGAGCGACCGCACCGAGTTGAAGGCGGTGACGTTCCGTTTGGCCGAGGCCACTGATTTCGAGGCCATCGCGCGCAACGCCATCGATCAGGGCGCGACGCTGATCGCAGCCGCCGCGCCGAACCCGGCGCCGGATGGCGGCGTGATCCTGAGCCTGCGCAGCCCCGAAGGCTGCACGCTGCGCTTCGTCCACGGCGACCTCACGCACGAGGCCAGGCCATCGCGGCCGGAGTTGCCGGAGCGGCTCGCCCACGTCAATCTCAACAGCACCGACGTCGACCGCACCGCCGCCTTCTACGAGAAGGCGCTCGGCTTCAAGCTGACGGATCGCTCGGCCGCGATGGCCTTCGTGCGCTGCAATTCGGACCACCATGCGGTGGTCATCGCGAGCGCCAAGGTGAACAGCCTCAACCACGTCGCCTTCCTGATGCCGACCTGGGAGGGCGTGATGCGCGGCGCCGGCCGCATGATCGACGCCGGCTATCCGATCGCCTGGGGGGTGGGCCGCCATGGGCCGGGCGACAACGTGTTCGCCTATTTCATCGATCCCCAGGGCACCGTGATCGAATACACCGCCGAGGTGCTGCAGGTCGACGACGACTACATCGTGCGCGGACCGGAGCATTGGGTCTGGCCGCCCGGCCGCACCGATCAATGGGGCATTGCGCCGCCGAAGGCCGATCACGTCAAGGCCGCGCAACTCGCGGTCGGTTTCGCGTCCTGATCCTTCCAGCCAACGATTCAAGAGCCATGTCCGCATCGTCAGCAGAACACCATCGGGTCGTCATCGTCGGCTTCGGTCCGACCGGCGCCGTCACAGCGAGCCTGCTCGGCCGCGAGGGCATCTCCACGCTCGCGATCGACCGCGCCCGCGACATCTACGACAAGCCCCGCGCGATCGCGCTCGATCACGAGATCATGCGGCTGTTCGACAATCTCGGCATCGCCGCTGAAGTCGGCCGCTTCGTCGCACCATTTCCCGCCTCCGAGCATTTCGGCGCGCAGGGGCAATTGATCCGCCGCATCGACATGGTCGGCGAGCCCTACCCGCTCGGCTATACGCCGAGCATGGTGTTCACCCAGCCGCCGGTCGAGCAGGTGATGCGCGACCGTGTCGCCGGCTGTCCGTCGGTGACGGTCGAGCTCGGCACGACGCTGGTCGATATCCGGCAGGATGCGCAGCGCGCGACGGTCGTCCTGCAGCAGGACAACGGTACCACGCGCGACGTCACGGCCGACTACGTCATCGCCTGCGACGGCGCCTCCAGCACCGTCCGCCAGAAACTCGGCATCAGCTTCGACGATCTCGACTTCGACGAGCCCTGGCTGGTGGTCGATATCAACGTCAACGCCGGCGGTGCCGGCAAGCTGCCGAAGACCGCCGCTCAGTTCTGCAATCCCGCACGGCCGACCACCTACATCATCGGCCCCGGCAACCACCGCCGCTTCGAGATCATGCTCCGTCCCGGCGAGGACCGCCATGCGATGGAGCGGCCGGAGCAGGTCTGGCAACTGCTCTCTCCGTGGCTCTCTCCCGACGATGGCGAGCTGTGGCGCGCGGCGAGCTATCGCTTCCATGCTCTCGTCGCCAACCGCTGGCGGCAGGGCCGCGTTCTGCTGGCCGGCGATGCCGCGCATCAGCAGCCGCCGTTCATCGGCCAGGGCATGTGCCAGGGCCTGCGCGACGCCGCCAATCTCTCGTGGAAGCTCGTCCGTGTGCTGCGCGGCCAGTCACCTGACACGCTGCTCGACAGCTACGAGGCCGAGCGCGGCACCCATGTGCGCGAGCTCACGACGCGCATCAAGGCGATCGGCCGCGTCATCTGCGAGCAGGATCCGGTGGCCGCCGCGGCGCGCGATGCGCGAATCCTCGCCGAGGGCGGCGGTGCGCCGCGCACCATCACCCGGCAGGAGATCGTGCCGCCGCTGACGACAGGATTGCTCGCGTCGAAGCCGAATGCCGCCAACGGCACGCTGTTTCCGCAGCCCTGGATCGTCAGCGACGGCGGCCGCGCGCTGCTCGACACCATCGCCGGCAGCGGCTGGCGTCTCGTTCGCGACGGCCGCGCGGACATCGCCCATGACGCCGCGCCCCCGCCGGCCGGGATCACCGCCGTCACCATCGGCGGCAGCGGTCTGCAGGAGGAAAGCGGCGTGGTCGCGCGCTGGTTCGAACGCCACGGCTGCTGCGCCGCGCTGGTGCGGCCCGACCACTACGTCTACGGCGTCGCCAGGGACGCGCCGGAGCTCACGGCACTGCTGGGCGAGCTGCACGACCGACTGAACTGATCATAACAACAACATCGAACGGGGAAGCGCCATGACGACACCGACGGATACGACGAGCGGATCAGCAGGGGGACGCGCCATCGCCGTCCTCGTCATGCTGTTCCTGTTCCAGACGCTCAACTTCTTCGACAAGCTGGTGTTCGGCCTGTCGGCCGTGCCGATGATGAAGGAGCTGGGCCTCACTCCGAAGGATTTCGGCCTGATCGGCAGCAGCTTCTTCCTGCTGTTCTCGCTGTCCGGCATGGCCGTCGGCATGTTCGTGGTCGGCCGCTTCCCGGTGAAATGGCTGCTCTTGATCATGGCCGGCATCTGGTCGGCAACGCAGCTGCCGATCTTCTTCTCCGGCTCGATCGCCGTGCTGGTGATCTGCCGCATCATCCTCGGCGCCGGCGAAGGTCCCGGCCTGCCGACGGCGCTGCATGCCTGCTACAACTGGTTTCCGCAGGACAAGCGCAGCGTGCCGAGCGCCGTGGTGCTGCAGGGTATCAGCGTCGGCCTGCTCGCCGGCGGCCCGATCCTGACCTATGTCATCGTCAATTACGGCTGGCGCACCGGCTTCCTGTTCTGCGGCCTGCTCGGGCTTGCCTGGATGCTCGGCTGGTTCTTCGTCGGCGGCGAAGGCCCCTACTCCGCGCAGGCGCCGCAGGCCATGGCCAGCGACAAGGCGCTGCCGGCGCGCGTGCTGTGGGGCGATGCGACCGTGATCGGCGTCATCATCATGTCGACCGCATCGTATTGGATCGTCGGCATGTCCGCGACCTGGCTGCCGCCTTTTCTGCAGCTCGGGCTCGGCTACAAGCAGGTCGAGGTCGGCTGGATCATCTCAGGCATCTATCTTTTCCAGTCGCCGCTGCTGCTCGGCGGCTCCTGGCTGACGCAATATTTGCAGCGCCGCGGCTTCAGCCTGCGCGCCTGCCTCGGCCATGCCTCGGGGCTGGCACTGCTCGCCGCCGGCTGCGCCCTGCTGCTCAGCATCGTCACCACGGGCCCGCTGCAGCTCGCCTGCGTCGCCATCGCCTTCGCAGCCCCCAGCCTCACCACGATCTTCGGTCCCGTGGCGCTCGGCGCGATCGCGCCGGCCGTGCAGCGCGGCCGCCTGATCGTCGTGATCTATTCCGGCAATGCGGCCTCCGCGCTGGTCTCGAACGCGCTCACCGGCTGGATCGTCGGCGAGGCCGGCGGCAACGCGCCGCTCGGCTATGCCCACGCCATGACCTTCACCGCCGGCGTGCTCATCGTCGGTGCCCTCTCCGCCTTTGCGCTGATCTTCCCGGAGCGCACCATCGCGCGCTTCGCGCGGAATGCGCAGCAACCGACCTCCCCCTCCGCCGTCGCGGCGGTCTCGACCTGACCAGAGGACATCCCATGAAATTCGCGAGCTTTGAGATCAACAACGTCACGTCCTGGGGACTGGTCGAGGGCGATGAGATCGCCGATCTCGGCGCCGCCTTGCGCGATCGCTTCCCGGACCTGAAATCGGCGATTGCCGCGGACGCGCTGAAGGAGGCGGCGACCGCCGCGGCCGGCGCGAAGCGGCATGCCCTGTCGGCCATCACCTTCCTGCCGGTGATCCCGAACCCGGACAAGATCCTCTGTATCGGGTTGAACTACGAGACCCACCGCAAGGAGACCGGCCGCTCGGAGGTCGAGAACCCGACCGTGTTCGGCCGCTTCGCCAACAGCCAGACCGGGCACCTCACGAACATCATCCGCCCGCGTGTCTCGACCGATCTCGATTTCGAGGGTGAGCTCGCCATCGTCATCGGCAAGCCCGGCCGCTACATCCCGCGCAGCAAAGCCTTCCAGCACATCGCCGGCTATGCCTGCTACAACGAGGGCAGCGTGCGTGACTTCCAGCGCCACACGCATCAGTTCACGCCGGGCAAGAACTTCCCCGGCACCGGCGCGTTCGGCCCGTGGCTGGTGACCGCCGACGAGATCGACGATCTCGGCCCGCTCAGGCTGCAGACGCGGCTCAACGGCGAGGTCGTGCAGGAGGCGACGATCAGCCAGATGATCTTCGACATCCCGCGCCAGATCGAATATTGCTCGTCCTTCACCCGCCTCGAGCCCGGCGACGTCATCGCCACCGGCACCCCCGGCGGCGTCGGCTCCCGCCGCACACCCCCGCTGTGGATGAAGCCGGGCGACGTGGTGGAGGTCGAGATCGACCGCATCGGGCTGCTGCGCAACGGGATCGCCGACGAGGCGGTGTGATCGCCCCTTCGTAGGGTGGGCAAAGCAGCCGCCGAAGGCGGCAGTGTGCCCACCTCGAAGCGCAATGCTTTGGACTAACGGTGCCACCAAGTGCGCTGCCCGATACAGCGCCCTCTCCCCTTGTGGGAGAGGGCATCGCCAGCCTATCAACGCACCCGCTTGGGTGAGGGGTATCTCTCCGCGAGTAGCGCTCGGAGAAGCATACCCCTCACCCAACCGAGCTTGCTGCACTGTCCTACATGCCCTCTCCCACAAGGGGAGAGGGCGC
>NZ_CAFJ01000471.1 GCF_000239795.1 Bradyrhizobium sp. STM 3809 | reverse complement strand
AAGCAGCGGGGCTACCTTACGCCAACGGAAGTCGAGTTTGCATGACCCATCCCGGCGAACAGTTCTATCCCGAAGGCGTCCGCTGGGACGCGCCGCTCGCGCGCGGCACCTTGCCGGATCTGCTGACAAAGGCCGTCAGCGATTTCGGTGATCGCCATGCGCTGGAGTTCCGCGACCGTCCGATCAGCTTCAACGAGCTGGCAACGCTCGTCGACCAGGCCGCCGCCGCGTTCCTGCGCGCCGGCTACGGCAAGGGCTCTTCAATCGCGCTATTCCTGGGCAACACGCCGGACCACCCGGTCAATTTCTTCGGCGCGCTCAAGGCCGGCGCCCGCGTCGTGCACCTGTCGCCGCTCGACGGCGAGATCGCGCTGTCGCACAAGCTCAGCGATTCCGGCGCGCGCATCCTGGTAACGTCGAACCTGTCGGCGCTGTTGCCGATGGCGCTGAAGTTTTTGGCGAAGGGCCTGCTCGACCGACTGATCGTTTGCGAGGATGATCATTGGGGCAAGGTCGGCACGCCGCAGACGGCGCTGCCGGACAATCCTGCGATCACGACACACCGCGCCTTCGTCGACGGCGCGGCCGCGCCGGCGGCATGGCCCGCGATCTCCGTCGACGATATCGCGCTGCTGCAATACACCGGCGGCACCACCGGCCTGCCCAAGGGCGCGATGCTGACGCATGGCAATCTCACCTCGGCGGTGTCGATCATCGAGATCTGGAGCCGCGCCACCCGGACCCAGCATGACGGCGGCGACCGCGTCATCTGCGTGCTGCCGCTGTTCCACATCTACGCGCTCACCGTCGTGCTGCTGACCGCGCTGCGGATCGGCAGCCTGGTGTCGCTGCATCAGCGCTTCGACGTCGAAGCCGTGATGCGCGACATCGAGGTGAAGCGCGCGACTTACTTCCCGGGTGTGCCGACGATGTGGATCGCGATCGCCAACCTGCCGGACCTCGACAAGCGCGATCTGTCGTCGCTGACCAGCGTCGGCTCCGGCGGCGCGCCGCTGCCGGTCGAGGTCGCGCGCATCCTGGAGCGCCGCGTCGGCATGAAGCTGAAGAGCGGCTGGGGCATGACCGAGACCTGCTCGCCGGGCACCAGCCACCCGAAGGAGGGGCCGGACAAGCCGGGCTCGATCGGCATCGCGCTGCCCGGCATCGAGATGGACGTCGTGTCGCTCGAGGACCCCTCGAAGGTGCTCGGCGTGAACGAGGTCGGCGAGATCCGCGTCAAGGGACCGAACGTCACCAAGGGCTATTGGAACAGACCCGAGGAATCGGCGCAGTCCTTCGTCGGCGATCATTTCCTGACCGGCGACATCGGCTATGTCGATGCCGACGGCTTCTACTTCCTGGTCGACCGCAAGAAGGACATGATCATCTCCGGCGGCTTCAACGTCTACCCGCAGATGATCGAGCAGGCGATCTATACGCATCCGTCGGTGCAGGAAGTGATCGTCATCGGCATTCCCGATGCCTATCGCGGCGAGGCGGCGAAAGCCTTCATCAAGCTGCGCGACGGTTTCGCGCCGTTCCCGGTCGAGGAGCTGCGTGACTTCCTCACCGGCAAGCTCGGCAAGCATGAGCTGCCGGCGGCGGTCGCGTTCGTCGACGAGTTGCCGCGCACGCCGGTCGGCAAATTGTCGCGTCACGAATTGCGCCAGCAGCAATCATCAACATCTCACAGCAAACAGTCGTAACAACAACAGGAGGTCGCCCATGACCGATGCCGTCATCGTTTCCACCGCCCGCACCCCGATCGGCAAGGCCTATCGCGGCGCGCTCAACGCCACCGGTGGCGCGACGCTGCTCGGCCACGCCATCGGCGAGGCCGTCAAGCGCGCCAAGATCGATCCGGCCGAGGTCGAGGACGTCGTGATGGGCGCGGCCCTGCAGCAGGGCTCGACCGGCGGCAACATCGCGCGCAAGGCGCTGCTGCGCGCCGGTCTTCCGGTGTCGGTCGGCGGCACCACCATCGACCGCCAGTGCGCCTCCGGCCTGCAGGCGATCGCGCTCGCGGCCCGCTCGGTGATCTTCGACGGCGTCGAGATCGCGGTCGGCGGCGGCGGCGAGTCGATCTCGCTGGTCCAGAACGACAAGATGAACAGCTTCCAGGCCACCGATGCGGCGCTGCTCGAGATCAAGGGCGACGTCTACATGCCGATGATCGACACCGCCGAGGTCGTTGCCAAGCGCTACGGCATCTCGCGCGAGAAGCAGGACGAATATGCGCTGGAGAGCCAGCGCCGCACCGCGGCCGCGCAGCAGGGCGGCAAGTTCAACGAGGAGCTGGCGCCGATCACCACCAAGATGGCGGTCACCGACAAGGCCACCGGGAACGTCTCGTTCAAGGACATCACGCTGTCGCAGGACGAGGGCCCGCGTCCGGAGACGACGGCCGAAGGTCTCGCCGGCCTCAAGGCCGTTCGCGGCGACGGCTTCACCATCACGGCCGGCAATGCCAGCCAGCTCTCCGACGGCGCCTCGGCCTCGGTGATCATGAGCGACAAGGAAGCCGCCAGGCGCGGCCTGCAGCCGCTCGGCATCTTCCGCGGCTTCGTCTCGCATGGCTGCGAGCCGGATGAGATGGGCATCGGCCCGGTCTTCGCGGTGCCGCGCCTGCTGAAGCGCCACGGCCTCACCGTCGACGACATCGGCCTGTGGGAGCTCAACGAGGCCTTCGCGGTGCAGGTGCTGTACTGCCGCGACAAGCTCGGCATCGATCCGGAGAAGATCAACGTCAATGGCGGCGCGATTTCGGTCGGCCATCCCTACGGCATGTCGGGCGCGCGCCTCACCGGCCACGCGCTGATCGAAGGCCGCCGCCGCAAGGCCAAATACGCCGTCGTCACCATGTGCGTCGGCGGCGGCATGGGCGCCGCCGGCCTGTTCGAGG
>NZ_CAFJ01000472.1 GCF_000239795.1 Bradyrhizobium sp. STM 3809 | reverse complement strand
CGTAAGCGTAGCGCCGAGGCCCTTGAGATTGCCTGTGCGCCATTTTGTGAGCATCGCTAGAAGAGTCTCATCTTCTAGAAGGGGTGCTCACAATGGACGACCATTCGGACGACATGAGACGACCGCTGCCGCCTCGTATCGAAGTGTATGCTGGCGCGGGTCGGAAGCGCTGGCCGGAGGATTTGAAAGCGCAGATCGCCGCGGAGAGTCTCGAGCCAGGCGCGGTTGTCACGGATGTCGCACGCCGCCACGGCTGCCGTCCCCAGCAGGTGCATGACTGGCGGCGCCGGGCGCGATTGGGCCAATTGGTACTGCCGGCTTCGGCGGAGATTTTGTCGTTCGTGCCTTTGGTGTCGGAAGCGTCGCCACCGGCGGCTCCGGAGCCTTCCGGATCGGCGGAGGCTGGCTTCGTTACGATTGAGCTCCTGGGGGCACGGGTGGAGGTGCGCGGAGCGCCTGGTCTTTCCGTGCTGAGCGACGTGTTTGTGGCATTGCGCCGGACGTGTTCATGCTGACGGCGCCTGCGGGCCTCATGATCTATGTTGCGACCCGACCGGTCGACTTCCGGAAGGGTGCGGATGGCCTAGCCCTGCTGGCGAAGGAGACGCTGGGCCACGATCCGATGAAGGGCGTGGCGGTGGTCTTCCGTGCGAAGCGCGCCGATCGGGTGAAGATCGTCGTCTGGGACGGCAGTGGCCTTGTCCTGTATTGGAAGCGGCTCGAGGGCAGCGCCTTCAAGTGGCCCCCGGTAGTGGACGGTGTCATGCGGATGAACGGCGCGCAGTTGGCTGCGCTTCTGGCCGGCATGGATTGGACGCGCATGCATGCGCCTCGACTCCTGCAGCCGAAACCACTTGCATAAGATAGAAATCGTCGCTGCATCGGCGCGCGAAGCATGGCAGTCTTCGGGCAATGCGTGATTTGCCTGATGAGCTGCCGAACGATCCGGCCGAGCTGCGAGCCTTTGCCGCGGCTCTGCTGGATCGCTGCGCCCGGCTCGAGCGGCTGCTTAAGCTTGCGAAGGATGCGCAGTTCGGTCGCTCCTCGGAAAAACTGGACGCGGATCAGCTCCAGCTTGTTCTGGAGGATATCGATCAGGCCGTCGCAGCTCTCGAAGCTGCCGAGGATCGCGCCAATCCCAAAACCTGCGAGAGGAGAGCTGCCGCGCGCAGGGCCAATCGCGGTCAGTTGCCGGCGCATTTGCCGCGCATCGTCGAGACCTTGATGCCCGCTGCAACCTGTTGCCCGTCCTGCGAAGGCAATCTCTTCGAGATCGGTCACGACGAGAGCCAGAGGCTTGACGTCGTACCGGCGCAGTATCGTGTCATCGTCACCCGCCGGCCCAAGCTGGCCTGCCGCGCCTGCCATGGCGTCGTCCTTCAGCACGCCGCGCCGGAACGATTGATCAAGGGAGGGCTGCCGACCGAGCGGCTGGTCGCGCATGTCATTGACGCAAAGTATCACTGGCATTTGCCGCTGTACCGCCAGGCGCAGATGCTGGCGACCCACGGCATAGCGCTCGACCGTTCCACGCTCGCCTTCTGGGTCGGCTACGCCGCCCAGGAGCTGAAGCCACTGTGGCATCGCCTGCGCGAGCTTCTCCTTGCCTCTCCGAAGCTCTGTGTCGATGAGACCCCGGCACCGGTGCTGGATCCCGGGCGCGGCCGGACCAAGACGGGCTACTTCTGGGCGCTGTCGCGCGATGACAGGCCTTGGGCGGGACCTGATCCGCCTGGGGTGGTCTATGCCTATGCACCGGGCCGCGGCGCGGTTCATGGCTTGAGACTGCTCGGAGACTACCGCGGCATCATCCACTGCGATGGTTATGAGGCCTACAAGACCATGACCCGGGAGACGCGTGCGGACGCGCTGTCCAGCACGCTTGCCTTCTGCTGGTCGCATCTGCGGCGCCAGTTTGTGAAGATCGAGCGCGAGGCTTCGCCGGCGCCGGCTCCGGTTGCTCGGGAGGCTCTCGAGCGCATCGCCCAACTCTACGCGGTCGAGAAAGCCCTCCGCGGTCGATCTGATGCCGAGCGCCGCGCAGGCCGGCAGGCTCATGCCCGGCCGCTGGCCTCAGCCTTGAAGCAGTGGTTCGAGGCCAAGCTCGATCACCTCGCGCAGAAGAGTGAGACGGCAAAAGCTTTGCGGTATGCGCTGCGCCATTGGGACGGCTTGACGCTCTACCTCGATGACGGGCGCATCGAGATGGATACCAATGCGGTCGAGCGCGCGATGCGGCCGATCAAGCTCAATGCCAAGAACGCCTTGTTCGCCGGGTGCGACGAAGGTGCCGAGAATTGGGCCTTGCTGGCTTCGCTCATCGAGACGTGCAAGCTCAACTGCGTCAGCGCCGAGTCTTGGCTTGGCGACGTCCTCACCAAGCTCGTCAATGGCTGGCAGGCGTCGCGACTGGACGAACTGCTGCCGTGGGCGTCGACCTACACGATGCAGGCCCAGGAGCCGAGGCTGGCGGCATGAGCCTGAACACGACCGCTGTCCGCATCAAGGTGACCCTCAAGGAGGTGAAGCCGGAGGTGACGCGTCGTCTCGTCGTACCTGTCACTCTGCGTCTCGATCGGCTGCATCTGACGCTTCAGGCGGCGTTTGGCTGGACGAACAGTCACCTCTTCGAGTTCCTGGCTGGCGACGGACGCTGGGGCATCCCTGATCCCGATGGCGATTTTGATCCCGAGCCCATCGATGCTCGCAGGGCGCGGCTCGTCGATATCGTTCGCGAGACGGGCACCAAGACGATCCACTATCTCTATGACTTCGGCGACGGCTGGTACCATGTGATCAAGCTCGAAAAATGGTTCGACGACGCATCGACCGAAGAACTTCCTCTCCTGCTCGAGGCCACCGGCCGCTGTCCTCCGGAAGACGTCGGCGGTCCGTCCGGCTATGCAGAATACCTCGATGCCCTCGGCGACCCGTCCCATCCAGAGCACGGACACATGCAACTATGGGGTCCAGAGCAGTTCGATCCCAACACCATCGACCGGAAGGCGCTCGAGGCCGCCGTCAACACCCTGACCGAAAGCTGGAAACCGCGACGCCGCGTCACGCGGCTCAAATAGACGTCAAGCGTCGATCGAGAGGGCCGCAGAGCTACGCTT
>NZ_CAFJ01000473.1 GCF_000239795.1 Bradyrhizobium sp. STM 3809 | reverse complement strand
GGTCATTGCGAGCACAGCGTACGGCGCAAGGAGGGTGGCGAGACGGTGCGCGCGACATGCCGGGACATTGCGCCGCACCCGGACAAACGACCTCGACGTGTTGACGACTAATTTATCCCGTTACGGTAAGGTGCGCAGCGGCGGGTTTTCGCAAGGCCGGTCATTGGCCACGCCTGCCGGCATTTTTCTTATTTTGTTTCAAACCTTTAAATAGCAGGTCGACATCATGAAGGCCTATTTCATCGGCGGCGGCATCGGCTCACTTTCAGGCGCAGCGTTCATGATCCGGGACGGCGGCGTGCCCGGGCAGAACATCACCATCTTCGAGAAGCGGCTCTATGGCGGCAGCCTGGATGGCGCCCGGCTGCCGGACGGCTCCTATTCGATGCGCGGCGGGCGCATGCTCACGACCACGCAGTATGAGTGCACCTGGGATCTCTTGTCGACGATCCCGAGCGCCTCCCAGCCGTCCGAGAACATCCTCAGCGAAACCGAGATGTTCAACAAGCTGCACGTCACGCATGCGCAGGCGCGGCTGGTCGACCGCAACCGGCACAAGGTCGACGTCACCACCATGGGCTTCTCGATGCAGGACCGCATCGAGATGACCAGGCTCACCGAGACGTCGGAGGACAAGCTCGGCAACTCGCTGATCTCGGACTGGCTGTCGCCGCCGTTCTTCACCACGAATTTCTGGCTGATGTGGCAGACGGCGTTCGCCTTCCAGCCATGGCACAGCGCGGTCGAGTTCAGGCGCTACATGCGCCGCTTCATGAACGAATTCCCGACCATGAATACGCTCGGCGGCGTCAAGCGCACAGTCTACAACCAGAACGACTCGATCGTGAAGCCGCTGGTGAGCTGGCTCGGTGACCGCGGCGTCAACTTCGCCGGCGGCACCGACGTGACCGACATCGCTCTGGTCACGGAGAACGGCAGGCATCGCGCCACGCGCCTCGACCTCCAGCAGAATGGCGTCAGCCGCAGCATCGATCTCGCCGCCGACGATCTCGTGTTCTACACGGCGGGCTCGATGACCGATGCGACCAGCCTCGGCAGCCATGACAGCGCGCCGAAGCAATTGACCAAGGAGGATAGCCACGGCTGGACGCTGTGGGAGAAGCTCGCCGCCGGCCGGCCCGAATTCGGCAATCCCCAGATATTCAACTCCAACATCCCGGAATCGAGCTTCGAATCCTTCACGGTCACGTGCCGCAATCCGCGCTTCTTCGATGCGATGCAGAATTTCAGCGGCAATGTCGCCGGCACCGGCGCGCTCGTGTCGTTCACCGACTCCAACTGGCTGATGTCGATCGTGCTGTACACCCAGCCCTATTTCCCGGACCAGCCGGACGGCATCCAGATCTTCTGGGGCTATGGGCTCTATCCCGACCGCGTCGGCAATTTCGTGCCCAAGCCGATGTCCGAGTGCAGCGGCGCGGAGATCCTGAAAGAGCTGTGCGGGCACCTGCGCTTCCCGCTCACGGTGTTCGACGACGCCACCTGCGTGCCGTGCTGGATGCCCTACATCATGAGCGAGTTCATGCCGCGAAGCCCGGGCGACCGGCCATTGCCGGTGCCGTTGACCTCGCAAAACCTCGCCTTCCTCGGCCAGTTCGTCGAACTGCCGGAGGATGCCGTGTTCACGATCGAATATTCGGTACGCGGGGCCATGCACGCCGTCTATCAGCTCATGAAGATCGACCGCGCCATCCCGCCGGTGACGCCCTATGACAAATCGCTGAAGGTGCTGCTGCAGTCGGTGGTCAAATCGTTCGCCTGATCCCGCGCGCGAGATCGTGATCGTCGGGCGCCGCCCCATTGATCTGGATCAGTTCCGCCCGGGAATGCGGCCGTTAAGCCCGGATCGTCAAAGACGACGATCCGGGTGAACCATCATGAAAGCGTATTTCATCGGCAGTGGCATCGGCGCGCTGGCCGGCGCGGCGTTCCTGATCCGCGACGGCGGCATCGCCGGGGGCGACATCACGATCTTCGAGAAGAACCTGCCGTTCGGCGGCAGCCTGGACGGCACGCAATTGCCGGACGGCTCGTTCTCGCTGCGCGGCGGCCGCATGCTGACCACCGACCATTACGAATGCACGTGGGATCTGCTGTCGACCATTCCGGGCGGCAGCGATCCCAGCCGCACCGTGCGCGACGAGACGATTGCCTTCAACAAGGCCCATGTCGCGCACTCGCAGGCGCGCCTCGTCGACCGCAACCGCCACAAGGTCGACGTCTCGACCATGGGCTTCTCGATGCAGGACCGGCTCGAGCTGGTCAAGCTGACCGAGACCCCGGAGGACAAGCTCGGCAACTCCCGCATCACCGACTGGCTGTCGCCGCCGTTCTTCACCACGAACTTCTGGTACATGTGGCAGACCACCTTCGCCTTCCAGCCGTGGCACAGCGCCGTCGAGTTCAAGCGCTATCTGCACCGCTTCATGAACGAGTTCGCGCGCATCGAGACGCTGGCCGGCGTCAAGCGCACGGTGTTCAATCAGTACGATGCGATCGTCGTGCCGCTGGTGAAGTGGCTGGAGAAGCACGGCGTCCATTTCGAGGGCGACGTCGACGTCACCGACATGGCGATCGCCACCGAGGCCGGCAAGCACGTGGTCACGCAGCTCACGCTCGATCGCCACGGCAAGAGCGAGGCGCTCGCCGTGGCGGCAGACGATCTCGTGTTCTTCCAGAACGGCTCGATGACCGATGCCACCAGCCTCGGCTCGCAATATGCGCCGCCGCCGCGCCTGACCAAGCGCGAAAGCAAGGGCTGGGCGCTGTGGGAGAAGATCGCGCAAGGCCGCCCGGAGTTCGGCAATCCCGCCGCGTTCAACTCGTCGATTCCGGAATCCTGCTGGGAGTCGTTCACGGTCACTTGCCGCAATCCGCTGTTCTTCGATGCGATGGAAGCGTTCAGCGGCAACCCGGCCGGCACCGGCGGCCTCGTCACCTTCACCGACTCCAACTGGCTGATGTCGATCGTGCTGTACCACCAGCCGCATTTCGTCGGTCAGCCGAAGGACGTGCAGGTGTTCTGGGGCTATGCGCTGCATCCCGACCGCATCGGCAATTTCGTGGCCAAGGCGATGGCCGATTGCAGCGGCGCCGAAATCTTGAAGGAGCTGTGCGGCCACCTCAACTTCGAGCTGTCGGTGTTCGACAATGCGAGCTGCGTGCCGTGCCGCCTGCCCTACATCACGAGCATGTTCATGCCGCGCAACACGACGGACCGGCCGCTGCCGGTGCCGGCGAATTCGAAGAACCTCGCCTTCGTCAGCCAGTTCGTCGAGATCCCCGACGATGTCGTGTTCACGGTGGAATATTCGGTGCGCGCCGCCCAGATGGCGGTCTATCAGCTGCTCAACATCACCCGCGCCATCCCGCCGATCACCCGCCACGACAAGTCGTTCCGGGTGCTGATCGAGACCGTGGAGAAGGCGTTCGCTTGAACCGCGCGAAGCGTTCAGTTGGCAGCGACGCAGCGTCGCTGCCGCGGAATGTTGGCCCGGTTGGAGCCACCGATGAGCTCGAGCACCTTCCCGGGACCGCAGGCGCTGCTCTGAATGGTCACCCGGGCGCCCAGTGAAAGCGAGCCCGGCGGCGGCTCGCCGGGCTGGGGACGGCTCAGATCGATCGCAGCCGGCGCGGGACGCGGCGCCGGTTCGGGACGCGCATTGTCGCGCTTCGCGACCGGCTTCTCGCCGCGCGCGCAGCTGCCGTCCGGGCGCAGCTCCGAACCGCTTGGACACACCATCTTCACGCAGCTGTCGCCATCGGCGCGATAGCCCGACTGGCATGACAGCGGACATATCCGGGAGCTCCGCGCCTTGAGTGCATCGAGCGCGGCGAGGCTCGGCTTTGCCGTTTCGAAGCTGGTGCGCGCAAGGCCGTTGAACTGGCCGAGCGCGCGCGCCGAGGCCGCATCCCAATCGCCACTGACGGCCGCATCGAGACAGCCAAGCCGCCGCAACTCCAGCTGCAGGGAGGTCGCGAGCTCGGAGTCGGAGAGCGGCGGCATCGCGAGCGCGGCGACCTTCTCGCCGGAGCCGCCATCGTCCCTCGCCCGGGCGTCAACAGCGGTTGGCTTCTCACCTGCACTGTGCCCCGGCTCGAGCGGGTTGGACCGCTCGGCCTTGCGCCGCGTCTCCTCCGCGACCGCCTTCTTCAGCTGCACGCGCGCGAGATCGGCGTAGAATCCGGTCGGATAACGCTGGAGGTAGGCCTGCCAGGCCTCCTTGTCGCTGGCCTGAAGCGCCAGCTCGTAGTCGCGACGCGAATTGTCGAGCGCGTTCGGCGCGGCCATTGGCGCGGCGGGTGCCGGCACGATCGAAACGTCGTCGCCGCCGAGCGAGCCGTAGACGTAGGGCTCCTGCCTGTTGCCGGTGCTCTTCAGCACGTCGTCGCGCACGAAGCCGAACGCCTTGCGGAGATCGAGTCCCGGCTTCGGCAGATGCTCGGAGATCGCGATGGCGAAAGGACTGTTGGCCGCGTCGCCGTCGGCGGCCGTCGAGCCGGCCTTGGCCGCGAAGGCGATCATCGTGTTCGGCGCGTTGGGCTCGACCTTGGCGAGACCCCGGCCGATCGATCGCGAGGCGATCGCCCGTTTCATGGTCTTGGCGAACGGATTGTCGCGGCAGGCATCGAGGATGACGAGCCGGAGCTGCTTGGCAGGCTCGACGGCCACCAGCATCCGGTCGAGCGACAGCGCCTCGTCCAAGACGTCGGTGTCGCTTTCGATGGTTGCGTCGACCGGAATGAGATAGTTCGTGCCGTCGAGCTCGATGCCGTGCCCGGCATAATAGATCACGGCCAGCTGCGCGTCGCGCGCCTTGGCGCCGAACTCCCGGAGCGCCTTGCGCATCTCGTTGAGGTTGAGATCGAACCGGCTGGTGACCGAATCGAACCCCGCGTTCTTGAACATCGTCGCGACGAGGGCGGCGTCGTTCGCGGGGTTCGTGAGCTTCGCGACGTTGCGATAGCCTTCGTTGCCGATGACAAGCGCCACGCGTCGCTCGGCATGCGCGGCACCGCACCCGATCACGAGCGCCAACAGCAATACGGCGATGGACCGTAGCGTAGGCATGCCCTTGTTCCCCCGACATTCAGCCGCAACACAGCATAATCGGGAGATCATCCGACGCCAGCCGAAACGTCTGTGATATGGCTCACAGCCACTCCGCAGCGCCCGTATGACGGTCGCCTAACGACCGTTCGCCAAGCGCACCGGCGCGGCCGGTTACCGTGGGTATCCGAACGGGAAGCACTGTCCGCCGGCCAGTTTCAGCGATCCGCACATCGCGCTGGCCTGCTGCTTCGTCTCGAACGGGCCGACCGCCGCGCGGTATCGGACGCCGCCCTTCTCGCCGAGGTCCACGCGCTTGATGACCGGCTGATACTGCCCGAGCACAGCCGCGTACTTTGCCTGCAGCACCTTGAAGGAGGCGAGCGCATCGGCCGCGCTGGCCTGCACCGAGATCACCACCAGGTAGCCGCTGGCCGCCAGCTCCGCCGGAGATCCCGCCGCCGATGGCGCCCGCTCTGTCTTGGGGCCTGCACCAGGCACGGCCTGCTCGGCGCGAGCCGCACCGCAACCGACGACCAATGACAACAGCAACAAGACGGTGGACCGCAACGCCGGCATGATCTCTCCCGATGATCCGCGCGCCGGCAGGGTAGCCGGGTGATCATCCCGTCGCAGCCGAAACGTTCGTGATTCGAATGACCGCCAGACGGGCGATCACCGACGAATGTGCGGCCCCAGAGACCCGAAATCGAACCGGGTCCGTGTCGCGGCAGTCTGCACTCTGCACGTTACCATGCAAATGAAAATTCCATACCAGAACTAATAGCCCAGCAGAGCCAGGCCGACCCAGCCCACCGCAAAGAGCGACAGGACGGATGTTGCAGCGGCAACAACAGACAATGAGACTTTCAAAGTCTTGAGGACCATACGCGCCTCCTTCAATACGAGCTGCATCGGGAGAAACCCCGACGCCGGTCCAGAAATTCCTGAACAACCGCTCGTAGATCCGAGTCGAGAAACATCAGGTGAGTGTGCGCGTCGGCACAAAGGTTCACGGTCCAAGCGTGGAGGGTTTCAGCCCTGGTGCAAGCCCAACGCCGGAGATCCGGTTCAGTTCCGCAATGGAACTGGAACTTTTCAAGAATGGGCCGCGGCGGTGTCCCGCTCGGGATCGCAGCTATTTCAGCGGCAGAAACACGTCTGCGGCCGCCTCATGCTCGGGCACGTCGGGAAAGAAGCTCAACCGCTGGCAATAGATCGGAAAGTCGCGGGCCTCCTCGCCGCTGGCCGGCAGCCAGTCGCGATAGAGGTAGAGCGCAGCCGGCTCCAGGTTGTGGGTGTTGCCGACGACCCGCAGCACCGCGCAGCGTCCGCCGGGGATCTCGCCGAACTTGACCTGGTCGCCATCAGCCTGACATGGCCGGTCGGTGCCGACGCAGAGATCGACGCTGTAGTCGGCCGGCGAGTCAGGGCGCCGCTCGGACCGCCAGACCGTGAAGGTCGGATGAGTCCGGGGGTGCAGGCCTGCGGCCTTACGCCAGGCGATGAAGCGCTGGACGGTCACGCCGAGCATCGCCGGGTCGCCGCGATGCTCGATGATCGCCACCCGCGTCGGCGGGACGTCGCGGATCGTCACGTCAGAGGGGGTGAAGGTGGTCTGCATGAACTTGCTCCTCGCGTCGTCGAGAGGCCCGAAGGCCGCTAGCCACGGCTCCCAGTCCGGAGATTTCCGGAAGGCTGACGGCGACTGCCCGATCCGCTGGCGAAAGGCGCGGGCAAAGGCATCCGGTGCATCATAGCCGGCCTCCATCGCGACATCGGTGACGCTTGGGGTCTCGCCATAGGCCAGCTGGTAGGAGGCGCGCTTCATGCGGGCGAGCTGGACGTAGCGATGCACGGACAGACCGAAGGTCGCCGTGAACTGCCGGTGGAAATGATACTTCGAATAGGCCGCGACGCTGCTCAGGGCCGAAAGATCCAGATCCTCGTCGAGATGCCGGTCAATATGATCCAGCACCCGCTGCATCCGGGCGTGGTGGTTTCGCAGTGCCGCCTTCATCGTTCCTTGCTCCGTGGCGACATCACCTAAGCGTGCCCGCGTCGGACGCGCTCGACCGATCTTGCGGCCTTATGGAGCGTCGAACATTCGGCAGCTCTGCCGACCAAGCCTCAGGGATCGACCGCTGTGATGACCCAGAACGCGGCGGGGACCATCACGCCCTGCGCCTTGGCGTAGCGCGCGAGCGCCTTTCTCACGGCGGATGTCGCGGCTTCCGCCGACTCGGCGGGCTGCCCGGCCACGGCCCGGCCGGCAGGACCGATTGCGAGCGCCGTCTGCACGGCCGCATCGAGGCCGCCACCGGCGCCGAGATCGAGCACCACATCGCAGCGTTCCAGCCGGACGCGGCGGAGCCCGGCGTCGGTCATCACCTTCTCGGCCCATTCCGCCGGACCGAAGGCAAAATCATCCGGGGCATGCGGCCTCAAGCCGGGCAGCTTCGGCACATGGTCATAGGCGGCCTGCAGCGGCTCCAGCGCCCAGGGATTGTCACGCAGCTCCCCCCAGCAGGCGAAGGCGACCCGTCCTTCCGAGCGCAGCGCGTTGCGGATGTTCAGCACGGCGCGCACGGACTCGTCGTCACCGGCGGCATGGCACGGCGTGGCGGCGGAGAGCGCCGCCACGATCATGAGACGCTTGAACATCGCGCTGATCCTCACAGTTTGTAGCGGATGCCGGCATAGACGCCGCGGCCGTTGCCGGGGTTGAACAGCGTCGAGGTTGGCGTCGCGCGATCGATGATGCTGGTGGTCGCGATATAGGCCTTGTTGGCGAGGTTGCGGCCCTCGAGATAGGCGGAGAAATTCCGGCCGTCGTCATAGGTCGCCTTCAGGCCCCACAGCAGATAGGGATCCGTGGAGAGCGTGTTGGCGCTGTCGACGAAATAGGCCTGCGGCACCCATTCGATGTTCGGCCCGAACGCAAAGCCGGCCGGATGCTTGTACAAGAGCTCCGCGCGCAAGAAGTGCGGCGGCGCGCCCGGCAGGCGGTTGTTGCCCCAGGTCGCATCGTTGCTGTAGCGGAAGTCGCTATAGGTGTAGGCGACATTCAGCCAGAGGCGGTCGGGGGTGTCGCTCTTGACGGCCAGCCCCTTCAGGAGGCTGAGGCCGAGGCCGGCCTCGACGCCCTGATGCATCGTCTTGTCGGCATTGGTGACGTTGCAATTGCCGAACGACGAGTAGAAGCACTGCAGCTCGTTGCGGATGTCGGCGTGGTACAGCGCGAAGTCCCAGGTGACGTCCGGCCGCCGGCCGCGGGTGCCGATCTCCCAGGTGGTCGCGGTCTGCGCCTTGATTTTGTAGAATGGGATGGTTGGAAAGTTCGGATTGAGGAAGGTCGGCGCCACGTTCTCGCCGAAGCTCGGCGCCTCGCCGCTGCGCGAGACGTTGGCGAACACCTGCCAGGCCGGATCGACATCCCAGAGCACGCCGAGCTTCGGGCTGGCCAAATCGTAGGCCGCGGTGCCAGCGACATCGCCGTTCAGGGAGAAATTGACCTGCTGGCGGCGGACGGCGTGCAGGAACTGCGCGCCGGCGATCAGCGAGACGCTCGGCAGCGCATACCAGGCATTCTCGGCATAGAGCGTATAGTTCTCCGGGTTCTGCACCAGCGAGGACATCTGCGTGCCCTTGTTGGCGCCGATATTGACGAACTGGTTGGCATCCGTGGAGCCGTTCTGGATGTTGAGCCCGACGGTGAAGCGGTTGCGATGGCCGCCGATCTCGCGGTCGTCGACCGCGCGCACGAAGCCGCCATAGTCGTGATAGCGGTAGTCGAGCCACTGGAAGATCGGATGCATCAGGTGCCGGTCGACCGCGAACACGCCGAACTCGACGTCGGTGTTGTCGAGATGCAGGGTCGACTTGTTGGCGACGCGCACCGTGTCGATGTTGCGCTGCCAGTCATTGAGCACGTTGTTGGCCGCGGCCGTCTGCGGCGACGTCAGCGCGCTGGTCTTGCTGACCTCGCCCGGGATGCGCTGCCGCACCGAGTTGGCATTCAGATAGAACCGGGTCTCGAAATCAGGCGAGACCTGATAGCCGACATTGGCGCTGCCGCGCTCGGACGTGCCCCAGCTGTGGTCGCGATAGCCGTCGGTGCGCGACGCCGAACCGGTCACGAAATAGTCGGCCGCGCCGGCGACGCCGCCGGTCGAGGCCTGGCCGCGCAAAAAGCCGAACGCGCCGCCATCCAGCCGGCTCTCGAAGGCGGACGCATCGCGCCCCGTCGGCGTGACGAAGTTGACGGCGCCGCCGAGCGAGTTGGCGCCGTAGCGCAGCGCATTGGCGCCCTTGTAGACCTCGACATAGCGGTAGGCGGTCGGATCGATCTCCTGGAAATCGCCATAGCCGTCGGCGGTGTTGATCGGCACGCCATCGAGATAGAGCTGGGTGCCGCGGAGATGGAAGTTGCGCGACAGGCCGGAGCCGCGAATCGACAGCCTGGTATCGTCGCCCCATTTCGGCTGGGCGAACACGCCGGGCACGTAGTCGAGCACGTCCTTGACGGTCTGCGCCGCACCGGTCTTGAACGCGGTGTCCGGCACGACGGCCACCGCGCCCGGCGTCTGCTGAATACGCTGGGTCGCGACCTGCGTGTTCGGCGCGGTCAGGCTCGGGGCCGGACCGGCGGGAGCTGCAACGGCCGTCCGGGACGCCGGTGCGGATCGGGAGGTGCGCGCCCTCGCGGCGGGCTGGGCCGTGGTAGCGGGCGGCACTGAACGCTGCGCGGCACGCTTGGCCGGATCGACCGTGACGGACGGCAGATCGGTCGGCGGCCGGGCTTGGGAGAAGCAGGGAGAAGACAACGTGACGAGGCACGTCGCCGCGCAAAGCGCGGTTACGGAACGGGACATGATGAACCTCTGGACGAACGAAACCTGACGACAAACTTCGATCAGGCGTTCGCGGGAGGTCCTTGCGACAGGCGGGGTTCACGCAGGCGGGTGTCGCGCGCCGCCCAGGCGGCGAAGCTCGCGAGCCGCAGTTCGCGCGCGCTGCGCACGAGCGTCGCGACGACGGGCGCGGGGACCGGCGCGGCATGGGCGGCGAAGGCACAGACGGCGCAGAAATCCTTGTGCACGATGCCGTGGCTGGGCACGCCGCCATCATGCGCCATGCCGCCATCCATCTCGGCGCAGATCATGCCGGCATCGCTCGACGCCGCTGCGGCCATCTGCGCCGACATCGCTCCGGCGAGCACCATCTGCAACGCGATCAGATAGGCGGCCAGAATGCTGACCGCCCTCCTCGTCCAGTTTGCAGTGTGTCGCCGCCTGTTCACGCCGAGTGCTCCCCCGGCGGACCATATTCGCCGCGCTGCGCAGGCGCAAGGCGTAACAGGCTTACCCCGTGATCTCATCAGTTCGCGCGCGAACGATGGGAATGCCGCACGGAAGCTCCTCAGCGGCGCACCAGCGCCTTGAGCCAGCGCGGGCCGAACAGCGCGAGAATGGCGGCCGCATAGATCGCGGCGCCGACCGCGATCAGCAGGACGAGCATGACCTCGTCCTGCGCACGGCCGACCGACGCCACATGCGGCGATGCCACGACGACCGTCAGCCACAATGCGGCCGCAAGCACGACACCGGTGACCGCGAATTTCAACAGCGACGAGGTGAGGCGGCGATCGACGACGAGATAGCGCTTGCGCACGGCGAAGCCGAGCACCAGCAGCAGGTTGATCCAGGCGCCGACGGCGGTGGCCAGCGCAAGTCCGACCTGCGCCAGGGCGCCCATCAGCAGCACCTTCAGCACGACGTTGACGGTCAGCCCCGTGAGCGAGGCCTTCACCGGCGTCGCCGTGTCCTTGCGCGCGTAGAACGTCGAAACTGCGCTGCGGATCATCACGAAGGGAATGAGGCCGACGGCATAGGCGGCGAGCGTTGCGCCCGCCGCCGCCGCATCGCCCTTGGTGAAGGCGCCGCGCGCGAACATCGCCCGCGTGATCACGTCGGGCACGGCGAGGAAGGCGGCGACGAACGGCACCGAGAACAGCAAGGTGAACTCGAAGGCGCGGCGCTGCTGCTCCATGGCGCCCTCATGGTCGTTGGCGGTCAGCCGCCGCGACATCTCCGGCAGCAGCACGGTGCCGATGGCGATGCCGATCACCCCGATCGGCAGCTGGTTGAGGCGGTCGGCATAATACAGCGCCGAGATCGCGCCGGCGGGCAGGAACGTCGCGATGATGGTGTCGGCGAACATCGCGACCTGCGTGCCCATCGATCCCAGGGTCGCCGGCCCCAGCGCCTTGAAGAAGGCGCGGATGTCGTCGTCGAGCCTGAGCGGCGCAAAGCGCGGCAGCCCGCCATGGCGGGCGAGATCGCCGGCGAGCAGGACATACTGCAGGAAGCCGGAGATCAGCACGCCCCACGCCGCGGCATGGCCGGCGGTGGGGAAGAAGGCGACCAGCGCCAGCGTCGCCATCATCGCGATGTTGAGGAAGATCGACGCCGCCGCGGCGCTGGCAAAGCGCTGCATCACGTTGAGCATGCCGCCATACAGCGTCACCAGGGTGATCAGCAGCAGATATGGGAAGGTGATGCGCGTGAGCGTGATCGCCAGCTCCCGCTGCGCCGGATCATCGGTGAAGCCCGGCGCCAGGATCGTCATCGCCTGCGGCATGAACACCCAGGCGAGGATCAGCAGCACGACCTGCGACGCCAGCAGCAGCGTGAAGATGCGGTCGGCAAACAGGCTCGCCGACGCCGGCCCCTTCTCGCCATGCACATGCGCATAGGCGGGAACAAAGGCCGCGTTGAACGCGCCCTCCGCGAAGATCGCCCGGAAATGGTTCGGCAGCCGGAACGCAATGAAGAACGCGTCGGCAACCGGCCCGGCGCCAAGAATCGCCGCCAGCATGATGTCACGGGCAAAACCGGTGAGGCGCGACAGCAGCGTATAGCCGCCGACGGTGAAGATACGTCCGAGCATGGGGGGGCTTGTAGAGGATTGCGGGGGGAGTTTGAAGCGGGGAACGAGGGCGATTCCGCCGACGCTCTTGCCTGCCGGCGGGTCGCTGGCAAGACTCAACGGTGAAACCCGACTTGCGCCACACATTCCGCCGTCGTCCCGGACAAGCCTGCCGACGCAACGCAACGGCAGGCGCCGATCCAGGGGCCATACGCCGTCCATCGGTGAGGCGCGCGGAACGAGCCACCTGCCCGTTGCCGGCATCACGCGGTATGAGTCCCGACGTTCGCCGGGACGACGCCAGGACGTACAGCCTACTCCCATCTTTGAGCTCAAGGCTTTGACGGACGCAGGCGGTCGCAGTGACAATTCTGATAACTATTATTCTCTTGCGTTTTAACGGAATTCATGATCATCT
>NZ_CAFJ01000474.1 GCF_000239795.1 Bradyrhizobium sp. STM 3809 | reverse complement strand
CCCTGCGGCCAGCCCTTCCCCGGCGGCCAGCGCGAGCCCCTCGCCGTCATCGTCGCCTTCGGCGGCCCAGGCTCCGGCCACTCCGCCGGCGGCGGCGCCTGCCCAGGCGGCCGACGCCTTCGGCGACGAGATCAAGCTCGAGGCCAGGAAGGTCGTGCTCGTGAAGGGCACCGCCAACTGGGACAATGCGTTCGACACGCTGATCGACTCGTTCAAGGCCCTGTCGACGACCCTCGACAAGCAGGGCGTCAAGCCGGCCGGCAACGGCATGATCGTCTACACCTCGACCGACGACAACGGCTTCACCTACCTCGCGGAGATGCCGATCGACCAGGAGCCGAAGACGCTCGGCAAGGGCATGAGCATCGGCCAGTCGCCCGAGGGCAAGGCGCTGAAGTTCGTGCATCGCGGCTCCTACGACAACATGGACAACACCTATGAGGCGATCACCAATCACCTCGACGAGCGCCGGCTGGAAGCAAAGGACACCTTCATCGAGGAGTACCTGACCGATCCGCTGAAGACGGCCGAGGACAAGCTCGTCATCAACGTCTACGTGCCGCTGAAGTGAGCGCCGTGATGGTCAGACCGATCCTCGTTGCCGCGTTCGTGGCCTCGGCCGCCCTGCCCGCCATGGCGGACGATATCGCCCGGCAGGACACCCCGGCAATCACCGTGAGCGGCGAAGGCAGCATCACGGCGCCGCCCGATCAGGCACAGATCGACGCCGGCGTGGCGTCGGATGCCAAGACCGCGCGCGAGGCCGCCGAAGCGAACAATGTCGCGATGGCCAAAGTGCTGCAGGCGCTGAAGACGTCCGGACTAGCCGACAAGGATGTCCAGACCTCGCGGCTGTCGCTGCAGCCGCAATATGCCCAGAACCGGCCGGGTCAGCCGGCCGTCACCGGCTATCGCGCCAGCAATCGCGTCACCATCAAGCTGCACGACGTCGCCAAGGTGGCGAACGTGATCGACACGGTCGTAGCCTCCGGTGCCAACGATGTCGGCAACGTCTTCTTCAGCGTCGCCGAGCCGTCCAAGCTGCTCGACCAGGCGCGCGAGAAGGCCGTCGCCGACGCGCGCCGCAAGGCCGAGATCTACGCCAAGGCCGCCGGCGTCACGCTCGGCCAGCCGCTCAACATCGCCGAGGACGGCGCGCCGACGCCGGTGTTCCGCGCCAAGACGTTCGCCGCGCCGATGGCCGCGGGCGCGCCGACGCCGGTGGCGCAGGGCGAGGAGACGCTGTCGGTGACGGTCAGCGTGACCTGGGCGATCAAGGCGGGGCCGTAGTTAACAATATTCGTCTGATCTGCATGAAGCGCGACGCCGGCGGTACACAACCGGTGTCGTCCCGGCCTCCGCGCCGGGACCCATACTCCGCGGCCGTTGTTGTCGCGCGAGATGGAGCTACTAGTCTTCGCAAAATTTGGGTTTGTGGTTATGGGTCCCGGCTCAAGGCCGGGACGACACCTGTTTTGTAGCGGCGGCGAACTAAATCTCCACCACCTGCCCGGGCTTGAGCACGCCGAACCGCTCGCGCGGGATGCCGGCGGCATCGAGCGCGGAATGCAGCGCGTGCACCGGCGCGTCGATCGCCTCGTCGGTCAGCTGGAACGTGCCGTGGTGATGCGCCAGCGCGGTCTCGGCGCCGCAATCCTGCAGAGCCTGCACCGCATCTTCCGGGTTCATGTGCTGGTCGCGCATGAACCAGCGCGGCTCGTAGGCGCCGATCGGCAGGATCGCCAGGCGCAGCGGCGCGTGCAGCTCGGCGACACGGCGGAAATGCTTGCCCGTGCCGTAGCCGGAATCGCAGACGATGTAGAGCTTGCCGCGCGGCGTCTCCAGCACGAAGCTCGCCCACAGCGCCTTGTTGCGGTCGAAGATTCCGCGCGCCGACCAGTGCCGCGTCGGCACCAGGGTCACCGCGACTTCGCCGTTCAAAGGCACGCGGTCGTGCCAGTCATAGGCCTCGGCGCGAATCTTCGAATCGGCGTCGGTCATCGTGAGGTCGTTGCCGAGCGGCGTGACGACGCGTGGTGCATAGCGCGACGTCAGCTTCGACAGCGTGCGGATGTCGAGATGATCGTAATGCCCATGCGACACCAGCACGACGTCGATATGCGGCAGCGCCTCGAAGGCGATGCCGGGATCGTTGTGGCGGCGGGGGCCGGCGAAGGAGAACGGCGAGACCCGCTCCGACCACACGGGGTCGATCAGGATGTTGAGACCGCCGGTCTGGACCAGCCAGCTGGCATGGCCGATGAACGACAGCCGCACCGTCTCGCCGTCGATCCGGTGCGGCGGGGTATCCGCATGCGGGCTCGGCGCCCAGGCGGGCCAGCGCGAGCGCTTGCCGTTGCGGTCGAACTGCCAGCGCAGCACCTGGGCGAGGGATTTGGGCGGAACGCCGTCGGGATCGTAAAAGCGCTTGCCGTCGAAATGGTCGGTGACGGGGCCGGAATAGGTCCTGGAACGGCGCAGCAAGGGTGTCCTCGCGGGGAAAACTGAACTGGCGCAAGAGGTAAGCGGCCCGCCCGCATCCGGCAACGGCATGCCGGGCGCAAGTTTCCTTGACTTTTCCGCCTCCGGAAGGTTTAACCCGGCCGAATTTCGGAAAGTTTCGTCTTTTCGAGCCACCGCCCGGTCCTGGAGGCCGGAGGTCAACGCCCGACAGCGCTGCGCGCCCTCGGGCGCAAACGTGTTTGGACGGTCGGGTTTCGGCAAGGACTGCCGCAGCATACATGATCGTCATGCCCCGCGCAGGCGGGGCATCCAGTACGCCGCGGCGCCTCGGATCGAGCCGCGCCGCCTCGGAGTACTGGATCACCCGCCTTCGCGGGTGATGACGGCGGAGAATTCAACTGCCTGCTCCGCGCAGGAAAGGACGAAGCAAGTGTTCGACAATCTGTCGGAAAGGCTTGGCGGCATTCTCGATCGGCTGACGGGGCGCGGTTCGCTCTCGGAAGCCGATGTCGACGCCGCGATGCGCGAGGTCCGCCGGGCGCTGCTCGAGGCCGACGTCGCATTGGAGGTTGTCCGCAGCTTCACCGACCGCGTGCGCGAGCAGGCGATCGGCGCCACGGTCGTCAAGTCGGTCACCCCCGGCCAGATGGTCGTCAAGATCGTCCATGACGAGCTGGTCAAGACGCTCGGCGACGACGGCCAGACCATCGACCTCAATGCCGTGCCGCCGGTGCCGATCATGATGGTCGGCCTGCAGGGCTCCGGCAAGACCACCACCACCGCCAAGCTCGCGCGCCGCATGGTCCAGCGCGACAAGCGCAAGGTGCTGATGGCCTCGCTCGACGTCTACCGTCCGGCCGCCATGGAGCAGCTCGCGGTGCTCGGCCGCGACCTGGACATCCCGACCCTGCCGATCGTCGCCGGCCAGATGCCGCCGCAGATCGCGCGCCGCGCCATCGAGGCCGCCAGGCTCGGTGGCTACGACGTCGTGCTGCTCGACACCGCCGGCCGCACCACGCTCGACGAGGACATGATGAAGGAGGCCGCCGAGATCAAGGCGGTCGCCAATCCGCACGAGGTGCTGCTGGTCGCGGACTCCCTGACCGGCCAGGACGCCGTCAATCTCGCCCGCTCGTTCGACCAGCGCGTCGGCCTCACCGGCATTGCGCTGACCCGGATCGACGGCGACGGCCGCGGCGGCGCCGCGCTGTCGATGCGCGCCGTCACCGGCAAGCCGATCAAGCTGCTCGGCACCGGCGAAAAGACCGACGCCCTCGAAGACTTCTATCCCTCGCGCATCGCCGGCCGCATCCTCGGCATGGGCGACATCGTCTCGCTGGTCGAGAAGGCCGCGGCCAACATCGACGCCGAGAAGGCCGCGCGCGCCGCCGAGAAGATGCGCAAGGGTCAGTTCGACCTCAACGACATGCGCGAGCAGCTGTTGCAGATGTCGCAGATGGGCGGCATCAGCGGGCTGATGGGCATGATGCCCGGCATCTCCAAGATGAAGAACCAGATCGCCGCCGCCGGGATCGACGACAAGATCCTCAAGCGCCAGGTCGCGATCATCGATTCGATGACGCGCGAGGAGCGCAAGCATCCCGACCTGCTCAAGGCGAGCCGCAAGAAGCGCATCGCCGCCGGCTCCGGCCAGAGCGTCGAGCACGTCAACAAGCTGCTCAAGATGCACCGGAACATGGCCGACGTGATGAAGGCGATGGGCTCCGGCAAGCGCGGCCCGCTGGCCGGCATCGCCCAGGCCATGGGCTTCGGCGGCGGTGGCGGCATGCCCTCGCCCGAGCAGCTCAAGGCGCTCGCCGAGAAGATGCCGGGCGGCATGCCCGGCGGCCTGCCCAATTTGCCGAAGGATCTTCCCGCCGGTTTGCGCGGCGGTTTGCCGAATCTGCCGGGCCTGACTGGCCTCAGCGGCAAGCCGACCTTGCCCGGCCTCGGCCTGCCTCCGGGGAAGAAGAAATAATGAGGATCACCCGCTCCTCCCTCCATTCGTCATTCCGGGCTCACCGCTACGCGGTGCCCCGGAATGACGGCTTAGCTGACACCCAACGATCAATCGACACCTAGGAGAACTTTCATGTCCGTCGTCATTCGTCTCGCCCGTGCCGGCACCAAGAAGCGCCCGGTCTATCACGTCGTCGTCGCCGACTCGCGCTTTCCCCGCGACGGCCGCTTCATCGAGCGTCTCGGCTACTTCAATCCGCTGATGCCGAAGGACAACGAGGCGCGCCTCAAGCTCGACATGGAAAAGGTGAAGGGCTGGCTCGCCAAGGGCGCGCAGCCGTCCGACCGCGTCGCCCGCTTCCTCGATGCTGCCGGCGTCAAGAAGCGCGAAGCCCGCCAGAACCCGATCAAGGCCGTGCCGCGCAAGGAGCGCAAGGCGCAGGCCGAAGCCGCCGCCAAGGGCTAAGGCTCATGACCGGGGCCTCATGCTTCGAGACGCACGGCTTGCGCCGTGCTTCTCAGCATGAGGGTCTGGCTCCTCGTCCTGAGGAGCGCGCCCGTTCGCGCGTCTCGAAGGACGAGGTCCGCTGATGTCCAAGCTGATCTGCGTCGCCAGGATCGGCGCCGCGCACGGCGTGCGCGGCGAGGTTCGGCTGTGGGCCTTCACCGAGGACCCGCTGGCCGTGCTGCATTACGGCCCGCTGACGACCAAGGACGGCAGCCGCACGTTCGAGGTCGCCAAGGCGCGCGAGGCCAAGGATCATCTCGTCGCGAGCTTCAAGGGCGTGACGGACCGCAACGCGGCCGAACGCCTTAACGGCGTCGAGCTCTACGTGCCGCGCGACCGCCTGCCCGAGACCGACGACGATGAATACTACCACGCCGACCTGATCGGCCTGGCCGCCGAGACCACGGCCGGCGCCCCGCTCGGCCGCGTGCTCGCCATCCATAATTTCGGCGCCGGCGACATCATCGAGATCGCTCCGCCCTCCGGCAGCACCCTGATGCTGCCGTTCACCAATGCCGTGGTGCCGACGGTGGACATCCCGGGCGGGCGGGTCATCATCGAGCTGCCGGGCGAGATCGAGGGCGAGGATGAAAAATCGTCCGATGAGGACGAGGTCGCCGCCCAAAACTCCGCTCGTCATCCCCGCGAAAGCGGGGATCCATAACCACCGCAGCTGATTGGCTTGCACGGGACTGGCCGCGTGCCCCTTTCCAAGATCACGCGGTATGGGTCCCGGATCGGCGCCGCGACGCGCCTTGCGCGTCACGGCTTGTCCGGGACGACACCGGTGAATGAACCGCGCGAGCCGTGGACGCAGCATTGATCCAGGGCTCGATCTCATCGTGCCGGTGCCGTAACAAGGCATCATGACCACTTCGCCCTCCCCGACCGCGCCCTGGCGCGCGACTGTGCTGACGCTGTTTCCGGAGATGTTTCCCGGACCGCTCGGCGTGAGCCTCGCCGGCCGGGCGCTGACATCAGGCATCTGGTCGCTGGAGGCGCGCGACATCCGCGCGTCGGCCACCGACAAGCATCGCAGCGTCGATGACACGCCGGCCGGCGGCGGCCCCGGCATGGTGCTGCGCGCGGACGTGCTCGCGGCCGCGATCGACGCCGCAGCCATCGCACCCGAGCGGCCGAAGCTGTTGATGAGCCCGCGCGGTCGGCCATTGACCCAGGCGTTCGTGCGCGAACTCGCCGACGGTCCAGGGCCGCTGATCGTCTGCGGACGATTCGAGGGCATCGACCAGCGCGTAATCGACGCACGCGAGCTGATCGAGGTCTCGATCGGCGACTACGTGCTCTCGGGCGGCGAGATCGCAGCGCTGGTGCTGATCGACGCCTGCGTGCGCCTTTTGCCGGGCGTGATGGGCAAGCTCGAATCCGGCACCGACGAAAGCTTCTCCGACGGCCTACTCGAGTACCCGCAATACACCCGACCGCAGGTCTTCGAGGGCCGTAGCATTCCGGATGTGCTCACCTCCGGCGACCACGCCAAGGTCGCGGCGTGGCGGCGCGCTCAATCCGAGGCCCTCACCGAGGCGCGACGACCAGATCTCTGGGCTGAATGGCAGACGCGCCCGCCCCGGGAACAAAGCAGGACCAGCCAAAAAGCGCCAAAAAGCACGACAGACGGGTGACAAGCCTCGCGCTTTGCCTTATAGGAGCGCCCAATTCCGCAAGTGACGGCAGGAACAAGCGCAGCCCGCGTGACCCGGCTGGGCGCGCCGCCGATGGAGATTTACCCGTGAACCTGATTCAGCAGCTCGAGAAAGAGCAGTTCGACAAGCTGTCCGCCAACAAGACCATTCCGGAGTTCGGCCCGGGCGACACCGTGATCGTCAACGTGAAGGTGGTCGAAGGCGAGCGCACCCGCGTGCAGGCCTATGAGGGCGTGTGCATCGGCCGGTCCGGCGGCGGCATCAACGAGAGCTTCACCGTCCGCAAGATCTCCTATGGCGAGGGCGTGGAGCGCGTGTTCCCGATCCTGTCCCCGATGATCGACTCGATCAAGGTCGTGCGCCGCGGCAAGGTGCGTCGCGCCAAGCTGTATTACCTGCGCCAGCTGCGCGGCAAGTCGGCCCGCATCGTCGAGAAGCAGGACCGCCAGACCGCCGTCAACGAGTAGTCGTTGCGGCCATTGGATTGACGAAGAGCGCGGGCTGGACCCGCGCTCTTTTGTTTTTGTCTCCGCGTCATTCCGGGGCAGCCCCAAAGGGGCTGAACCCGGAATCCAGAGGTGGGGCGATCAGCTCGAGATTCCGGGTTCGATGCTGCGCATCGCCCCGGAACGACAGCGGTGAGATACGCGCACGCCTCACCGCGACAAACGCATCTCGCACTCCGGCCGGTGCGTGCTATATATCCGCCTGAAATGGTTCTAGATCGCACCAGCATGGCCTGCCGCCGCGTCGTCATCGACGATCGCTGCCGGCTGCCCGGGCGGTTCTTCGGTCGCTTCGCGACATCTGCGACGTCGGAGCTTAGGCGCGCGCTGTAAGCCGCAGCGCCTCAGTCCTGATTGTTCGCGCGTGCCGGTCACGCGCCCAGTTTCAAACTTCATTCCCGGGAGCATTCGCTCATGTCGAAGCCGACCACCCTGTACGACAAGATCTGGAACGACCATCTGGTGCACGAAGCCGAGGACGGCACCTGCCTGCTCTACATCGACCGTCACCTGGTCCACGAGGTGACCTCGCCGCAGGCGTTCGAAGGCCTGCGCGCCACCGGCCGCAAGGTGCATGCGCCGGAGAAGACGCTGGCCGTCGTCGATCACAACGTGCCGACCACCGATCGGAGCAAGCCGAACCCGGATCCGGAGAGCATCGAGCAGATCAAGGCGCTGGCCGAGAACGCCAAGGAATTCGGTATCGAATATTACAACGAGTTCGACCGTCGCCAGGGCATCGTCCACGTCATCGGCCCGGAGCAGGGTTTTACGCTGCCCGGCACCACGATCGTCTGCGGTGACAGCCACACCTCGACGCATGGCGCCTTTGGCGCGCTGGCGCACGGCATCGGAACCTCCGAGGTCGAGCACGTGCTGGCGACGCAGACGCTGATCCAGAAGAAGGCGAAGAACATGCGCGTCACCGTCGACGGCAAGCTGCCGGACGGCGTGACGGGCAAGGACATCATCCTCGCCATCATCGGCGAGATCGGCACTGCCGGCGGCACCGGCTACGTACTGGAATATGCCGGCGAGGCGATCCGCGCGCTGTCGATGGAAGGCCGCATGACCGTCTGCAACATGTCGATCGAGGGCGGCGCCCGCGCCGGCCTGGTCGCGCCGGACGACAAGGCCTACGACTTCCTGCGCGGCCGTCCCAAGGCGCCGCAGGGCGCCGCCTGGGACGCGGCGATGCGCTACTGGGAGACCTTGCGCTCCGACGAGGGCGCGCATTTCGACCACGAGCTGCGGCTCGACGCCGCCAAGCTGCCGCCGATCGTGACCTGGGGCACCTCGCCCGAGGACGTCATCTCGATCACCGGCGTGGTGCCGGATCCGGACAAGATCGCCGACGAGGCCAAGCGCATCTCCAAGCATCGCGCGCTGAAGTACATGGGTTTGACCGCGGGAACCAAGATCACCGACATCAAGCTCGACCGCGTCTTCATCGGCTCCTGCACCAACGGCCGCATCGAGGATCTGCGCGCCGCCGCCAAGATCGCCGAGGGCAAGACCGTCTCCGGCCATGTCAACGCGATGGTCGTGCCGGGCTCCGGTATCGTGAAGGAGCAGGCCGAGGCGGAAGGTCTCGACAAGATCTTCATCAAGGCCGGCTTCGAATGGCGCGAGCCGGGTTGCTCGATGTGCCTCGCCATGAACCCGGACAAGCTGGCGCCGGAAGAGCGTTGCGCCTCGACATCGAACCGCAACTTCGAGGGCCGCCAGGGCTTCAAGGGCCGCACCCATCTGGTGTCGCCCGCAATGGCCGCGGCCGCCGCGATCGCCGGCCATTTCGTCGACGTGCGCGACTGGCGCTGAGACTCTCATTCGCTGGTGCAGCAGAGCTGCACCACGAGCGATCTGCGAGCACGCGGCGGCTTCGAGAGAAGCCGTCGCGTTTTCATTTCGACTCAACCTCGACGCCCCTCGGCAAGAGCTTCTTAAATCTCCTCACGCACAATCCTACCGCCGGACGCACCGCGTCTGCGGAGGAACGTGCCGAGGAGCCTGCCGAGGAGCCTGTCATGGCCGAGAAGCCGGAATACGTCGACCTCATTCGCGACGCGACCCGCCAGCGCCGGAAAACGCCGCCCGCCAAGATCATCGCCAAGCCGGAAGCGCCGAAGGAGGAGCGAAGGCTGTCGAACTGGCCGCCCGGACGGTTCGCCAAATGGCGGCTGGAGACGCTGGTGCCTTGGAGGCTGTCGGTGAAAAATTGGCAGTTCAAGGATTGGCTTTGACCGCGGCACCGCATTGGCACCGCTGAAACGAAAGAAGGACGCCGCGGGGCGTCCTTCGATGTTTCAATCAGGCTCTCGGCGCCGCCGTCAGTAGTAGCGCCAGTGATGGCGGTGGTGATGATGGTGCCACCAGTGATGATGACGCCAGTGATGGCGATACCAATGCCGATAATGACAGATGCGGCGCGGCCCGTAATAGGTCCAGACCACGCGGCAGCGACGGTAGGGATAGTAGTAGCCCGTGGTATAGGTCGGATAGTAGTAGCTGCGATAGCCGTAGTAGTGCCGCCGGTGATGGTGGAAGTAAGGCCGGTAGCCGTAATGCGGGTAATGATGGTAGCCGCCGCCCTGGAACACGGGTCGCGGGCCACCGCCATGAAAGACCGGGCCGCCGCCATGGAACACGGGACGCGCGCCACCACCGAATGCGTGGCCTCCGCCGCCATGAAAAGCTGGGCCGGCGTGGAATCCGCCACCGCCATGGAAGCCGCCGCCTCCGCCACCGTGAAAGCCTCCGCCACCGTGGAAGCCACCGCCGCCGCCGCCGTGACCTCCTGGACCGCGGACCCGGATCGTCAAGGCATCAGACGCGGCCTGCGTCGCGGGTCCAGCGCCGGGACCGACCGGCGACATCGCCGACGCGGGCCGACCGGACGCACCCGCGAATACGAACAGTGCCGCCGCCGCAAGACTGAGGCGACGAACGAGACCAGCACGCTGGTCCTTCATCCTCATCATGGTCCCTTCTCCCTGAATGCTGTGCAACGATGGACCCATGCAGCGCCGGTGCTGGTCGTCCGATCGGTGGATTGGCGCACCCCCAACATGAACGTAGAGATAGCGACGTGAATGCGGCATGAATGATGCACGCTGCGCGGGCATCTGCGGCGTGGCGTCGCGGCAAAGAACCGGCCCATGAGCATCCATGTGGTCGTCCAGCTCAAGACGACGGATCGTGCGGCCTACGATCGCGATCAGGCACGCTTCTTCGAGGTGTTCCGCAACTTCAATGGCCGCCTGCTCGCGGCCGACGAGGCGCCTGGGCGTGGCTCTCCCGCCGACCAGGAGACCGGCAGGATCGCAAACCGGGAGCCGTCGCTGTGGTGCTCCTCGTGCAAGCCTTGCGCGTTGACCGCGTGCGGCCGTTTCGCTCAGCGAACGCAATCGATGCAGGCCGCACCTGCGGCAGCGTCGGTCGAGGATCGGCGGGAGCAGATGGCGAGGCCTGGCGGGTCAGCCGGCGCGTCCGCGGTCGGTCGGCCGAGGTCTCCATGCGTGCAGTGCTATCGCATGCGGCCAGGGTCCGGGCGGCGCCCGCTCTCGCTGACCCTCGCACTGGCACACGGATGTTGCGGCCAGCGCACCGGTGCAGATCGCGTCGCGGGATGGACCGATTGATCGTCGAACTATGCCGCCGCGACCTGCCAGGGCGCCGGCATGTAGGACGGCGCATGATAGTTCAGATTTGCCGGCGGCTGCGGCGCCTGACGCGCGACGAAATAGGCTTCCAGCTCCGCGACGGCGCGGCTTTCCCAGTCCGCAGCCTGCGCCAGCAGCGAGTCACGCTGATGCGGACGGAAAGCCGCGGTCTGGCGGTACAGGGACGCCACGGTGCGATAGCGTCGCACGTTTTCGAGAACCGCTTCCCCAGTCATCGTCATGATTGCTCTCCCCTCTCCGTCCCCTCAGGACGTGTCGAACGTGCACGCCTGCGTTTTGCGAAATCGTTAGCGGGCGAGACCGACCGTTCGGATGGTTGGCGAATCGTTGACTAACAGGATCGGTCGAATTGTCCGCTTCGCTCAGGGCAAGGAGTACCGGCCGACCTCTGGCTTGCTGCAACGACCGCATTCACAGCCACTTAAGGTTAACCCGGCACGCGCCAAAAGTGACGACATCACAGATACATACGATTGCGAGTGTTGTAGTTGAACTACAGCAGTGCGGCCCGAAGTGTGAGAAGAGTGTGTCCGAACGTTGCTGATTTTGATTGAGGATTGTGACCATGAAGACGCTTGCCTCCGCCGTCACGCTGCTCATCGCGAGCTCGCTCAGCACCTTCGCGGCCGACCTGTCGGCCCGCTACACCAAGGCTCCGCCCCCGGCTGCGATCTACAGCTGGACCGGCGGCTATTTCGGCGGCAACGTCGGTTACGCCTGGGGCAGCTCGAACCTCGGCACGACCCTCGACCAGACCAGCAGCTGGCAGCTCGAGGGATTTCCTTTCCAGAACCAGTTCGTTGCTATCAGCAACAACCGCCTCAATCCCTCCGGAGTCGTCGGCGGTCTGCAGGCCGGCTACAACTGGCAGACCGGCCCCAGCGTGTTCGGTATCGAGGCCGACATCAACGGCTCGGGCCTGAACAAGCGCCTCATCGTCACCGGACCCAACCCGCCGACGACCCGCACCTTCAACGAGAGTATCCGCAACGACTGGTTCATGACTCTGCGCGGCCGAGCCGGTTATGCCGTCGACACCACCCTGTTCTACGTCACCGGCGGTCTCGCTGTCGGCAACGTCAAGGGCAGCTGGGACCTGACCTCGGCCAACGGTTACGCCAAGACCGCCTCGTTCGATCAAACCCGTGCCGGCTGGACCGTCGGCGCCGGCGTGGAGCATGCCTTCGCACCAAACTGGACCGTCAAGGCCGAGTATCTCTACACCGATCTGGGCAGCATCAACTACACCTCGACCTACGTCCCGGGCAGCACCTTTGCGCCTCCGGGCTTCAATTATCGTGAGAACCTGTCTCAGGACCTCACCTTCCACACCGTTCGCATCGGTGTGAACTACAAGCTCGGCGGTCCGGTCGTCGCCCGCTACTGATCGCAAGACAGCGGTTCACGCGCAAAGCCTCGGCTCCGCCGAGGCTTTGCTGCTTTTGCGCCGGCTCAGGCCGCCGCGATCGCCGCCCTGAATCGCCGCAAGGTCAGAACCAGCATCAGCGCGCCGATCGCCGCCACTGCGACGAATTGCGGCCACACGACGTCGATGCCGGCGCCGCGATACAGGATCGCCTGCGCGAACGACACGAAATGCGTCGAGGGCGAGGCCTGCATGATGGTCGAAAGCCACACCGGCTGGCTCTCGACCGGAGTCATGCCGCCGGACAGCATGTTGATCGGCACGGCGACGAGGATGTAGAGCAGTCCGAGCTGCGGCATCGAGCGCGCAATGGTGCCGAGAAACAGCCCGACCGCGGTGGCGAAGAACAGGTAGAGCACGGTGCCGGCCAAAAACAGCGGAATCGACCCCAGGATCGGGACCTGCAGATACCAGCGGACGACGAGATAGAGCGCCACCGCGACGGCGACCGCAATGACCAGCGCATTGGCCCAGATCTTCGACATCGCGATCTCGAATGGCGACAGCGGCATCACCAGCAGGTGGTCCATCGTGCCATGCTCGCGCTCGCGCACCAGCGCGGCGCCGGCCAGGATGATCGCCAGCATGGTGACGCTGTTGATGATGCCCATCACGCCCTCGAACCAGGCGGTCGTCACATTTGGATTGAACGCGATCCGCGTCACCAGATTGACCGGCGCCTGGACCGCGATATCGGAGCGGGCGACGAACCAGCCCACCTCGGTGGTGATGATCTCGAGCGCATAGCCGGAGCCGATGCCAGCCTGGATCATCGCCGTGGCATCGACATTGACCTGCACCGACGGCTTGCGCCCCGCGAGCACGTCGCGCTGGAAGTTCGGCGGGATGTCCAGGACGAATGTAAAGCGCCCGCTGTTCATCAGCGGCTCGACCTCGCGCTGGGTGATGTAGACCGGTGTTTGGAAATAGGGCGGCAGGAACGCCGCGGCGATCCGGCGCGACAGCTCGGAATTGTCCTCGTCGACGAGGGCGATCGAGGCACGATGCAGCTCCTGCGAGTTGCTCTGCGCCTGGCTGATCACCGCCACCGTGAACGAATAGATCACGAGCCCGATCAGCACGACATCCCCGAACAGGCTGCGCAGCTCCTTGGTGCCGAGCCAGAAGATGTTGGAGAGCGAGCGCAGCATGGCTCAGCGCTCCTGCTTCGGCAGCATCAGCAGACTGAGTCCGGTCAGGACCGGGATGAAGACGAGCAGCATCAGGATGTCGGCGCCGAGATCGGCGAAGCCGAGCCCCTTGGTGAAGGTGCCGACAGTGATCGGGCGGTAATAGGTCATCGGAAAGCCCATGCCGATGACACGGGCCACGCCGGACAGCGACGAGACCGGCACTAGCATGCCCGAGAATTGCGTGGCCGGCAGCACGGTAAGGATCGCGGTGCCGAACAGTGCGGCGATCTGCGTGCGGCAGAAGGTCGAGATCAGCATGCCGAAGCCGGTCGTCGTGATCACATAGACGACGGTGCCGGCCACCAGCGCCAGGACGTCGCCCTTCATGGGAACGCGGAACAGGGTCAGCGCCATGACGACCATCAGCGCGAAATTGACCAGCGCGACCGCGATATAGGGCAGCTGCTTGCCGACCAGGAATTCGAGCCGCGTCACCGGCGTGACGTAGAGATTGGTGATCGAGCCGAGCTCCTTCTCGCGCACCACTGCGAGCGCCATCAGGATCGCCGGAAACAGCGCCAGCAGCAGCGCGATCGTGCTCGGCGCCATCGCATAGATGCTGTCGAACGCCTGATTGTACTTGAACCGGATCTCGACGCCGACCGGCGAGGCCGCCTGCGGGCGCGTCGTCTTGACCGCGGGATCCGAGAGGTAGAGCTGATGCGTGCCTTCGAGATAGCCGCGGATCGTTTCGGCGCGGAACGGCATCGCGCCATCGATCCAGGCCGACACGAAGGCCGGCCGGCCGCGCTTGATGTCGACGCCGAAATTCGGCGGGATCTCGATCGAGGCCTTGATGTCCCCGCTCTTCATCCGCCGCTCCAGCTCGGCATAATCGGCCAGCGGCGGCTTCTCGACGAAATAGCGCGAGCCGCGCAGCTCGGCGAGATAGGCGCGGCTCTCCGGCGACTGATCGCGGTCGAGCGCGGCGAAGGTCAGATTGTTGACATCGGTCGAGATGCCGAAGCCGATCACGATCATCAGGAAGGCCGTGCCGAACAGCGCGAACATCAGCCGGATCGGATCGCGAACCAGTTCGAGCCCCTCGCGGATCGTGTAGGCGAGCAGCCGCCGCAGGCTGAAGACCGACTGCCCAGGTCCATCGGTCGGCCGGTCCTTGGAAGCCGCAGCGGGCTGCGCTCGCGTCGGTGTGGCCGGCGCATCGGCGACGCCGGCATCCTGCTCCAGAAAGGCGATGAAGGCCTGCTCCAGCGTCTGCGCATCCTTGGCGCGGACCAGCCCGTCCGGCGTGTCGGTCGCCAGCACGCGACCTTCATGCATCAGCGACAGCCGGTCGCAGCGCGCCGCCTCGTTCATGAAATGGGTCGAGACGAAGATCGTCATGCCGTCGCGGCGCGACAGCTCGATCAGCAGGCGCCAGAACTGATTGCGCGCGACCGGATCGACGCCCGAGGTCGGCTCGTCCAGGATCAGCAGATCGGGCTTGTGGACGATCGCCACGGCGAGCGACAGCCGCTGCCGGATGCCGAGCGGCAGGTCCGCCGCGAGGCCGTCGAGATGGTCGGCCAGGTCGCAGCGGTCGATCAGCTCGGCGATCCGTCGCTCGGCCGAAGCCAGCGGCAGATGGAACAGCCGGGCGTGCAGCACCAGATTCTGCCGCACGGTGAGCTCGCCATAGAGCGAGAATGCCTGCGACATGTAGCCGACACGGCTGCGCGATTCATGATTGCCGGCCTCCATCGAGCGGCCGAAGATCAGCGCCTCGCCGCTGGTCGGCGGCAACAGCCCGGTCAGCATCTTCATCGTGGTGGTCTTGCCGCAGCCATTGGAGCCGACGAAGCCGAAGATCTCGCCCTTGCGGATCTGAAAGCTCACGTCGTCGACGGCGGTGAAGTCGCCGAAACGGCAGGTGAGGTTGCGCGCGACGATGACGGTCTCATGGCTGCCGTCGAGCTCGGTCCTGACGGGCATGTCAGCGTGATCGCGCGAGTCGTCCCGCGGCAGCAGCGCGATGAACGCCTCCTCGATCGTCTCGGCGCAGGTCTGCGCCTTGAGCTCGGCCGGCGTGCCGGTGGCGAGAATGCGGCCCTCATTCATCGCGATCAGCCAGTCGAAGCGGCCGGCCTCCTCCATATAGGCGGTGGCGACGATGACGCTCATGCGGCTCGCGCTGCGCGCGCGCAGCCGGTCGATCAGGTCCCAGAACTGGCGCCGCGACAGCGGGTCCACGCCGGTCGTCGGCTCGTCGAGGATCAGGAAGTCCGGATCATGGATCAGCGAGCAGCACAGGCCGAGCTTCTGCTTCATGCCGCCGGAGAGCTTCTTGGCCGGCCGGTCGGCGAAGTCGGCCAGCCCGGTGGCCTCCATCAGCTCGGCGATGCGCCAGTCGCGCTCGGCCCTGGCCTGCCCGAACAGGCGCGCGAAGAACGCGATGTTCTCGTAGACGCTGAGATCCGGGTAGAGATTGCGACCGAGCCCTTGCGGCATGTAGGCGATGCGCGGGCAGACCTGCTCGCGGGCATGGCGATCGGTCATGTCGGCGCCGAGCACCACGACCTCGCCGCTCTGGATCGCGCGGGCGCCGGCCAGGATCGACAGCAGCGACGACTTGCCGATGCCGTCAGGCCCGATCAGGCCGATGACGCAGCCGCTCGGAATCGCGAGGGAGACGTCGTCGAGCGCGGTGACGTCGCGATAATGCTGGGACAGATGCCTCACGACCGCGACCGGAGGCGCGGCGATGCTCATGGCGCGGCTTGCAGGCGTGCCGGCCAGGCGATGTCGGAATTCCATCGGACATAGGCAACGCCCGGCAAGCCGCTCCTGACAGCATCGGCATGCGCGGCCAGCCGGTCCGGATCGACCCGCACGCGAATGCGGAACATCAGCTTGTCGCGCTCGCTGCGCGTCTCGACCGTCTTCGGCGTGAACTGCGCCTGGCTCGCGACGAACGACACTTTCGCCGGGATGGGACGATCAGGATAGGCATCGAGCACGATGCGGGCGTCGGTCCCGACCTTGATCTTGCCGACCTCCTCGGTCGGCAGGAACACGTCCATGTAGACATAACCGATGTCGAGCATGGTGAAGACCTTGCCGCCCGCGCCGAGCACTTCGCCGACATTGGCGAGGCGATATTGGATGCGGCCGGCCTTCGGCGCGATCAGCGAATTATCGGCGATCTGGACCGTGTAGAGCGCAACATCGTGACGCACGGCTTCGAGCGCCCGCTCCGCTTCCGCGATGCGCGCCTGCGACCCGGCGAGGCCGGCGGTCGCGGCATCCAGCGCCTGCTGGCGCTGGTCGGCGATCTCCTTGGTGGTCCAGCCGTTCTGCAGCAGGCTGCGCGTCCGCTCCATCTCCTGCTCGGCCAGCGTCTTCTGGGTCTGCAATTGCACCAGGCTGGCGCGCGCCTGATCGACGACGTGCTGCGCCTGCTCGGCCTGCGCCTCGGCCTTGGCCAGGGACTGCTGCAGCTCCCTGCTGTCCATGCGCGCGACGATCTGGCCGGCCTCGACGAGATCACCGATATCGGCGCGCAGTTCCGCGACACGGCCCGCATACTTCGTCGCGATGTCGATCTCATCAGCCTCGACACGGCCGTTGCTGACGCTGAAGCCTGGCGGCAACGGCGGATGCAGGCGCTGCCACCAGACATAGCCACCACCTCCGGCGGCTCCGATACCGAGGGCGAGCAGCAGCATCAGCGGCCAGCGCAAACGCTTTTTCGCCGGCCGCTGGGGCGTGGGGACAGGCAGCGCGGCATTCGCGGGTACGGCGACGGCGGCATTGGAGTTGGCCAGCGGCGGCGCGTCCGCCACGAGCTGCGCATCTTTCTGATCCATCTGCGAACGCCTCGCCCATCTTCGACAGGCGCCGGGTTTGCCACAGCGCAGCAAAATTCCGTTGACGCAGCTCAAACGGGTCCGCAGCGCGGGACCATCGATCGCGTTCGCGCGATCACGTTTCGGTTAGAGCCGGACCGGCGCCTCAATCCGGGCGAAGCTCATCGCATGTGTCGCGAGCGCCTCGCGCATGCGCGCGACGACATCAGCATAATTGCGGCGCGCATCCTGGCGGAACAGTCGCACGCTCGGATACCAGGGGCTGTCGTCGCGATCGAGCAGCCAGCGATAGTCCGGGGTGTAGGGCAGCATGATCCAGGTCGGCTTACCCAGCGCGCCGGCGAGATGCGCCACGCTGGTGTCGACGGTGAGGACGAGATCGAGATTGTCGATCAAGGCAGCGGTGTCGACGAAGTCGCGGATGTCGGCCGTGAGATCGAGGATGTCGCTGCGGTCAGCGAGCACGGCCGCATCGGCGGGCCGCACGCCCTTCTGCAGGCTGACGAACTGCACATCCAGGTCGAGCAGCGGCGCGAGCACTGCCAGCGGCACCGAGCGGTTGTGGTCGTTCAGATGCGCGGGGTTGCCGGACCAGACGAGACCGACACGCAAACGGCTGGGCGCGCCGAGGCGCTGCTGCCAGACCGCGCGGCGCTCCGCAGGTGGCTGGGGCAAATAGTTCGGCGCGGCCGGGATGGTGTCGAGAGAGGTCGCAAAGGCAAGCGGCAGGCTCGACAGCGGGCAGTGCGCATCGATTGCGGGCATCGCATCGAGGCCGCGCACGAGGCATTGCGCAACGCCATCGATGCCCGACAGCAACGGCTGCAGCACCGCATCGACCTCGAGCAGAACGCGCGCGCCCCGCGCGGCGACCATCGTCGCGTAGCGCGCGAACTGAATGGTGTCGCCCAATCCCTCGTCACTATGCAAAAGGATGGTTCGCCCTTGCAGCGGGGCATCGCCGAGCCACATCGGCACGTCGAAGCTGCGCTCGACGAAGCCGACGGCACGGCATTTCCGCCCCCATTCGCGCGCCGCCCAGCCACGGGCGAAGTCGCCTGTCAAAAGCCGGAACAGCGCCGCGTTCCAATGGGCGTCGGCAAAATCGGGCCGCAGCGCGATGGCGCGGTCGAAACTCGCGAACGCCTCGTCGAAGCGATGCAGCTCCGCCAGCGAGGTGCCGCGATGATTGTGGAAGTCCGCGGTCTGCGGCCGGATCGCGATCGCCTTGTCGAACACCGTGACCGCCTCGTCGTGACGACCGAGATTCTGCAGGATGCAGCCATAGCTGTTGGCGATGTCGGGATCGTGCGGCGCCAGCAGATGCGCGCGCTGACCGAGAGGTTGCGCCTCGTCGTAGCGGCGAAGCCGGCGCAGCGAGATGCCCTTCAGGCACAGCACCCCGGCCTGGTCGGGCTGCTGCCGCAACGACTGCCCGAACCGCGCGATCGCCTCGCCATACCGTCCGGCGTCGAAATGAACGGCGCCTGCCTTGTTGGCGGCATCGACATCGTCGGGCCGCAGCTCGAGCACCTGCTCGAATGCGAGCGCCGCCTCGTCGCGGCGGCCCTGGGCCTCGAGCACCTCGCCGAGACGAAACCACGCCGCGGCGCGGTCGGGCTTCAGCTGCAGCAGCCGGTCGCAAGCCAATGCCGCCTCGGCATGACGGCCGGTCAGTTGCAGGAGCTCGCTCAACGCATCCCAGCTCTCAGCCGCGTCGGGCTGCAGCTGCAGCGCGCGGTCATAGGCCTTGATGGCCTCATCGCGCCGCCCGGCCTGCTGCAGCGCCTGCGCGAGGCCGACGAAGGATTCGGGAACGGCAACGTCCTGCCGGATCGCGCGGGCAAACCATTCGATGGCATCGTCGCAGCGCTTGAGCGCGAGGCAGACCCGTCCCATCGCCTGCAGGGCATCGACGGAGGCTGCGTCCAGCGTCAGCGCGCGGCGGCAGGTCTCCTCGGCCTGCGTCAGCTGGCCTGCCCGCAACAGCCGCAGCGCCGCGTCACACAGCGCTTCCGCCGTATCACTGCGGCCGGGCGATCCGGGTCTGACCGGAGGTTTGCCGGCGGACCGGCGCGGCTTGTGCTTCATGGAGATATCTCTGCGCTCGTGACACAAGCGGTAGATGATTCCCCGATGCGCGGAAAGATTGTGCAGCTGCGGCTCCGCCGCGGCGACGCTCAGGACACGGGAGCGGGCGCGAGCGGCACGGCCTCCAGCCCGCCGAAGCGGCGCTCGCGGCCGCGGAACGACGCCAGCGCCTGGGCGAGATCGGCCGCATCGAAGTCGGGCCACATGCGGTCGGTGAAGTGCAGCTCGGCATAGGCGCCTTCCCACAGCAGGAAGTCCGACAGCCTCTGCTCACCGGAGGTGCGGATGATCAGGTCGACGTCGCGCAGCCCCGCTTCTCCGGTCACGAGATCGGAGAACGTCTGGCGGCTCAGGCCCTCGATGTGGCCCGCCTTCGCCGCGGCATTGAGGATCGCGTCGCGCGCCGAGTAGTCGACCGCGATGCGCAGATGCAGGGTGCGGCCATCGCGCGTCGCCTGCTCGGCGCGGCTGATGGCGTCGGCGATGCCACCCGGCAGCCGATCGCGCCGGCCGATCACGGTGAGACGGACGCCGTTCCGCGCCAGCGATTCCACCTCGCTGGCGAGATAGACCCGCAGCAGCGCCATCAGGCCGGTGACTTCGGCGCGCGGACGCCGCCAATTGTCGCTGGAGAACGCGTACAGCGTCAGCGTGCCGATGCCCTGATCCGGCGCAGCCTCGACGATCCGGCGGATCGCCTCGACGCCCGCCTCATGGCCACGCAGGCGCGACATGCCCTTGCGCGTCGCCCAGCGGCCGTTGCCGTCCATGATGATGCCGACATGGAGGCCCTCGATCACAGCAGGCGTTTTCGGTTGCAGACTACTTTGCATTGCAAAGCTCCAGTTCAAAAAAATCCGGTGGGACGGTCAGGCGCGGCCAGGAACGAGACCGGCCGAGGATGGTGTGGAATCCTTGCCGGCTGCGGCAGCCGCGTCGCGGACCAGCCGCTCGAGCACGGCGAGATAGTCGAGGAACCGGTGGCGTCCCGCCTTGGTCAGGCGGCAGCTGGTATGGGGTCGGTTGCCCTCATAGCCCTTGGTCACCTCGACGAGTCCGGCTTCCTGCAGCACCTGCAGATGGCGCGACAGATTGCCGTCGGTCAGCCCGCAGAGCTGCTTGAGATCGGCGAAGGCGAGTCCCTTCGGATGCGCCATCAGCGAGGTGAGCAGGCCGAGCCGTGCCTTCTCATGAATGACGCGGTCAAGCCCGTCATAGGAAAACGGCGCACTGCCGTCAGTCTTCGACATCGGAATCTCCGGTCGCGAAATACAGGATGCCGGCCATCAACGCCTGGCCGACCGCGAAGGGCAGTCCCATGGTCCAGGGCGACAGCTCATGCGTGAGGCTGCCGAGCAGCAGCACGGCGAACCCGGCGAGGAAGTAGAATGCGCCCGCCAGCGCGACCGATCGCGGCAGCGATCGCACCGAGGCAAAGACGCCGAGCGACGTCAGGACCTGCCACAGGCCGGGCAGCATCCACAGCGCCTCCGGCGCGAACTTCCACATCATGACCGCCAACAGCACGCCCGCGATCCCGGCGGGAAGAAACTGCTCGACGGCCTGATGGATCATCGCATCCGCGAGGCCGGAATGATGGCGCCGCGAGCGCGCCCGCATCTCCACCCAGATCATCAAAAGCGATATGCCTGCCGCGGCGGCCCAGCCGAGCAGGAAAGCCAGCGGCTCCCCGGTCGGATCGCGCAGCACGATCTGCTGAACGAGCGCGGTGGCCAAAGCCACCACCGCCGTTGCCGCCATCGTGGCCGGCCCGTAACCGCGAAACGCGGTTCCGGCCGCCAGCTGGCTGCGGATGGCGATGATGTCCGCCAGCGCCTTGTCGAGGTCGCGCATGTCTGACCGGGTCCGCTGCGATTAACTTTGCAATACAAAGTATACACGACCGCAAAGTGGATGCAAGACGACCTGGGCGACGAACGAGACCGTCGCGTCAGACCGAGATACCGGTCCTCAGCAGAGCTCAGTAATAATTGTAGCGGTGCACCCGCCGCGGTGGCGGCATGTCGACATAGACGGTCGGCCCGCGATGGGCCGGATCGAACGCCACGCGCGGGTTGATTCCGCAGCCGGCGTTGCGCCCCGAGGCGCTTGCCCGGCACTGCTCGAAGGTCTGATAGGAGCAGTCGCCGGGATAGCCGACACCCCGGCCCTGCACGCACCAGGGGTACTCGTAGCTTCCGGCCGCGGCCGGGGTCGCGGCACCGCCGCTGACTAACGCTACGCCGACGAGGCCGGCCGCCATCATCATAACCTTGCGCATGATCTGTTCCTCTTCTGGCGGAAAGGTTGCATCACACTGGCATGGTCAAAAAACGACAGACTGGCGAACTGGATCACCAAGCGAGGCGATGACGTGTCGCAGGTGCGGCAAGTCATCGCCTCGGCGCACCCGCGCCGCGCGTCAATCCAGCTTGAGACCGGCGAACTCGACGACCTTCTTCCACTTCTCCGTCTCGGCGGCAATCTGCGCGCCGAACTGCTCCGGCGTCTGGATCAGCGGGTCACCCCCGAGCTCGACCAGCCGCTTCTTGATCTCGGGCTCGGCCAGGATCATGTTGACCTGCTTGTTGAGCTTCTCGACGATCTCTTTCGGCGTGTTCTTTGGCGCCCCGATGCCGAACAGCGCGCTCGCCTCGTAGCCGGGCACGGTTTCCGCGATCGCCTGCACATCGGGCAATTGCGCCGAGCGCTCCTGGGTGGTGACGCCGAGCGCGCGCAGCGAGCCCGAGCGGATGTGCTGGATGATCGAGGGCATGTTATCGAAGATGACCTGGACCTGGCCGCCGAGCATGTCGGTGATCGCAGGCGCGGCGCCGCGATACGGCACGTGCTGCATCTTGGTGCCGGTCATCGCCATGAACATTTCGCCCGACAGATGCACCGAGGTCCCGTTGCCGGACGACGCCATGTTCACCTTGCCGGGGTTCTCCTTGAGATAGGCGATGAACTCCGCCACGGTCTTCGCCTTGATGTCGCTGTTGACCGTCATCACGTTGGGCACGCGGTTGAACGAAGCCACCGGCGCGATGTCGCGCACGAAGTTGAACTTCAGATTGGTGTAGAGGCTCGCGTTGATGTAGTTCGCGGGATTGACCAGCAGGACGGTGTAGCCGTCTGCCTGCGCGTTCACGACCGCCTCCGTGCCGATGTTGTTGCCGGCGCCCGGCTTGTTCTCGATCACGAATTGCTGCCCCAGGGTCTCCGACAGCCGCTGGCCGATCAGCCGCGCCAGGATGTCGGTCGCGCCGCCGGGCGGATAGCCCACGACGAAGCGGACCGGGCGGGCCGGGTAGTCCGCGGCAGAGGCACTGCGAATGGCGACAGCGGATGGAACGGCGGAGGCGATCAGACCAAGCGCAGTACGACGTGAAATCATGCGTTTCCTCGGATATATCGTTGAGCGTTCGTGGACGAACTGCTGACATGGATTGTAGCCCAATCATGCGATTGTCGCGAGGTCGATGTCTCGATCGGAAGGAGAAGCTCATGCCGGTGAAGGTCGATGCACTCGATCATCTGGTGATCAATGTCGCCGACGTAGACCGCACGACCGCCTGGTACCAGAAGGTCCTGGGCATGGCGCTGCAGGTCACCGACCTCGGCCCCGGACGCGCCAGGCGCACGTCGCTGCTGTTCGGGAACCAGAAGATCAACGTGCGACCGAAAGACGCGGACAAGGTCGACTGGTTCACGGCCGACCAGGTCGCCGCCGGCAGCGACGACCTCTGCTTCCTGACGAGCAGCACGCCGGACGAGGTCGTGGCGCATCTGCAGGGGCTCGGCATCGCCATCGAGGAAGGCCCGGTCGACAAGCAGGGCGCCCGCGGCACCCTGCGCTCGGTGTATTGCCGCGATCCCGACGGCAGCCTGATCGAGATCTCGTCCTACCGGGAGTGAGCGCGGGCCGCGCGCTACTTCGCGACGGCTTCGCCGCTCTGCTCCATCCTGGCGACGATCTCGCTGCGCGACCAGCCGGTCAAGGCAGCAAGATCGGTCGCCTCCTTGGCGAAGCGTGCGGACAGGTTCTCCTGGTAGGACTTCGCCGCATCGCATTTCGCCTCGCCGCGCCAGGGATGGCGCTGCACGTAGCGGCCCTGGAAATTGCTGCGGTCCTTGGTCTCGGTGAAGACGATGTCCTCAGGGAACGATTTCGCATCGTAGCGGACGTGCAGCCGGGTCACATAGGCCTCGGAGCCGCCGCCGGCGCGACGGCCGGCGCTGAAGGCCGTGGCGTCGTCGCTGCCGATCCAGCGCGCGCCGAGCTCGACCAGCTCCTTGTTGCTCATCGGATCGGCGGCGCAGGGGTCGCACCACGCCATGTCCCAGGCATATTCGACGAACACCGCCTGCATGTTCTCGCGCGCGACGGCGCGTTCGAACAGCGCCTTGTAGAACGGGCCGAACTCGTTCTTGACGTACAGCGGCACATCGATATTCGACGGGATCTTCACCGTCCGGTAGTTGGCAGCCTCGATGCGGCCGCTCCGCGTCAGCGCGTAGATGATGAGATCCTGCGGACCCCTGGCATTGACGGTGCCGAGCCGCAACGGGACCATGAACTTGGCGCTCTGGTAGCGGACCTGGAGCGGCCGGAGCTGGCCGGTGCCCAGCCCCTTCATCCGCTCGACATTGACCTTGGCCACGAAGAACCGCATGCCCTGCTTGATGTAGCTGCCGAGTACGGCCTCGGCCCCCTCGGGAATACGGTAGTTGTTGTCGGTCAGCCAGCGCGTCAGGCCGTCGCTTTCCTGCGCCGACAGGATCAACACGTCGTATTCGGCGACATCGTAGCTGGCCTCGATGGTGACGCCGTAATCCGACTTGAATCCCAGGCGCGGATCTCCCGCCATCATCGGCGCCGCCGGCATTGCCCGCGCCGCAACGATAACCGGCGCGCAGGGATCGTCGTCGTGGTATTCGACCAGTCGCGGCGCGGTGTATTTGTCGAGATGCTCGATCGTCTTCGGTTCGACCACGCCGATCTGCTTGCGTTCGATGAAGGTCGGCACGGGAACGACGACGGCGAATTCCTTGACGTCGCCTTCGAAGTCGCTGGCCATGGTGATCGCGGTCTGCTCGCCATTGCGCGACAGCACGACCTTGGAGGACTGGTTGAACAGCTTGGAATCCGCCTGTGCGACATAGAAGCCGCAGAACGCCTGGGCCGGCACGATCGCCGCCTGGGACAGGATCGCTGCGGCGGCAACGCCGGTGCGGGCCATCGTGCTGAAGCGTGGGGTCATCGCGATACTCCTTCGGAAACGGGCGAACGCCAGGAAAAGCGGGCGGCCGGGATCAGCCGGTCGAGCACCAGGGTCAGTGGCGACAGCGCGATCAGCGCGACGTAGAGCGCCGGACGCATCTGCATGACGAACGTCAAATAGTGCGCGGTCACCGCGACGGTCATCGCGAACAGCAACCGGCCGGCGTGCGAGTCCGGCGTGGTGCGCGGATCGGAGATCATGAAGAAGGTGAAGATCAGCAGCGAACCGCTCTGCAATTGGTGTAGCGGAATCGCCAGGGGATCGCCGAGCCATAGCGCGCGCAACAGCAGCAGCGCGGCATGGCTGGCGAAGAAATAGATCGCGATATCCACCCGGCGCGATGCGCTCAGCACCAGGATCGCGAAGAAGCCGGCCAGGCTCGCGAACCAGACCTCCGTGCCCCATTGACCGGGCGAGA
>NZ_CAFJ01000475.1 GCF_000239795.1 Bradyrhizobium sp. STM 3809 | reverse complement strand
GCTCGCCGTTGTCATCCCGGCCTCATCTTCATTGTGCATGCGGCCGTGACGGATGATCGCCAGGCAGCGACTGAAGGCACGCGCGTTGACCATCTCGCTCAACGATTTCGGCCGCGGCGTATGGATCCCGGCGTTCGCCGGGATGACGATGAGGAGAGATGACGCGCATGCGCCGCGACCTATCTCTCCGCGTCGGGATGAGCTGCCTCTCCGACGACGGCGTCGATCTCACACGCCTTGTCGCCTGCGCTCTAGTCGTTGCACGGGGCGTAGTAGCGCTTCATCGGATGGTGATGAGCGCCGAACGCGACGAACTCCTCGTGGAGGCAGCTGTCGCCTCGCTTGCCGACCGGCTCGCCGTCGCATCGCAGATTCTCGAAGTGCAGCCGGATTCTCTGCGCATGGTCGAGATAGGTCGCGAAGTAGTGCGTGGCCTGGACGTGTCCAGGGCAGCTATGGAGCACCTCGTTGCGCACATCGGGCGGCAGCTGATCGATGTGATCCGGGTTCCAAGGTCCGTCGTGCGAGCCGGCACTGCCCCGCGCAATGGCTGCGCCTTGAGAGAAGGCCGCTGCGATCGCCAGGCAGATCGCCGGCAGGACGAGCAGGCGCAGCTTTGTTTTGCGCATTGCAGCACCGCTGATGAATTGATTCAACGCGCTGAACCCTACCAGAACCCGGGTCCTCCGCGCGAAAAAAATCAGAATTGCGCGTGCAAGCGAGTCGCGACGATCGAGACCGGTCCGCGATCGCGATTATAGGCCGGGTTGGCGATGAACTGATAGTCGAGGCTGAGCGCCCAGGTCGCGATCGGAAGCGTGTAGTAGACCTCCAGGATCTTCTCGGCGCCCGGATGAGGAAGCTGCCCGTCGCCGATCAGCGCGCTGTATCCGCCGGCGGCGAAATAGGCCTGGTGCGTTGCAGAAATCATGTTGCGGATGCCGGCGATTCCCAACGTGTCGTTCGGCCGGTTCCAGAACTGTCCCGAGATCGACGCGCCGCCCGCAAGCGTGGCGTCGGCATCGGTAAATGCGTACGCCTCGAGCCGCCCCGGCGTATAGCCGGCTCGCGCAAACAGGCCGATGCCCGGGACAATCTGCTGCTCGATGTTGCCGGCCAGTCCGAGCTTGGTCGTGTAGGATCGCACCAGCGAGAGATCCGGCGCAGCCCCCGTGAGATTTGCGAGATCGACGGCGCTCTGGAAACTGCCCATGCGGGCACGCGTGAGATATCCCGTGACGGCGATCTTGCCGGGCTGGTCGAACAGCTGGTAGCGGCGCTCGATCTCGCCGACCATCTGGAACTGGCCGAAGCTCGGATCGAGATTGCTGCTGTTCGGCACCGCGGGGCCATCGAAGACGCCGGCCCGCAACGTCCACGGTCCGGTGTACCACTCGGCCGCGGCCCCATAGGTGAAGGCCCACGCATCGGCGGCGTAGTCGAACGCGCCGGTATTGACCAGCGTCCAGTTGAGGAAGTCGCCGCGCGGATCGTGCGCGTATTTGTTGGAATCGAAGATGTCGACGACGCTGAACTTGCCGACCGTGAGCACCAGCCGATCGGAGGTCTGCGAACCCGCGAATTGCATCGGCCCGGACTCGACCTTCTGGACCTCGCCGCCGAGATCGATGGTCTGCCGCAGGAAGGCGCGCGGGACGCGGGCATAGGGATAGGTGGCACCGACCTTGTAGGCCTCGGCGCTCGGGAAACCCGCGACGCCGAACGTGCCGTTGAGGCCAAAGCCCTGGTCGATCTCCGGGTTGATCCAGATCTCGCCGCCCTCCCATGGGCGCACGCCGACGAAGAGATCCGCGTCGAAGGTCTCGCGCACCTGGTTGGGCGAGAGGCTGTTCTGGCCGGCATAGGGCGCGCGAAACGGCAGCGCATATTGGCTGACGATGGTGGTCTGCCCGTGCACCGCGATGTTGTCCGCTTCCGCGGGCGCAATGCCCTTGAGCGCGAGATCGGCCGCCGTGGCATCGGCGCCGAGCTGATAGTTCAGCCCGAGCTGGAGCCGCTGGACCGAGAGGTTCGAGCTCAGGGACTCCGCCGACGCGGCAAGACCCTTGCGATGGCTGCCGAACTCGGAGGCGAGGAATTCAGCCTTGGCCGTCCAGTGGGGCGCGATCGGCAGCTCGGCGCCCAGGCCGGCAACCCAGCCGAGGCGCCACGTCAGCGCCGTATCGACGGTGCCGGCGACGGCGCTGCCGACCAGCGGCAGGCCAGCGAGCTGCGTGCGCTCCAGACGGTCATAGGACCAGGCAAATCCGCCGGTGCCGTAGAGCAGCCAATGATCGAAGGCGTAGCCGAGCCTGGCGCGCGCGGTTCCCATGCCGAGCACGGTCTCGCGATAGCTGGCCGTGCCTGCCGCCGCCGAGGTCACCGTCCGCTCGCCCGCTATGGTGTTCGGCGACGACACATCCGCCTCGACGCCGATCACCAGGCGGGATGGCAGCGTCCAATTGTAGCCGGCCTGCAGGCCGAACAGGTAGCTGCCGGTGCCCTTGAACATGTCGTAGGAACTGAACAGGCCGGTCGAGCCGCCGACGGTGGTCACGGCGTTGCTCGCGCGCCAGCCGGAGGCGCCGCCGGCATATGCGACATGGGCGCCGAGATACGGTCCGGTCCAGGCCGAGACCTCGGCCTCCGCAGACCTGATCGAGACCGCCTCCGTTGCCCGCGCTGCACAGGGGGCGGCGAGGGCAAGGCTCAGGACCGCGCTCGTGAGACCTATCCGCTGCATTCTCGTCCAAGGTCCGTTAGATGCCATCGCCCGAAGGGCCGGCGATGGCCTGGCCGCTTCTCTCACCCGCATATGACAGAGTCGCAACACGTTGCGAGCCGGCGACGGATCGACAGAACCGGCGGCAGTCAGAAGTTGGAGTTGAAGCGCAGCTTCACCTGGTGCCGCTCGAAATGGGCCAGATCGAGCGGACCGCCTGCCGTGCTGCGGCCGGAGACCTGGACATTCCATGCGCCCGACAGGGCCATGCCGTGCGCGAGCTGCACATAGAAGGTCGGACCGGCGAACAGCGCCTGCCCCGAATACGCGTCGAGGCCAAGCCCATCATAGGCACGCAAATACCGAAGCTCGCCGCCGACAAAGGCGCTCGCCGTCACCCGCGCCGACAGGGCGGCCGCAACGCCGATCTTCGAATCATGAACCCAGTTGCCGGCGACGGGAAAGCGGGTCGTCTGCGCATCGTAGAGCACGTTGAACGTCCCGAGCAGGCGGTCGTCGATCAGCTCCTTGTCGGCGACGAGCGTGAACAGGCTGCCATAGGCCGTCAGCTTCTCGCCGCTGTTGGCGTCGATCTGGCTCCAGCGCGGTTCCACGACCGCCGTCAATCCGAACGGGCCGCTGCGCCGGTTCATCACCATGTAGCGGGCCTCGAACGAGGCGCCCTGCAAGGTGGTGAGTTCGCGGTCGGCAAGGTCGGGGACGCCCGCAATGCCGAAATGAGCCAGCATGACGTTGGCGGAGAGCCTCAGGTTGTCGGTCGGCAGCATCTTGACCGAATCGTTCTGCATCAGCACCGCGTAGCGGCCCGCCGCCTTGCCGAGGTGGCCGATGTTCTCGCTTTCAGCCTCGCGCTCGCCGGCCTTGCCGATATCGGCCCCTTCCGTGAACCCGAACATGTGCTCGCTGTCGACGTCGGATGCGCGTACCTCGGCGCCTGCGGCCAGCACGAGGAGCACGGCGCAGACCCGCCCGATCCTCATGCGCGAGACCGCCGGGCGGTTCGAGCTCGGGGCAAGAGCGGTGCTTGAGTTGCGCTGCATGACGGGATTTCGCTCGCCGGAACACCAAGGGGACATCGAAAGATCACGACGCCTGCCCTGCGTTGTATGGCCCGGCACGGTCTCGATCAATTCAGGCGGAGCGACAATCCAAAGCATAAGTCGCGGAAGCGGGAGCCGATGCGCGCGAGGTCTCGGGCGCCCGCATGCTCCGGCGCCATCAGGCTGTCGAGCAGACATCGTCGCGGCAAATCGCACATGATTATCTGTAGCAGCTGAACGTGCAGCCCGGCACCGCCAGGGGGATTCCGCTTCGAGACTCCCGAACCGATGAATCGGCGGCAGCTAGCCTGACCGCTCCTGCTCCATCCTGCTGATCCGGTCGTAGAGGTCCTGGACGGTGAGCGGCTCCAATCGCTCGGCCTGATCGCAGAGCCAGATCAACAGGTGCCAGGGCGTCATCGCCCGCTCCTCGCCGAAGTGCCGCACGATCTCGTCGCGGGTCAGCCGGAGGCCATATCTCTCGAAGAGGGCTCGCGCGAAGTCCTCGCCGTCGGCGCCCGCAACGCCCAGGTCGTGCACGAGGTCCGTCTCGGGAGAGATCGGCTTGCCGGATCGGGTGACGTGTCTGACGAAGGTGCAGAACTCTGGGAGGGGGACCATGTCGTGCCCTGCAGGAAACGATGGCTCGTGCGATCCACAACGCGCTGTGACGGCGCCGGTCACACGCTCCCTTCATTCTCGATCACCAGCACCCTGGCCATCCCGACGGGATGCGCGACATGCTCGTCACCCTGTTGCGCGTGGAAGATGTCGCCGACCTCGAGCGCGTGAACGACTGTGCCGGCTCCGGAGCGCGTGTGCATGTCGACGCGGCCGTCGAGCACGACGAAGACCTCGGGTCCGTCATTGACGTGCCATGTGTAGGGCTTGTCGGTCCAATGCAGCCGCACGGTCGCGGGGGATGCGAAACGTTCGATATCCAGCGCATCCCAGGCCCGACTTGCGGAAAACTCGCGTGCCACGATCTTCTTCACGAATCATGTCTCCTTCTCGCGGGAGAAGGTGATAGACCTTGACACGGTCGGGCGCCGCTTGCGCTTCGACGGAAGAGACCTGCCAATCGCTGTTTCGCGCCAACCGCTGCTCTGCAATGGACATCGACCGGACCAACAAGCGCATCATCGCCCTTCTCGAACAGAACGCCAGGCTCAGCGCCACGGCCATCGGCCGCGAGATCGGGCTGTCACGGCCGGCGGTGCAGGAGCGCATCCAGGCGATGGAGCAGAGCGGCATCATTCAGGGCTACCATGCGACGACCGGCGAAGCCGCCGGCCTCACCCGCGCGGTTCTGTTCATCCGCATCGCCGAGCGACCTTGCGCCAAGGCGCTGGCGTGGTTGTCGTCGCGCGAAGGCGTCCTTTCGGTGATGTCGCTGGCCGGCGAATGGGACGCGCTGGCGACCGTCGCCTTGCCGAGCGTGGCGGACCTGTCGGCGCTCAATGACGAGATCGCGACCTCTCCGCTCGTCGCCGAAGCGCGCAGCCAGATCATTCTTCAGACCTACGCGAAGGCTGCGGGTTCGCGATGACGGTCCGGCATCCGTGTGCCGACCAGCCCGAGCGACGATGAGAAAGCCGCGAGACCCCGCCGACGGCGGGGTCGCGGCTTCGCGGTCCACACCTCAGCCGCCAGCCGCCGCCGCATGCTGCGCGGCCATCTCGGCATCGGCGGCGGTGACGCGCTGGAACGCCGGGCGTGACGTGATGCGCTCGGCGTAGCGGGTGAACACATCCTTGCGCGGCACCACGCCGAACATCATGGTCCAGTTCAGCGCGATGCCCCAGAGGATGTCGGCGGCGGTCAGCCGCTCGCCCAGCAGATAGGGTCCCTTGGCGAGCTGCTGCTCCAATGCGCCGAGCATCGTGTCGTAGTCGGCATAAGGCGACTGCGTCACCGGCGCCGGCTCGCGCTTCATGAAATGGTCGATCACCGCCGGCTCGAACGACGCACCGTAATAGGCGATCCAGCGCAGATAGGGCCCGCGCAAGGGATCGTCGAGCGCCGGCGTCAGGCCGGCCTGCGGGAACAGATCGGCGAGATAGATGAAGATCGCGACCTGCTCGGTGACGATCTCGCCGCGATGGCCGACCGTCGGCACCTTGCCGAGCGGATTGACGGCGAGGAACTCGGGCTTGCGCTGCTCGCCGGCCTTCATGTTGAGGACGTGGAGATCGTAGGGCGCGCCGAGCTCCTCGAGCAGCACGCGGGCGCCGGCGGCGCGGGTCTGCGGCGAATAATACAGCGTGATCCTGTCGGTCATGATGGTCTCCTCCCATGGCGGGCTGCGATGCCCGGCTTGTCGCACGGCATACCTGACAATCCATGTCAGGTATGGTTTAACGGCGGCATGCGCGCGAGCCGGCTGCTCTCCATCCTCACGACCCTGCAAGCGAAGGGACAGGTCACCGCGCCGGAGCTTGCGGAAGCCTGCGAGGTCTCGGTGCGCACGATCTATCGCGACATCGATGCGCTCTCGGCGGCGGGCATCCCGGTCTATGCCGAGCGCGGCGCCGAGGGCGGGTTCCGCCTGCTCGACGGCTATCGCGTGCGGCTGAACGGGCTGTCGCCGGCGGAGACCGATGCGCTGTTCATGGCCGGCCTGCCCGGGCCGGCCGCGGCGCTCGGCCTCGACGGTGCGATGAGCGCGGCGCAGACCAAGCTGGTGGCGGCGCTGCCGCAGGGCCTGCGGGCGAACGCCGGGCGGATGCAGGCGCGCTTCCATCTCGATGCGCCCGGCTGGTTCGGCGAATCCGAGGAGCCGCCGCATCTGCGCGCCATCGCCGATGCGCTGCTGCGCGACGTCAGGGTCGACATCCGCTACCAGGCCTGGCGTTCCGAGAAGCGCCGCCGCGTCGCGCCGCTCGGCCTCGTGCTCAAGGGCGGCAGCTGGTATCTCGCAGGCGGGGTCGAACGCAACGTGCGCACCTATCGGGTCGCACGCATTCTCGATTGTGCCGTCACCGACGAGAGCTTCGCGCGGCCTGATGATTTCGACCTCGCCGCCTATTGGCGCGCCGCGACCGAGCGGCTGGAGGCGGAGCTGCATCCGAACAATGCGACCGTGCGCCTCTCACCGCTCGGCGTGCGACTGATGGAGGTGTGGAGTCAGCCTTACGTGCGCGCGCGTACGCGCGTCTCCGACGAGGCTGATGCGGAGGGCTGGCGCATCGCAGTCATTCCCACGGGAACGACGCTGTGGCACGCGGCCGGCGAGCTGCTGCGCTTCGGCCCTGAGGCCGAGGTGCTCGATCCGCCGGAGCTGCGGGCGAAGATGGCCGAATTGGCGGAAGCGATGGCGAAGCGGTATGGCGCGTCTGCGACGACGATGTGAGTTGAAAACAAGCCGCTCCATCGGCGTCATTGCGAGCGCAGCGAAGCAATCCAGGATGGCGGGCGGGACTCTGGATTGCTTCGCTGCGCTCGCAATGACGGGGTGAGAACAGTGCGAGCCATCGACCAGCCGGGGTGAGCTACAACACCACCGGCGCGTCCGGCAGCTCGTTCGGATCGCCGGCGTGCGGCGGATAATGTCTTGCGAGCTCGCGAGAGACGGCCTTGATGCCGGCGATGACGCCCTGCTCGAAACGTCCCGCGCGAAACTCCGCCTCCATCATCCGGCAGATCGTCTCCCAGCCGGCGGCACCGACGCGGTTGTGGATGCCGCGGTCGGCGATGATCTCGACATCGCGGTCGGCGAGCAGGAGATAGATCAGGACGCCGTTGTTGTGGGCGGTGTCCCAGATCCGCAATTGCGCGAACAGGTCGAGCGCGCGCTCGCGCGGCGGCTGGTTGCGCCACAGCGGCCGGCCGTCGAGCGCGCCTTCGACGACGAAGCGGAGCTGGCCGGCATGGGACTGCTCGCCGTCCTTGATGGCCTGCTCGATGCGCGCCAGCACCTCCGGCGTGAAGATGCGCTTGACCTGCCAATGATGATGCAGGAGGTGCCGGCCGATCCGTTTGATGCTCATTGCATTCGCCTCACCAGCTGCCCGAGGCGCCGCCGCCGCCGAAGCTGCCGCCGCCGCCGGAGAAGCTGCCGCTGTCGCTCGAGCCGCTGCTCCAGCCTGATGACGACGAGCCGGTCGACCAGCCGCCGCGGCGGCCGCTGCCGGGCCCGCTCATCGCGGCGAAGCTGTCGGCGATGAAGGCGATGACGAAGCCGGCGATCGCCGACAGCGCGGCCAACCCGGCCGACCCGACCATCACCCAGGCGATCACGCCCATCGCGCCGCCGGTGGCGAGCGAGCCCAGCAGCCGGCCGAGCAGCGCCCGCAGGATGCCGCCGATGACGATCGCGCCGAACAGCGCCACCGGCGCGAAGGAGGTGATGGAGTCGAAATCGAGGTCGGTGCCGTGCGACGCCTGCGGCTGCGGCACCGGCAGCGATTCGCCGTTGATCACGCCGATGATGCGGTCCACGCCGGCATCGATGCCGCCGGCGAAATCGCCGGCGCGGAATTTCGGCGCGATCACCTCGTCGATGATGCGGCGCGCTGTGACGTCGGTCAGGCTGCCCTCGAGGCCATAGCCGACCTCGATGCGCAGCTTGCGGTCGGTCTTGGCGACCACCAGCAGCGCGCCGTCGTCGATCTTCCTGCGGCCGATCTTCCAGGCCTCCGCGACGCGGATCGAGAACTGCTCGATCGTCTCCGGCTGCGTCGTCGGCACGATCAGCACGGCGACCTGGCTGCCCTTGCGCGTCTCCAGGTCCTTCAGCTTCTGCGTCAGGCCCGCGATGTCCGACGACGACAGCGTGCCGGTCTGGTCGACGACGCGGCCGGTGAGCGGCGGCACGGCGACGTCGGCCCACACCAGCGTGGCGAGGCCAACGAGCAGCGCGGCAAGCAACGCCTTGACGGCCGTCAGCACACGCACGGTTCAGCTCTCCCGGCTACTTGGCGGGCGCTGGCGACGGCGCGTTGAAGTCGACCTTCGGCGCGACCGAGATCTCGCGCTCGTTCTCGACGGTGAAGTTGGCCTTCTCCTTGTAGCCGAACGCCATCGCCGTGAGGTTGTTCGGGAAGGTGCGGATGCCGACATTGTATTCCTGCACCGCCTTGATGTAGCGGTTGCGCGCCACCGTGATGCGGTTCTCGGTGCCTTCGAGCTGGGACATCAGGTCGCGGAACAGCTGATCCGACTTCAGCTGCGGATAATTTTCGGTGACGACGAGCAGCCTCGAGAGCGCGCCGGTCAATTCGCTCTGCGCCGCCTGGAACTTCTGCAGCGCGGCGGGATCGTTGACGACGTCGGGCGTCGCCTGGACGCTGCCGACCTTGGCGCGGGCGTTGGTGACGCCGAGCAGCACGTCCTTCTCCTGCTGCGCAAAGCCCTTCACGCTGTTGACGAGGTTGGGCACGAGATCGGCGCGGCGCTGATACTGGTTGACCACCTCCGACCAGGCCGCCTTGACCTGCTCGTCATTGGTCTGGATGGCGTTGTAGCCGCAATTGGTCAGGCTCAGCGTCATGAGCGCCGCCAGCACGGTCAGCAGTCTCCGCATCGCAATCTCCCCCATCATCGGCCGGCCGCGCCCGTGACATCGTCCGGGCCGCCCCTCGCCTTCGCTGGGTCAGATAGTCGACATCGCGGCAAATTGAAAGGCGGGCCGAAGCTGCCGCGTCTCACGGCGGACCGAACAGGACGCGCAGCCTGCTCACCAGGCCCTGGGTCCGCCGGACATCCTGTGCCAACGCGATCCATTCGCGGAAGGCGATGCGGAACGGATTGTTGGACGGCGGCCGGCCATGCACGCCGAAGCGCAACGGCTCACCCTCCGGCGCCTCGGCGAAGGTTCCGAACATCCGGTCGAACACGATCAGAATCGAGCCGTAGTTCTTGTCGAGGCAGGCCGCATTGATGGCGTGGTGGGCGCGATGATGGCGCGGCGTGTTCAGCACCCATTCGAGGGGGCCGAATTCGACGGCCGCGCCGGTGTGCAGGAAGAACTGGTAGAGCAAGCCGAGGCCGAGCAGCAGCGTGATCGCGATGGGATGAAAGCCGATCCAGGCGAGCGGCAGGAAGAACAGGAACGCGCCGGTCAGTTGTCCGGTCCAGCCGAGGCGGATGCCCGCCGACAGGTTGAAGCGCGTTGCGGAGTGATGGACCGCGTGCGTGGCCCACAGCCACCGGATCCGGTGCGACGCGCGGTGGAACCAGTAGTAGCAGAACTCGACGGCCACGAACAGCGCAAGCCAGCTCCACAGCGATCCGACCGGGATGTCGAACAGCCGGTGACGATAGGCCAGGAGCAGCGGAGCCGCGGCCAGGCCGCTGGTCAGCGCCTTCGCAACGGCATTGCCGGCGGCGACGCCGAACGAGGCGAGGGTCTCGGCCGGATCATAAGCCTGCTCGTGGCCTGCGAGCAGGCCGTAGAGCACTTCCAGGCCGATGAAGGCCAAGGCGAGACACGACAACGCAAGGGCGGACTGATGATCGAGGGCGACGCGCATTGACTGCTCACTCCTGCGCGATGAGGGGGGACGATTTGGACGGCCCAAGCGAGCCGCGAAGCGGCGATTCCGCCCCCGCGCGGCTCGCCCGGACACTCATAGTTTCGTTCGCGATGGCGCGGGCCGCAGCGCCAGACCGGCGGCCGTCAGCGCGTCGCTGGCGGTCTCCATGGCCGCCGCACAGCTCCGGCTGAGCTGGTCGGACTGGGCGGCGAGGCAGCGCACGATGCGGCCCTGCCCCGGCCGGACCGTGGCGCACAGCCGTGCCTGGTCGGCATAGCAGGCGGCGATCGCGGCCTTGACCTCCGGCAACTGCTGAATCGCGGCGATGTCGATGTCGTCGGCACGCGCCAACGACGCCGTGAAGGCGAGAGTCGCTGCGAGCGCGCTCGCGAGCGACAGGCGATGAATCCTGCGCATGGGGATCTCCGAGGAAGCCGATTTCGGGATGACGACGGCGCGGCGGCGCGCTGTCATGCTTTGCACCGGTGCCGCCCCGCTCGGCCCCGCGGACGCGCGGAGCCGGCTTTTCGATCGCCTCTAGCGCGTGAACGTGCTGCTGCGATTGATGGTACCACCATACGGCCCGGTCGTCGTTCCGGTGTGGGTGCAGGTACCGCCGGCGCAACTCGTCTGACCGCTGTTGGTGACGACGCCGCCGCGCGGGCCGGTGAAGCTGCCGGTATGGCTGCAGCTGCCGCCGGCGCAGCCGCCCGAGCCCGACGACGACCAGGTGCCGCCGCGCGGACCGACACCGCCGCCGCTGCGGGTCCAGGCCTGCGCGCCCGAGGACCCCAGCGCCATCACCATGGCGGCGATCGCCGCGGCCACCATCGAGCTCCGAACTGAAAACATCTTGCTCTCCTTTGCACATCTGCAACGCCACATGGCGTAGGCAGAGCCTCGCCCACCAACTTTGCGGGCGGTTTGCAGCGGGGCGCGCCGGTGTAACGATTTGTAACGGCGTCCCGGCCATCCTTGCCGAGCTCGCCGCGGTTTTCCTAAGCTGTTCGCATGAATACGCGCCCCCATCTTCTCATCATCGAGGACGACATCGAGATCCGCAGCCTGCTGCGCGACCATCTCGCGCGCGAGGGTTTTCGCGTCGATGTCGGCGACGGCGGCGCGGCGCTCGACCGTTTCCGCAATACCTTCGGCGATCCCGACCTCGTCGTGCTCGACATCATGTTGCCGGGCGAAGATGGGCTGTCGATCTGCAGACGGCTTCGCGCGGCCTCGCGGGTGCCGATCCTGATGCTCACGGCCAAGGGCGACGAGATCGACCGCATCGTCGGGCTGGAGATGGGCGCGGACGACTATCTGCCGAAACCGTTCAGCCCGCGCGAACTGGTGGCGCGTATCCGCGCCATCCTCCGTCGCGCCGAGCCGGCGCCGCTCGAGAACCGCCGCTTCCTCGTCAATGCGACGCTCACCGTCGATCTCGACAAGCGCGAGATCGCGCATGCCGAGGACGGCCCGCTGCCGTTGACCAGCGCCGAATTCGAGCTGCTCGGCTGCTTCCTGGTCAGGCCCAACCGCGTGCTGTCGCGCGAGCAGCTGATGGACTGGACGCGCGGCCGGCAGGCCGATCCGCTCGACCGTACCATCGACGTGCAGGTCAGCCGGCTGCGCAAGAAGATCGAGCGCGATGGCGAGCACGAACTGATCAAGACCGTGCGCAGTGCCGGCTACATTTTCACCGGCAGCGTCAAGGAGCTGTGAGCCGTGCTCGGGCGCCTCGGCTTCGCCGGCCGGCTGATGGCGATCGTGCTGTTCGCGCTGATCGCGCTGTGGGTGGTCGGCGTCGGCTGGCTGTTCCTGAGCGAGTCGCGCGAGGAGATCCTGAGCCGATTGTTTCCCGTTCCCGAGCAGGTCAGCGCCATCGTCCAACTGATCGAAAACGCCGGGCCGGCCGAACGCCCGCTGATCCTCAAGGCGGTCAGCAGCGAACGACTCCATGTGACGCTAACCCAGGAACGCCCTGAAGCCTCCGCCGGGACGATGCGCAGGCCGCTCGCCGAGCGCTTCTTCGCTTTGTATCTGCAGTCGCTGCAGCCACGCGACGTGATCGCATTGAGCCCTCGTGGCCGTCTGCCGCGCTGGCGCGACTGGCACCTCGGCGACTACTGGCGCAGCATCAACCGCTCGGAGCGGTTCGCCGTGTCCTTGCGCGACAGCGGCTACGTCGTGTTCGAAACGTTCGGCGCAACCGGGCCGCGCCTGCTCGGGCTGCCGCCCGGCTTCGGCGTCGGCCTGCTCGGCGCGCTGATCGGGATGGCCGCCGTGATCGCGATCGCGCGTGAGGCCCGGCCGCTGCGCCAGCTCAGCCGCTCGCTCGGCCAATTCAGCAGCGATGCCACGGTCGCGCATGTGAAGCCCGCCGGCGCGCCGGAAATCCGCAACCTGATCGCGGCCTTCAATGACATGCAGACCCGCATCTCCGAACTGGTGCGCGGCCGCACCCTGCTGCTCGGCGCGGTCTCGCACGACCTCAAGACCTACATCACCCGGCTGCGGCTGCGCGTCGAGCGCCTGCCCGAGCCGGAGCAGCGCGACAAGGCGGCCGGCGATCTCGACGAGATGACGCGGCTGCTCGAGGACGCATTGGCGGTCTCGCGCGGCGGCTTCGCGGCCATCCAGCGCCAGCCGGTCGATCTCCGCGCGATGCTCACGGAGATCGTGGAGGACCGGCGTCAGAGCGGCGCGCGGATCAAGGCCGAGCTCAGTCATGCGCCGCTGATCATTCTCGGCGAGCCGACGGCGCTACGGCGCCTGTTCATCAATCTGATCGAGAACGCGCTGCGCTTCGCGACGCGCTGCACCGTACGGCTGCTGCCGGAGAACGGCGTCGTGATCGCGATCGACGACGATGGACCTGGAATTCCGCCGGATGCCCGCAACGCGGTGTTCGAGCCGTTCTTCCGATTGGAGAACTCCCGCAGCCGCAGCACCGGCGGCAGCGGGCTCGGCCTCGCCATCGTCAAGCAGATCGCCGACGCACATGGTGCGCGCCTCGATCTCTCAACCTCGCCAGAAGGCGGCCTGCGGGTGCGCATCGCGTTTCCGCAGGCCTCCTAGATCGGCTCAACTTCCCTTCCGGTCGCGCAGCTGGGTGACGAACATGTCCTGCCAGTTCGCCGGCTTGACCTTGATCGAGCCGACGCCGTGCATGAACTCGGCGATCTTCAGCACGCCCTCGGGGGTCGCGGAGAACCAGGTGTCCTTGTCCTGCAGCATCTCCAGCACCTCCTCCTTGGTGGTCTTCACCTTGGCGGTGCGGGCATAGATCTCGGCGGCGGCGGCCTTGTCGTTGGCGATCAGGGTGCAGGCTTCGTCGAGCGCGTCGAGGAAGGCCTGCACGACCTTCGGATTGGCGTCGACGAAGCGCTTGGGCGCGAACACCACGTCCATGGTGAGACGGCCGAGCACGTCGGCGGAGTTGGCCACACGGTGGATCTTGGAATCCTTCAGTTCGATGTAGGAGAACGGCGGCGAGGTGAAATGCGCCGTGATCTCGGTCTTGCCCGAGGTCAGCGCCGCCACCGCTTCCGGATGCGGCAGGCCGACCGTCATCGGATCGAGCTTGGCATAGTTCTCCTTGCCGAACTCATGCGCGGCCATCATCTGCAGGATGACCGCTGACAGCGAGGTCTTGATGCCCGGCAGCGCAATCTTGTCGCTCGGCTTGAAGTCCTTCAGCGACTTGATATCGGGATTGTTGGTGTTCATCCACAGCGAGGTCGAGGAGAGCCCGCTGACGCCGACCACCTCGACCGCGGGAATGCCCTTGGCCTTGGCCCACAGCGTGATGAAGCCGGGCGCGCCGGTGCCGGCGATGTCGAGCGAGCCGGCCATCATCGCGTCGTTGATGATGTTGCCGCCGTCAAGCAGCTGCCAGCTCACCTTGAACGGACCGAGCCCGGCCTTCTCGGCCTGCTTCTCCATCAGCTTCTGATCCTCCATCACGATCAGCGGCAGATAGAGGATGCCGTAGCCCTTGGAGAGCCGGATCTCCTTGACCTCGGCCTGCGCCTGGGTGGCGCCGAGCAGCGCGGCGAGGCCGAATGCGGCGGCGGTGAGTGACTTGCTCCAGGACATTCTCGTCTCCCTTCGTTGTTCTTTTGATTATAGCCGATCAGTGCTGCATGCCCCAGCGCCGCACCGTCTTGCGCTCGATGGTGGCGAACACGACGTTCTCGATCACGAGGCCGATGATGATCACGGTGAACAGGCCGGCGAACACGTTCGCCGTCTCCAGCTGGTTGCGGTTCTCGAAGATGAACCAGCCGAGGCCGCCGGAGCCGGAGGACACGCCGAACACCAGCTCGGCGGCGATCAAGGTGCGCCAGGCGAAAGCCCAGCCCACCTTCAGGCCGGTGAGGATCGCCGGGAACGCGGCGGGGATCAGGATGAAGCGCACCAGCTTCAGCCCGCGCAGTCCGTAGTTCAGGCCGACCATGCGCAGCGTGTTCGACACCGAGCGGAAGCCGGAATGGGTGTTGAGCGCGATCGCCCACAGCACCGAATGCACCAGCACGAAGATGATGCTGCCCTTGCCGAGGCCGAACCAGATCAGCGCCAGCGGCAGCAGCGCGATCGCCGGCAGCGGATTGAACATCGAGGTCAGCGCCTCCAGCAGGTCGGCCCCGATCCGCGAGCCGATCGCGATCGTGGTCAGCACGGCGGCGAGCGCGATGCCCACGCCGTAGCCGATCAGGAGCGTCTCCAGCGACACCAGGGTGCGCGCGGGGATCACGCCATTGGCGATGTTCTCGAAGAACGCGGAGAGCGTATCGGTGAAGGTCGGAAACAGCAGGGGATTGCCGAGCCACGAACCATAGGCCTGCCACA
>NZ_CAFJ01000476.1 GCF_000239795.1 Bradyrhizobium sp. STM 3809 | reverse complement strand
GATCGATATGGAAGAGCTCGACCGCTGCTTCACGGGCGTGGTGCTGACCTTTCAGCCGGGCGACGATGTCCAGCGCATCGGGCACAAGCCGAACGGAGCCCGGCTCCTGCTACGGGAATTACGGACCTCCAAGGCGGCTGTCGCCCTGTTGATCGCCTTGAGCCTGGCCATGGTGCTGCCTGGGATCGTGGCCGCGGGCTTTTCCAAGATCTTCGTCGACAATGTACTGATCCAACATTCAACAAGCTGGCTACGCCCGCTCCTGATCGGGATGGCGCTGACGGCGGCGCTGCGCGCGGTGCTAACCGCGTTGCGCCAGTCGCTCCTGCTCAGGCTGCAGACCAAGCTCGCAGTCGTCATGATCAGCCGCTTCCTCTGGCGGATCATGGCGCTGCCCATCGAGTTCTTCACCCAGCGCCATGCCGGCGATATCGCGGCGCGCGTAGCCACCAACGAGCAGATTGCGCGCCTGCTGTCCGGCGGCATCGCGAGCAACGCGTTCAACCTCACCTCCGTTGTGCTCTTCGCAGTGGCAATGTCGATCTACGATCCGCTGCTCACGGCGATCTGCGTCTCCGCGTCACTCGCCAATATTCTGGCGCTCAGCATCATGGGCCGAAATCGCGCCGATTTGAACCGCAGCCTCATGCTCGAACGCGGTAAACTCAACAGCGTCACGGTCGGCGCCGTCAGATCGATCGAGACGATCAAGGCGAGCGGCCTTGAGGACGAGATGTTCGGCCACTGGTCGGGGGTCCAGGCCAAGTTGCTGAACGCAGAGCAGGCTCTGGCGAAATCTTCGCTCCTCCTCGACGCGCTGCCAGCGCTCGTCTCCGGCCTGACCACGGCGACCATCCTTGCAGTGGGCGGCTTGCGTGTCGTCGAAGGTTCGTTGACCCTTGGCAGCCTCGTCGCCTTCCAATCCCTGACGGCCAGCTTTTCCGAGCCGATGACCAACCTCGTCAACCAGGCCGGCGCCCTTCAGCTGATCCGAGGGACCATGGAGCGGCTCGAGGACGTCTACAACTACCCGCTCGACGAGACGGTGAAGCCCGCTGCCGGCGCAGATCTCGCGACCGCGAAGCTGACGGGGCGGCTCGAGCTCAAGGACGTCCAGTTCGGCTACTCGCCGCTCGAGCCGCCGCTGCTCGCGGGCATCTCCTTCACGGTTCAGCCGGGGTCCCGAATAGCGCTGGTCGGCACCTCCGGAAGCGGCAAGTCGACCTTGGGACGACTGATCTGCGGCCTTTACAAGCCCTGGGCCGGAGAAGTCCGAATCGACGGGCTGAAGCTGGCGGACATCCCTGCGCCGGTGCTGGCCAATTCGATCGCCTATGTCGACCAGGACATTTTGCTTTTCGAAGGCAGCGCACGCGACAATCTCACGCTGTGGGACCCAACCGTTGCGGAGGCTGATCTTTCCGTCGTTCTCAAGGAAAGCGCCATCCAGGATGACATCGCGACCCGGGCCGGCAACTATGATTGCCAGGTCAACGAAGGTGGCACGAATTTCAGCGGCGGCCAGCGGCAGCGCATCGAGATCGCTCGCGCTCTCGTCTGCCAGCCTTCGCTGATCGTTCTCGACGAAGCCACCGCCGCGCTCGACCCCATCACCGAGAAGATCATCGACGATCATCTGCGGCGTCGCGGGTGCACCTGCATCATCATCGCGCATCGCCTCAGCACGATCCGGGATTGCGACCAGATCATCGTACTTCATCGAGGGCAGATCGTCGAGCACGGCACCCACGAAGATCTGATGGCAAGGAATGGCGAATATGCCAGGCTGGTGACACAGGAATGAACGAACCTGGCCGCCGATCCGGTCTCGACGCAGGCGCCGTGCCTTCCGACGACGTATGCCTGGACGGACGTCACCCGCGTCCGCTTGACCATCGTGATCATGCGCTCAGGGTCAAGACCCATCAGGTCGACATCTTTGCCGTGGACGTCGCCGAAGATGGTAGCGACGGTGCCCGCCATCATTTGTTTCGAGTCGAGCCCGAGGGCCTCATTCTGGGTCTCGACGATCTGAATGGCCCTCAACTCATCAAGTTCATCGCGGTCGGGACGCCCGGCGCGCGGGCTCAGCTGATCTCACTGGATGCACTGACCGAGACCGATGGGATAACAACCTGGATCGGCCAGGTCGCGAAGGTCGTCACCGGCCAGACCCCTCCCTGGCAGATGCCCGAGCTGGTGGAGGCAGGCGAGATCGAGTTGGTCGCAGGGGAGTGCGGGCGCGGCCCGATGCGACGGCTGTCCTGGGTGACGCTGGTTCGCGGATCGGCCCAATTGATGGGATCGCAGGGCGCGGATCTGGCAGAAGGACTGCCTTTCCCGTTGACATCGGGCATGTGGATCAAGGCGGGAGCGGCCGGATGCGCGGTCCGGATCGAGCCGATGTTGCGTGATCCCGGCATGCTCCCGAGCGCACTCCGACGATTTGGACTCGCCGTACGCTGCTGCCTTGCCGAAATGCTCACGAACGACCGGCGCCGCGCAGCGGAACGTCTCGCCAACCGGCAGGAATTCACGGCATCACAAACGTCGGAAGCCTTTGCGCGGCTGGCCGGCATCATCGGCCAACGCTTCGAGACGTCCGCGGCCGACGCTGGCGACGGGGATGCTCTGCTTCGTGCCTGCCGAATCGTCGGCGAGCAGATCCATACGCCTATCACGGCACCCGGCCGCACCCACCACGATCAAAGCGGGTTCAGTGCCGTTACCACGATTGCGCAGAATGCGCAGTTGAGAGTGCGCCAGGTTCTTCTGCGCGGCGAGTGGTGGAAGCTGGACGTCGGACCGCTCGTCGCATGGTTCGGCGAGATGCGTGATCCCGTGGCGTTGATCCGTGAACCCTGGCGCGGTTATCTCATGGTCGACCCGCGTACAGGGCAGCGCCGAAGCATCGATCGGACCGTTGCGATGCAGCTGGCTCCCGAAGCGGCCACCCTCTATCCGCCTCTGCCGCCGCGACCGCTCGGCTTCGGCGACCTGCTCAGATTCGCCTCCCGTCATTCGCGGGGCAATGCACTGCGCATCCTTCTGTCGGTCACGGCGATCGGGCTGCTCTCGCTGGTGGCTCCGCTCATCACCGACCTCCTGATCAACTCCATCATTCCGCGCTCCGAAATCGACCAGCTTCCGTTCTGCGCTCTGGCTCTCGGCCTGACGGCCGTCTCGCTGGCCGGCGTTCAGACGATGGGCGGCCTGGCCATGCTTCGTCTCGAGGCCGGAATCGACTGGAAATTGCAAGCAGCCCTGATTGACCGCCTGCTCAGACTTCCTGCGTCGCTGTTTCGTCGCTTTACGGCAGGCGAAGTCGTCGATCGCATCATGGGAGTCGATGCCGCGCGCCGGACGTTGACCGGATATGCGCTGCGCGGAATGATGGCCGGCCTGTTCGGATGGTTCAGCATCGGCCTGATGCTGTATTACGATGCCAGTCTGTCGCTGATTGCCATCGCGTTGACGCTGGTGCGGGCCGTTGCGATCATGGCCACAAGCGCGGTTCGCCTGTATCACGAAACCCAGCATTCCGAAGTACAAGGAAGGATCGGCGGCTTCCTGCTGCAGCTTCTGTCCGGCGTCGGCAAGCTGCGGGTGGCCGCCGCGACTCCGCGGGCCCTCGCGGTCTGGTCCCGGCAGTTCTCGGTGCAGCGCCGTCACTTCATCGCCTCGCAGGCCGCCGCCAACATCCTCGGCACCTTCGAGGCATCGTTCCCGACGATCGCGACGCTGATCATCTTCGGCTACGCATCCTACGCGAACAGCGGGCTGATGACGGACGTCGGCGGCTTCCTCGCCTTCTTCTCGGCGTTCGGCCAGTCGATGGGCGCAATCGGAGCCTGGGCGGCCGGCCTCGGCGAAGCGCTTGTTGCCATTCCGCCCCTGCTCCGGCTGCGTCCACTGATTGCGAGCGCCGCGGAGGTCGCCGAGGAACGCAAGAATCCGGGCGAGTTGTCCGGCGCGATCGAACTGGCGCGGGTGACGTTCCGTTACGTGCCGAGCGGCCCGCCCGTGCTCGACGACGTGTCGCTGAAGATCTCACAAGGCGAATATGTCGCGATTGTCGGGCCCTCGGGAAGCGGCAAGTCATCCCTGTTTCGCCTGCTGCTCGGCTTCGACCGCCAGGACTCCGGCGCTGTTTTCTATGACGGCAAGTCGATCGACACGCTCGACATCGGCGCGGTTCGACGACAGATCGGTGTGGTGCTTCAGAACGCCAGGCTCGCGACCGGGAGCATCTACGAGAACATCTGTGGTGGCGTGCGGTTGCCGGAAGAACAGGCTTGGGACGCCGCGCGGCTCGCAGGATTGGAAGACGATCTCAAGGCAATGCCGATGGGCATGCTGACGAACGTCTCGGAGGGCGTGAGCACGCTCTCCGGCGGCCAACGCCAACGGATCATGATCGCGCGCGCCATTGCGCGCCGCCCCCGCATCCTGCTGTTCGATGAGGCGACGAGTTCGCTGGATAACCGGTCGCAAGCCATCGTGAGCGATGCGCTCGGCAACCTCAATGTGACCCGCCTGGTGATTGCGCATCGGCTGAGCACCGTGCGGAGAGCAGACCGCATCATCGTGCTCGTCAATGGACGGATCGAGCAGAGCGGGACGTTCGATGAACTCAGCGCAGGGCCAGGCCTGTTCGCGTCCTTTGCCAAGCGGCAACTCCTTTGACGCCAGCCCGGTGTCTCGTAGATCGTTGCCGGCTGCACCTTGCGGAAAACTGCCGGACGTCACACAGCCCGTTTCGGGACGCCGTCGTTCGTCTCGATGTGGAGACAAGGGCTCCGTGCGCCGGATCACGGTGAGTCCGCACTGCTTCGCGGAGACTGCGCCCGTCGATCACGACGATCTCTTCCTCAACCACCAACAAAGGCACTCTCCATGAAACGGGTCATCATGTCTGTTGCAGCGGTGCTCGCCGCCGTTGCCCTCACCTCCTCCGCGATGGCGCAAAGCGCCGTCACCTATGTGCGGCCGCCGCTCGGCGGATTCGACAAGCAGGTCCTCCCGAACGACCCCGCCAGAAGGCCCGTGGGCTATCACGGCGGCGGCGTGGCAAGTGTCGTCAGCTGCAGCAAGGTGTGCGGCTCTCCGACCGGCCTCTACAATGTCTGTCGGAACAATCTGACCGGAGCCGTCGTCTCGAAAACGCTGGTCGACATCAACGCCTGCATGCACTGAGCAGGGATACGCCAGGGGGTCCGGGAGAGTCCCGGCCCCCTGCGCTGCCACACGCGAAGGCCCACCTGAACGCGGCAGGTGATCGGGCTGATCAGACCCTATTGCCGTAAACCGGTCGCGCTGCCGGACCCCCGACGGAGACGGCCGGTGACACGTCGCTGCATCCGGAAGCGGGCAGATTGTTCGATTGCTGGAGATCCTGGCACTTGCCGCGCGCGACGCGGCTGGATCGTGTTTTCCGCATCAACGCGGACGCGACCGCAGCACCTCGCTCACAAAGGCATCCTTGACGGCCCGATACTCATCCATGGGTCGGCCGTGATACGCAAGCTTGATCGCGTTGTAGCGGCCAACAAGCTCGGGATTGGCCACCAGCGCCGCCGTGAACAAATGGAACAAATCCAAATCCGATCCTTTCGTTGTCAATTGGATGCCCAGATGCGGCACCCGGTTGGGGTCCTCGAAGGCGGCGAACTCTTCGTTCCGGACTGAGCCGCGATTGCGCAAAAAGCGATCCGCGAGTTTGGCTTCGGCTGCGGGATAGTCATCGCGATCCACCCTTACGACCACATCGAGGTCGCCTTTCGTGAGACATCCGGGAACGGCAGTCGCGCCGATATGCAATATCTCGGCAGAGGCGGGCAAGAGCGGTTCGATCTCGGCCCGCAGGTGCTCGAACAGGCGCTGTGCAGCGTCATGCGCCTGCTGATGATTGTGTACGAGATGAAAGCAACAGGGATGGGCCATGCTGTGTTCCTTGCTCCCCGCTCGGAATGTCAGATCCAACGATCGACGTCGATGAGGGGCGCGCCCTGGGCATCCACCGCATTGCAGCCGCGCAAAGCGGATGCAAAATCGGGGATCCCATGGCGCGTTGCCGTCACCGCTGATCGTTCATTACTGCTTTGAACACTGCGTCATGCATTTGTCGACGCAGGCGTTCGTCTCACACTTGTTCTTTTCCACGCAGGCGGCGACGCATGCACTGGTCGATCCGCAGCCGTCGACGCAATCGAGCTCGTCGTCCATCAACTCGATCGCGGTGTCGTTTGCATTGAAGGTCATCGTGAATGTCCTCGCTTCGAAAGGGCAGGCCATCCCCGCCCAACGCGGGTATCATCGCAAATTGCGCTCAGCGTTGCCGTGATGAGCGTCACGGAATTCGCTCGATCGAAAAATGGCAAGGGCCAGGGGTGCTTCACGGAAACGGCCATGGAGAGCGAGAGACCGCGCGGTCGGCGAGACCCCTGCGCATCTCAAGGGATGAGATCGCGACGAGAGCGCGGACTGATAGAGGTCGGCACCTCTTGGTGTGCGCCTCGGCCGCGCGACCATTCCGAGCTGACACTGTCAGCCCGGGACCGGCGCAGCGCAATTGATGCGCCTATGCGGCGTCATCATCGTTCGCGATCCGCCTCTCTTCCGCCGTCGCATCGGGTTTGTCGGTGATCACCTGCGGACAACGCGTGCAGGCATTCCGCCCCTCTTGATGAAACCACCGGCAGGTCGGACGAATCTGGCAAGGCGGGAGGGAATTCACCACAGGCGCCAGACCGTCGACGATGCGTTGCGCCAGCGTGCATGCATTGCCCTTGAAGTGCTTACAGCCACTCATCTCGCAAGTCCCTGCGATACGAAACACCTCGGTCGGTCTTGCCGGACCGGACAGTGCCAATATCTTCTCGGAGACGGGCTGCGTCTCGGTGAGATAGCCGACGCGGCGGGCAGCCGGAGAACCGGTGAGTACGCCATAGACCCGCGCATCTCGTGCGCCCGCTTGAGCACTCGGGCAATCCAGGGGTCGGAACTCCAGCTTCGACATCAAGACCTCCAATTCATTGCCGGCGCCAAGCGGGCGCATTGTGTCTAGCCGCGCAGTGCGGCACTAGCTGGCGCTCGATGACCGGCTGGGCGGGCTGTAGCCGGTCGTGGTCCCACCGCCGGCGCCTTCCCTCGTGGTGCCGCCGACGACCACCTCAAGCTGGTCGGGCGTCAAGGCGATGGGAGCGTCGAGAGCCGGATCAAACGGCTCCTTGGGTCGCTTGGTCGTTGACTTGGGCAGCGAAGAATTCGGCATTGACATCTCCTCTTGGACCGAACCGGCCTCCAGCCGGCGCCGTGATGTTGGACTGCGGCCGAGAAAAGGTCCGTGACATCGGTCACGCGAGAGCTATGGCGACTGGCTCTTTAGGGCGGCGCGGGCCGAGTGACGGTTGCGCCGGCACGCGGGGCCGGCACTCGGAGCCACTCGCGCCGCCGCAAGTCACCTGGAGAATGGAGCACTCAGCCTTGCAATCGGTGCCACTCGATCAGGACGGCATCATTATCTCTGTGCGACAGGACGCGCAGTTTGACGTAGATCGGGGTGGCCAAACGCCGATCGTTGTCGTCATTGAGGCGGACAATGTAGACGTGCCCCTGATGGACGGCTGCATGATCCGATCCGGCATTCTTCGCCGCAGGCGGAACGCCTGGCAGCACGTCATCGGCGATCGGCCCCATGTCGATGATGCGGTGACGTGCAGTGCCGAACAGACCGACGCGGAACTGGTCCTCGGTACCCGGTCCGCCGCCGTCAAGGCCGGGCGCTCCGTTCACCGGCCCTGCGGCGCCAGGCACCGAATCGACGCGCTGTCCGGAAAATGCTTCGCTCCTCCGCGCATTGCCGAACACGAGATCAACGTCGTTGCAAACTGTCCGGTCATCGCCGCGGAGTCCGCGAACGAACGAGTAGCTGGCCAGCGGATAGTTGCCGTAATGCGATCGCGAATAGAGGATGACGCGCCCGCCTTCCGGCGAGGGTATTTGTCCCTCGACTCTCATGTCAGGTCGTCCAGCCGGGATGGTGAGCTCGTCGTCGACCGCTCTCGCGGCTGCCGTGAACAACGACAGCGCGGCAAACGCCGCCAGCCAGACGTCCGGGAATGCTCTCATGACGCGCATGCCTTCTACCTAATCGATCAGCCCAAGCTTGCGTACGAATTGCTGGAATGCCGGAGACCATGCGTCCGGATTGCCATTGAAGCTCATATGGCCATCCTCGGCGAACGGCGGAAGCTGAACGAATTCCGCAGTGCCGCCGGCGTGCACGAAGTCTGCGTACCATTGTCGCGGCAGAAGCGGACCCCAGTAGCGGTCGTTGCTGCTGTATAGCCACAGGCTTGGAACCCTGGCCCTCGCACCATACCCTCGATAGAGCTGGTCGATCTGAGCCGCGGCGCAAGGGTGCTCCGGCCATTGCGTGGGATTGCCGCCCATGCCGCCGGCGAAGTTCACGACTCCCGCGAGTCCGGGGAGGCCGTTCGTGGCGAGCTTGATCGACAGCATGCCGCCGAACGATGTGCCGACCACGAGGCCTCGCGACGTGTCCGCATGGACGATCGCCTCGCCAGAGCGCAGAACGGCGCCGATCTCCTCTGCTGCGGTGTCGAATCCAGGCGCGTAGTTCCTGTTGTCGCAGGATGGCCCCGGTGATTCCACGTCGGGGCCCTGGCTCACGCCATAGCCGATGCGGGTGGGCACCAGCACCGTGAAGCCGAGCGCGACGAATTGACGGGAGATCTCGGGAAAGCGTGCCCGCCCGAATGTGGCCCGCTTGTCCGGGTCGCCAGAGCGGCCATGGTTGATGATCAAATAGGGAGACTTCCCCCGCTGGTCGTCTCGAAAAACGGTCACCACGATGGTCTGCACCAGCGGACCGGAGCTTGTGTGCACGGAAACCGGAACCCGGACGATCTCTTCGACGGGAGCCGCATGCACTGCGGATGCAAGCCGCAATGCCGCTACAAAGAGCGCATTCGACAGCAGGATGTTCCTTACGACGCGCTGCACGCGCATCCGAGCGCGTTCGTCGCCCACACCCGAGAGATGCTTGACTGAGATCATTTTTGATCCGGTGGGCAGCTTCTGCTGCACCGTTCGTAGTCGCCGTGAAGCGACCAGGGGCCGAAGAAGGTGGCGCGGGCAGCCGGCCCGCGCCGGGGACCAACTGCTAATAGGCGCAACTTCCGCCGAGGTGCGTTTCGCCAGCCCTTCCCGACACCATTCCACCGTCTTTGCTGCTGACAGTTTCACTGAAGCGGTCGTTCGATTTATCGCCGCCACCGCCGCCGCTGATCGTTTCGAGTTGACGGTCGGTCAACTCATTTTCAGGCCTTGGGCTGATCTCGTTCATTTGTGGCTTCCTATCGTTGAAACGGCATCATTGCCGCGGGGGACAGCGATGGCATGAGCCGCGCGTGGACGCCGTGCTGCGCATCACACTTGGTTGGCAAGCAACATCGACCGGCGCATCGCAGATGTTGACGATGAGAGCGGACGAGCGCCCCGCTCGCTTCGGCGCTCGTGCAAAGACAGGGGAGTGGCAGAAGCCACTCCCCTTGATCTCCTTCGCGTCTTCCCAGAGTGTCGGCAAGCATCGACGCAATGATTGCGGCGCGACCATCAGCTGTGATGGACGGGGCCGGGGTGCCAGCCCGGCGGCTTGGTCCCGCACCAGGGGACATCACCAGAGCCATTGTCGACAATGCCACCCGAGATCTGCACAAGCTCGGCCTCAGTCAGTTCGGTCGGCGTACACACCTGCTCACCCGTGGTCTCGCTGTTGAGCTTCTCGATCATAACCGTCTCCTCAATGTCGGTAGCCCGTGATTGGGCGCCAGCGACAGTTCATTAGGACTCTTGCGAGGTCGGCACTGTGATACTGGTCACGATCTAAGACTGCTCTCATACATGCCCCGAGCGGACTGCGTCCGCGCAGACTCTCAGGGGCGACGGCCCGCGATGGGGCTTCATCTTCCGGCTCAGACAGCGAAATGCCTGCAGAGCGTCAAATTCGCCGACGACGCGCATCGCGAGAACCGGTGTACCTTCGCTCACCAGCTTCAGGCAGCCGTCCGGGCTTCGGCAATCCGCGCCAATAGGGACGCGCCTATCGGTGCAACCTCATCATTGAAATCGAATTGCGGGTTGTGGAGGCTGGGTCCGAGTCCCTGTCCCAACAGCATATATGCGCCAGGAACGTGCTGCAGCATATCGGCGAAATCTTCGCTGCCGGTCAGCGGTTCGGCATCGAATTCGGCCATCGAAGGCCCGACAAGGTCTCGCGCAATCGCTATGGCCGCGTTCGACGGCACAGGACTGTTGATCAGAACGCGGAAACGCGGATCCAGGATGACCTCGGACCGCGCGCCAAATCCGACTGCGATCGATTGGGCGAGTTCTGTCATGCGCTGGGCGATCATGTCGCGCGTCGCTTCATCGAAGGTCCGAATTGTGCCCGAAATTCGCGCAGTATCGGGAATGACGTTATGTGCCGAACCTGTGTGGATCTGCGTGATCGATAGTACCGCCGTCTTTAAGGGGTCGAGATTTCGACCAACAATCGTCTGCAGGGCCTGCGCGATCGATACGGCGACCATCACGGGATCGATCGCGTAATGTGGTTGCGCGCCATGTGAGCCACGCCCGGTGACCACGATGTCGAAATTGTCAGCCGCAGCCATCGCGGCTCCGATCTTCAGGCTGATGCGGCCGACGGGAGCATTGGGCCAGGTGTGCAAGCCGTAGATTTCGTCGCATGGAAACCGGTCGAAAAGGCCGTCGGATAGCATCCGCCGCGCCCCGCCGAGGCCTTCCTCGGCAGGCTGGAAAATCGCGATGACTTCACCAGAAAACCGGCGCGTCGAAGCAAAGTAACGCGCCGCCCCGAGAAGCATCGTCGTGTGGCCGTCATGCCCGCATCCGTGGAAGGCATTCGCATTGCGCGAACTGTACGGAAGACCGGTGGCTTCCTGCATCGGCAGGGCGTCCATGTCGGCACGCAAACCGATACGGCGTCCGTCGGACTGCCCCCTGATGACCCCGACGAGCCCTGTTTCGCCGATGTCGCGATGAACTTCGATCCCCCAGTTCGACAGCATCTGAGCGACGAGGTCGGAGGTCCGCGTCTCCTGAAACCCGATTTCGGGATTGGCGTGGATGTCTCGCCGGATCCGCTTCATGTCTGCGGCGAATGCAACGATTTCGGGACTCAGATTCATGCTTCGCGCTCCGGAGCGATGAGACCCCGCGAAGACGCTGTCTTCGCGGGTTTGAATGCTTCAGGACAGAGTGCTGCGAGCGGTTTCCAGCGTGAAGCGCAACGCGATCAGCGTGGCCGCACAGCAGGCGATGACGTACCAGGCCGGCGCAACCGGGCTGCCTGTCGCACCGATCAGCCAGGTGACGATGAATTGACCGAAGCCGCCAAAGATCGCAACGCCGAGCGCATAGACGAGCGACATCCCCGTTGCACGAACTTCGACGGGAAAGATTTCGGCAAGACTGATGATCACCGGCGCTCCGCCGCTGGCATTGAGCGCGCCAAGCACCACGACCACTCCGAGGAGCGTGCCGAGGGTCGGTGATGCATTCAGCAGAAGGAAGGCCGGATAGATCGTGAGAGCGATCAAGCCATAGGAAAGTGCCGCGACAGGCCGACGCCCGAGACCATCCGACAATTTGCCGGCGAGCGGCGCCGCAATCAGCGTGACCACACCGGCGGCTATTCCCGCGAACAGCGCGGTGGTCGGTGCCATGCCGAGCTGCCGGATGGCGTAGGTGGACATGTAGAGCACGACGATCGCATTTGCCGCCGTCCCGCCGATGACCAGGGCAACGCCCGTCACGATCTTGCCGAAGTGCTCACGGAAGGCGACCGACAGCGAGCTGACTTCGCGCGTGCGGACATTGTCTTCGTTGGCATGCGTTTCATTCAGCGCGCTGCGCAGCCAGAGACCGATCGGCACGATCATGATGCCGACGATGAACGGAACCCGCCAGCCCCAGGCCCTGACCTCTTCCGGAGAGAGCAATGTGTTGATGCTCCACGCGATCCCGGCCGCAGCGAGCACCGCAGCCCCCTGACTCGCGAGCTGCCAGCTTCCGAAAAACCCGCGTTCGGCAGGTGGTGCATATTCCGCGAGCAGCGTGGTCGACGCGCCGACCTCGCCACCTGCAGAGAAGCCCTGGATCAGGCGTCCGAGCACGACCACGAACGGCCCCGCCAGCCCGACCTGGGCATAGACCGGGGCGAACCCGATCATGCCCGTTCCCAGAGCCATCAGGAACAGCGTCAGGACAGTGGCCGCCTTGCGCCCCTTCCGGTCAGCGAAGGCACCCAGCACGACACCGCCCAGCGGGCGGAGGAAGAAGCCAACACCGTAGGTGGCAAACGACAGGAGAAGCTGAACCGCCGGATCTTGCGACGGAAAGAACAGCGCGCCGATCGTGCCGGCGAAAAAGCTATAGATCACAAAGTCATAGAACTCGAGCGCA
>NZ_CAFJ01000477.1 GCF_000239795.1 Bradyrhizobium sp. STM 3809 | reverse complement strand
TCGCCTTTCGGCGGGCGGGGGCGTGAGTCGCGCAGGCGGGACACTGTGCGAGCATGACGCGACCCCGATTGCCCTCTCTCATCGCGCTGCGTGCCTTTGAGGCCGTCGGGCGGCGGGGCAGCGTTCGCGCCGCCGGCGACGAACTCGCCGTCAGCCACACCGTCGTCTCCCGCCATCTGCAGAACCTGCAGCGCAGCCTGGGCGTCGCGCTGGTCCGCGCCGAAGGGCGTGGCCTGGCGTTGACCGAGGCCGGCCGGCAGTTCCACGCCGAGGTCACCCAGGCCTTCGACATCATCGCCCGCGCCACCACGGCAGTGCGGCCGGCGGCGCGGCCGACGCTGAATATCTGGTGCATCCCAGGGCTCGCCAACCGCCGGCTGCTGGCGCGACTGCCGGAGCTGACCGGGCCGCCGCGCAACTGGGACATCCACCTGCAGCCGACGCTGTCGCATCCCGACCTGCCGCGCGGCGAGGCCGACGCCGAGATCGTCTACGCCGAGGATCTGCACACGGGCAGCGGCCTGATGGCCGAGGCGCTGGCACGGCCGCGGGTGTTCCCTGTGGCGAGCCCGGCCTATCTGGCGCGCTTTCCGGAGATCGTGACGCTCGCCGGCCTGGCGAAGGCCTCGCTGATCCACGAGGAGTCCACCGCGCAATGGGAGCGCTGGTTCGAGCTGGCCGGCTATCAGCATCAGGTCAGCCTGCGCGGGCAGCGGCTGTGGCACGCGCATCTGGCGATCGAGGCGGCGCGGATCGGCCAGGGCGTCGCGCTCGCCAACGAAATCCTCGTGGCCGAGGACATCCGCAGCGGCGCGCTGGTCGAAGTGATGCCGTCGTCGGTTCACATGGGCGCCTATCAGCTGGTGGCGCTGAGGGAGCGCTGGGACGAGCCCGCCATCATAGCGCTCCGGGCCTGGCTGAAGACGGTGCTGGCCTAGCGCGCTGCATTGAGCTCCGCTCTGGCTCGCGTGACATGCCATGGTCACGCAATTAGTTCGTATCAGCTCGACGAGCGGATGGTTCGCGAGTCGCGCTGCGGGGCATGCGCGACATGACATTGAGAATCATTCCGCGTAGCGGCCGTAGTCGTACGGGTGCAGATTTTGAAGCGCGGCAACGGCCTCGCGGAACTCATACACGAAATAGCAATGGGATCGACTTAACCAACTCATCAGGATGTTGATCACCGAAGCAGGCCGCGCCGATGTTGACACTGTTCTCGAAGAGCTCGCAAGCCACGGCAAAATCCCTGAGCGAGCCTGCTGTTGACGCGGAGCCGCCCAGCATGCGCGAGCCGCAGGCGATCCGTGTCATCGATACGGATGACAGGCTCGCGGGCGTCTCCGCCGACAGCTTCATGTTCGACGGCGCCGCATCGCCGCTCGCCTTCGCCTTCGTCTCTCCACACCTCGACTTCGCGGGGGTCACGACGGAGCTCCGCAGACTGGCCGGCCGCACGACCGTGATCGCCGTCTCGACTGCAGGAGAGCTCTGCGCCGCGTCTCCCGCGACGCTCTACAAGCCGACCGGGACTCGCTGGTCGTCGGTCGTGATCCAGGTGTTTCCGGCCGACCTGTTTCAGGCGGTGAGCGTCCATGCGGTGCCGCTCCAGAACGACGACATCCGCAAGGGCGCGCCGTCGTTGCCGCATGATCAGCGCATCGAGGCGATCGTCCGGTCGCTGGCGGCCGTGCGGACGCCGTTCGGGATCGACGTGCGCGACACGCTCGCCTTCACGCTGGTGGACGGCGTCTCGGCCAGCGAGAACTATTTCATGGAAGCGGTCTACCGCGCCGGCAAGTTTCCTTGTGCCTTCGTCGGCGGCTCGGCCGGCGGCAAGCTCGACTTCAAGAACACCTACATCTTCGACGGCAACCGCGTGATCGAAAATCATGCGCTTCTCATCTTCATGAAGATGGCCGAGGGGCGCGGGTTCAGCCTGTTCAAGAGCCAGAACTTCAAGAAGACCGGACAGTCCTTCGTCGTGATGGGAGCCGATCCGAACCGGCGCACCGTGTCCGGCGTGCTCGACGAGCGCACCAACGAGATCCAGCCCTTCGCCAACGCCGTCGCCGCGGCTCTCAAGACCACGCCCGCCGGCGTCATGTCCAAGATGCAGCGCTACTCTTTCGGAATCGAGGTCGGCGCTGATCTGTTCGTCCGCTCGGTGGCCGACATCAATGCCGACACCGGCGTGATCTCCTTCTTCTGCGACGTCAACTCCGGCGATCGCCTCGAACTGCTGGAGGCGACCGATTTCGTCGAGCAGACCCGACGGGATCTCCAGGCCTTCCTGCAAGGCAAGCCGCCCGCGATCGGCGCGGTTCTCAACGACTGCATCCTGCGCCGCCTGAACAACGAGAGCGCGCTGCGAAACCTCTCCGGCCTGTGGCCGATGCCGGTGGCCGGGTTTTCGACCTTCGGCGAGCTGTTCGGCATCAACATCAATCAGACGCTGACGGCGGTGGTGTTCTTCGATACGCGGAGCCAGGCGCTGCAGGATTCGTTCGCGGATATGTTTCCGGTCCACTATGCGAACTTCGCCAGCTACTTCACCCGCAGCCATCTCAACCGCATGGTCCTGCTGAACCGGATCAAGGACGGCATCGTCGCGCGCCTGACCGAATATCTCGGCACGAGCGCGCTGCTCAGCGAGAAGGTGGAGAACGCGCTCGGCCAGACCGCCGCGATCAATACCATCGTCAAGGACATCCATTCGGTGATCCTGACCAGCGCGGATTCGGCGATCAAGGCGACCGACACGACCGCGCTCGCCGACGAGTTCGCCGGCCTGACTCAGGCCATGAATGGTCTGCGCGACATTCTCAAGATCATCGATACGATCGCCGGGCAGACCAACCTGCTGGCGCTGAACGCCACCATCGAGTCCGCGCGCGCGGGCGAGGCCGGACGCGGCTTCTCCGTCGTCGCCAGCGAGGTCAAGAAGCTCGCTCAGGACACGCGGTCCAGCCTGTCGCGCACCCATGCCTCGATCGGAGGAATGGAAACCTCGCTCGCCTCCCTCGGCTCCAACATCCAGGAGACCCGCGGCCAGCTGGTCCAGGCGGGTGAAGGCTATGGCGGGATCGTCACTCATATCGAGCAGATGTTCACCAAGCTCGAGACGATCACCGGCGTGCTCGCCGAGCTCGGCGGCTTCGTGCGCGAGCGCAGCGCCGAGCTCTCCGGCGTGATGGGCGAGATCGACAAGCTGAAGAGGATCGCCTGATCCTCGATCAGCCGCGCCCCGGTTCCGGCGACAGAATGCGGGCCGCGAGGCGGGGGCAGCTCTGGTGCATAAAAGCCACCTGTTCCGCGAAACAAGCTGATTGTTCACGGCAGGGGCACGCTTAGCCTCCGGCACCGACATGTCCGGGCAAGGAGGTGAACCATGGCTGCGAATCCGTCTGCAAACGAACAATTGCCGGCACGGCGGCACGAGGCCGTCGTTCGCGGCGTCAGCTACGCGACGCCGTTGTTTGCCGACCGCGCCTTGAACAGCGAGGTCTGGGACGTCGAGGGCAGGCGCTATGTCGATTTCGCCGGCGGCATCGCCGTGCTGAACACCGGCCATTGCCATCCGCAGGTCGTGGCCGCGATCCGCGCCCAGCTCGACCGCTTCACCCACACCTGCTTCCAGGTGCTGCAATACGAGCCCTACGTTCGGCTCAGCGAGCGGCTGAACGCGCTGGCGCCGATTGCGGGTCCCACCAAGTCGATCCTGCTCACGACCGGCGCGGAGGCGACCGAGAACGCCATCAAGATCGCGCGCGCCGCCACCGGCCGCAGCGGCATCATCGCCTTCACCGGCGCCTTCCACGGCCGCACCGCGCTCGCCAACGCCATGACCGGCAAGGTGATGCCGTACAAGAAGCCGTTCGGGCCGCCGCTGCCCGGCATCTGGCACGCGCCGTTCCCGATCGCCGGCAGCAATGTCTCGGTCGAGGACACGCTGTCCTACATCAACTTCATCTTCAAGGCCGACATCGACGCCTCGCAGGTCGCGGCCATCATCATCGAGCCGGTGCAGGGCGAGGGCGGCTTCCACCAGGCGCCACCGGATCTGATGCGCGGCCTGCGCCGGATCTGCGACGCCCATGGCATCGTGCTGATCGCCGACGAAGTGCAGACCGGCTTCGGCCGCACCGGCAGGATGTTCGCGATGGAGCATTACGACGTGCAGCCGGACCTGGTCTGCGTCGCCAAGAGCCTCGCCGGCGGCATGCCGCTGTCAGGCGTGATCGGCCGCGCCGCGATCATGGACGCGGCCGAGCCGGGCGGGCTCGGCGGCACCTATGGCGGCAATCCGCTGGCCTGCGCGGCGGCGCTGGCGGTGCTCGACGTATTCGAGCAGGAGAAGCTGCTCGATCGCGCCAACGCGATCGGCGACCGGCTGCGCGCCGCGATTGCCCGGTTCTCACGCGCCAACAACCTGGTTCCAGTTTCCGAGCCGCGCGGTCCTGGCGCGATGGTTGCATTCGATATTCTGAAGCAGCGCGGCAGCGACGAGCCGGATCCCGACATGACCAGGCGCGTCACCCGGGTGGCGCATGAGAATGGCCTGATCCTGTTGTCTTGCGGCGTGACCGCGAGCACCATCCGAATCCTGGTGCCGCTGACGGCATCGGACGGGATCGTGGACGAAGGGCTCGCGATCCTGGAGAAGTGTCTGGCCGCCTGACGCGCGGCAAGCTGAGCGGACGAGTGGAGGCAGGAGCGTGACTGATACTGCGGCGGCTGTGCCGAACGACGTGATGGAGCGGCTCGCCGCCGCTGTCGATGCCAATTTCGAAACGCAGGTCGCCTTCCTGCAGCAGCTCGTCAAGTTCCGCAGCCTGCGCGGCGAGGAAGCGCCGGTGCAGGATTGGCTGGCCCGCGAGTTCGAAACACGCGGCTACAAGGTCGATCGCTTCAGCCTGGGCGATGTCGACCTGATGAGCCATCCCAAGGCGGCGCCGATGGACGACATCGCGCTCGACGGCTCCAAGCAGGTCGTCGCGACGCTCGACGGCGAGGGCAGGGGTCGCAGCCTGATCCTGCAAGGCCACATCGATGTCGTGCCGGAAGGGCCGACCGATCTCTGGAGCGACGCCCCCTATGAGGCGATCGTGCGCGACGGCTGGATGATCGGACGCGGCGCACAGGACATGAAGGCCGGCGTCTCCGCGATGATCTTCGCGCTCGACGCGATCAAGGCAGCAGGCTTCGTGCCGGATGGCCGCATCCATCTGGAGACCGTCACCGAAGAGGAGAGCACCGGCAACGGCGCGCTGTCGACCCTGATGCGGGGCTACACCGCGGATGCCTGCCTGATCCCGGAGCCGACCGGCCATACGCTGACGCGCGCCCAGGTCGGCGCGATCTGGTTTCGCCTGCGCGTGCGCGGCACGCCGGTGCACGTCGCCTATGCGGAGACCGGCACCAACGCGATCCTTTCGGCGATGCATCTGATCCGCGCCTTCCAGGATCACACCAGCGAGATCAACGCGCGCGCCAAGTCGAACGCGTGGTTCTCGGACGTGAAGAACCCGATCAAGTTCAATGTCGGCATCATCAGGGGCGGCGACTGGGCGAGCTCGACGCCGGCGTGGTGCGATCTCGATTGCCGGCTCGGCGTGCTGCCGGGCGAGACGCCGGCCGAGGCGATGGCCGGGATCGAGCAATGTCTCGCCAAGGCGCAAGCCGCCGACAGTTTCCTCGCGGAGAATCCGGTCGAGCTGGTGTGGAGCGGTTTCCAGGCCGATCCTGCGGTCTGCGAGCCCGGCAGCGCCGCCGAAGCCGCGCTGGCCGAGGTGCATGCGCGGGTGTTCGAGAAACCGCTCGAGATGCGGCTGTCCACGGCCGTCAACGACACCCGCTACTATTCCGTCGACTACGGCATCCCGGCGCTGTGCTACGGCCCCTACGGCATCGGCCCGCATGCGTTCGACGAGCGCGTCGACCTCGACAGCGTGCGCAAGACAACGTTGTCGATCGCGATGTTCGTCGCGCAATGGTGCGGGCTGCGCAAGGCATGATCAGCGTCGCGCTGCTCGGCCGTCCCGGCCTGATGGATCCGATGAAGGCGCTGCTCGCGCGTGAGCTGCCGGGCGTCACCGTTGCGTCGTGGCCGGAGCCGGCCGCGCGTGACGCCGAGCTTGCGGTGTGCTGGAAGCCGGAGCCGGGCGCATTGGCGGCCATGCCGAAGCTGCAGCTCATTCATTCGATCGCGGCCGGCGTCGACAATATCCTCTCAGACTACAGCGTGCCCGACGTGCCGCTGTGCCGGATCGTCGATCCCGGCATCACCGCGGCGATGACCGAATTCGTGCTGTGGGCGACGTTGTACTTCCACCGCGATTTCGACCGCGTCATCCGCAACGCGCGCGACGGCCTGTGGCGGCGCTATGACCAGCGGGCGGCGAAGGATTCGCGGGTCGGCATTCTCGGCCTCGGCGAACTCGGCAGCGACGCCGCGCGCCGTCTCCTCGGACTCGGCTTTGCCGTGAGCGCGTGGTCGCGCTCGCCGAAGCAACTCGCCGGCATCAGGACGTTCAGCGGAGCGGATGCGCTCGACGCCTTCCTGAGCGAGACGGATATTCTGGTCTCGCTGCTGCCGCTGACACCGTCGACGGTCGGACTCCTGAATGCGGCGCGGCTGAGCCGCTTGCCCAAGGGCGCGGCGGTGATCCTGTGCAGCCGCGGCGAGCATGTCGTGATGGAGGATGTGATCGCTCTCCTGCGCAGCGGTCACCTGCGCGGCGCCGTGCTCGACGTGTTCGGGCAGGAGCCGCTGCCGTCGGATGATCCGCTGTGGCGCGAGCCGGGCGTGCTGGTGACGCCGCACATGGCGGCGATCGCGTCCTGGGAGACGATCACGCTGCAGGTCGCCGATAACGCGAGGCGGCTGCTCGGCGGCCGGCCGCTGCTGAACGTGGTCGATCGCGTCCGCGGCTATTGAGCGGACACGCGGCTACTCCAGCGTCTGGACCGGCGGTGCGACGGGGCCACGCGGAGGCGCTGGCGGCGGCGCGGCCGCAATCCGCGGCTGCGGAGCGGCAGCGCGGGGCGCGGCCTGCGGCGGCGTAGAATCGGTCATCGCGGCCTGGCTGTCCCGGACCGGCCGTCTAACCTGCTGCGAGCGCGCCGCGCGCGAACGGCGGAAGCCCCAGGAGCGGGCGATGGAGGGACCGGCGGTGTAGCCGACCACGGCGCCCGCGACCGCGCCGACCGGGCCGAACACCACAGCGCCGGAGAGCGCTCCGAGCGCAGCATCGCCGCCGCGGTGCTCGTCGGCCATCGCAGTCGATGACATCACGCCGGATGTCACCAGCGCGAGCGCAAGCGCCGATGTGGCCAACATTCTGGTCATGCGATGTCCCCTCCGTCTCACCAGCGGCCGAAATGACCGACAAATGTGGCGGGAAGACTGCAAGCGGGGGACGAGAATGTGCGCTGAAGTGCCGCGCACAGCCGATCAGCGCCGGCCGTCAGCCCTGCGTCACGCGGCGCGATCCGTATTTGGCGCGCCATTTCGGGCCGGGGCCACGCATATAGTAGCGCTCGGGGCGATAAGGATCGCTGACCAGGGCGAGGAAGCTCCTCCAGCGATCGCGCAGGGCAGCAAGGCGGCGGGTTCCGGAAGCGAACATTCGTGCGCCTCGACGTCAATGCATGGGGCCGAGAACGGACGAGAACGGCACCGCGAAGATTTCCTCGTCGAGATCATCGGCGACGTGAAGCACCCAGTCGCGCCAGTCCTCTTCGCTTTCGGCCGAGATCAGCGCGTTCATGACGCGGGTTGCGTGATCGCGCGCTTCCGACAGGTCGAGAACCGCGGTTCCGCGTCGGTCGATCAGGATCTCGTCGTCGTTGGAGCAATGAAAGAAGACCTGCGTCATACCGCGCTCCTCAGCCACCATCGAAGATTCTGGCACACCAGTAACAGCGCAAACGCCTGGGTGGAATTGCGATTGAGCCCGTAAGGTAAATTACGGGCGCAGTGTTGCCTTTTGGAACCGCCTTCGCCGTGACTGCAATCACACAGCGGCGCCGATTTTGGAACTCGCCGCGTCTATCGCGGTTAATGGGGGATTCCCGTGCAGGAGGAGCCCCGCGCATGATGTCGGAAACTCAGATTCATGCAGTTGCCCGCCAGATGTTCGAGATGCACGGGGCTGCGGCGATCGCGAAGGCCGCGCAGAAGGCGCAGCAATGTGAGACGGGCGGCGAGACCGACGAAGCACGCGAATGGCGGCACATCGCCGAAGCCATGAAGATGATGCGCGGTCCGCATCAGAGCTGAGACAGATTGCCGTTTTTCAGAAGTCGCGACCCGCAGGTCGACGGGCGCGGCCGACTCTGCCGCGCGCGGCCGGCACTCGCTCGGCCGCGTCAAGAGGGGCCGGCCGCATTCTCATCCTGGTTTCCGACCCAATTTGCCCGCAAGATTCAGGCAATGATTCGGCGGCGGATTCGCCGTTGACCAACGTCGTCGGCACGATCGCCGTCCAGGGAACTTGCCATGGTCTTTTTCAAGCGTGAGCTGAGCCCGGTCGAAATCTTCGAGCGCGCGCTGAAGGACAAACAGGCCACGCGCCGGCGACTGGCGGAGCGGCTCGTCGTGGCCGAGCAGGCGCTCGAGGAGAAACGCGTCGCCGCCGAGCGGCTCGCCAAGGCAGGCGCCAGCAACGGCCAGCTCGACCGCGCCGAATCGAAGATGCAGGCGGTCGAGCAGAAGGCCAAGGCGCTGCGCGCCGCGGTGGGCGAATGCGATGAGCAGATCATCCTGGCGGAACGCGCGCATGCCGAGGCGGTCGCGCAGCGTGACCGCGATCGGGTGGCCAATGAGATCGAGGCGGTGGCCTCGGCAATCGAGCAGGCCATTCCGCGGTTCGAGATCGGCGCAGCCGCGCTGGTCGATGCAGTCACGCGCGGCCGCGCCGCCCTGAGCGAAGCCAGCCGCTTTGCGGGCGATGTCGACGACATCAGGCGCGAGGTGCTGTCGGCCGCCGAACTGATCTGCTGGGAGTTGCGAGCGGAGGCGACGCGGACGCGCGCCGGCAACATCAACGTGGCGCTGCTGGCGCCGCCCGATGTCAGGCAGCTGCCGGCCCCCGAGACCGACCGCCAGATGATCTACACGCTCAGTCCGTTGACCTGGCGCGAGGGCGAGGAGGTGAAACGTGCCGCCGCCTTCACCATGACGGCGTTGCCCAAGGCGCTGCTGCCGTTGGCGCTGGCGCATCAGCACGTCGACTATCTCAATGCCCGGCGGGTGCAGACGCTGATGCATGTTCACGGCAGCGGGCCGCAGCAGAGCGAGCCGTTGCCGGACGACCCGGCGCTGATCGATCTCGACGCCCTGGGAACGCCGGCCGAGGAGACGCCGCGCGCCGATGTCGCCTGACGGGCGAAAGCGGGCCAGGGCGCCGCTGCGTTGCGCGGCCACGCGGCTCGGATCGGCCCTGGCGTTCCTGATGGTGGTTGTCAGTGGCGCCGGCGCGGAAAACCTCGATGCCGGAAAATCCGGCGCGCGGCTGTTCGCCGACAGTTGCGCGAGCTGCCACCGCTCGGCGCGCGGCCTCGCCAAGGGGCGCTTCCGCTTGACTCTGTATCTGTTCCTGCAGCAGCACTACACGAGCAGCGCCGACTCGGCCTCGGCGCTGAGCACCTATCTGCAATCGGTCGATGCGCCGCCGGAACGCCAGGTGAATGCTGCGCGGCGATCACAGCGCGGCGAGCCACGGCCGCCGCGTCCGCCGCTGCCGGTGCGCGGACGCTAGAGTTCGCCGCGGCTGCGGCACGGCCCAGCGATGCAGAGGGCTCGCCGCGCGGGTGTCCGCAATTTCCCGGGCGTCGCCATCCGGGTGTGGCTGTCCTGCGCAACCTGGGCTATGCTCTCCCGATCGAGGTGGTCGCCCCGCCCTGACGGACTCGAGCGCCCGCATCGATTTCGATCCTTGTCCTGAACGATGCCTTCCAGAGAAGCGTCTGCCCGATTTTTGTTTTGCCGAATGGTGTCGTTTGGCGTTGTGTCTTGAGCTGTCTGAGGCGGGGCAGCAGTGATGATGACCTTACCGGAGCTCGCGGCAGCGGCGCTGGAGCGTTTCCTCAGCTCCTACATGCGCCGGCGGTTCGGATCCTCCCACACCCAGTTGTCGGAGATGCTGCCGGCGGCTGCGCGCACGGCTTTGGAGTGCATCGGCAACAGCGACGCGCTGTATCACAATGTCGAGCACACGCTGTTGGTGACGCTCGCCGGCCACGAGATCCTGCGCGGCCGCGCGCTCCACAGCCACATGACCGCGGACGATTATGTGCACGTGATCATGGCCTGCCTGCTGCACGACATCGGCTATGTCAGGGGCCTGTTCAAGGAGGACGATGGCGAGGGCTTCGTCGTCGATCGCAGCGGCCGCAAGATCTGCCTGCCGCGCGGCTCCTCCGACGCCAGCTTGATGCCGTATCACGTCGACCGCTCCAAGCTGTACGTCATCAACCGCATCGAAGGCATGGCGCCGCTCGACAAGGACCGCATCGCCCGCGCCATCGAGGGTACGCGTTTTCCGCCGCTCGCCGGCCAGCAGTTCGATGAGGAGCAGTCGATCGTGCGCGCCGCGGATCTGATCGGTCAGCTCGGCGATCCCAACTACATCCGCAAGGCCAATGCGCTGTATCACGAGTTCGAGGAGGTCGGCATCAACCGGCAGCTCGGCTATGGCTCGCCGGCCGACATCGTCAACCGCTATCCGCAGTTCTATTGGAACAGCGTCGCCCCGCACATCCAGACCGAGATCCGCTATCTCAACATGACCTCGACGGGACGGCAGTGGATCGCCAATCTCTACGCCAACATCTTCCGCGCCGAGCGCGACATCTCGCTGTCAGGGCCGCAGAGCTGAACATCGCGAGATGCTAGCGACGGCCGCCGACCTCGTCGACATGGGCGAGCAGGTCGGCCGGATCTTCGTAGACGCGAATGGCGCCGGACTGGCGCAACTCCTCCGAGCCGTAGCCGCCGCTCAACAGTCCGACGCCCAGCGCGCGGCAGCGCGTCGCCGCCAGCATGTCCCAGATGCTGTCGCCGATCACCACCGCGCGCTCGATCGGCACGTCGAGGCGTGCGGCGGCGGCGAGGAACAGGTCGGGGTCGGGCTTGGCATAGCGGACCTCGTCGCGGGTCACGACGGGGCTCTGCCCGGCGTCGACGCCGAGGGCTGCGAGATTGACCGCGGCGGTCTCCATGCGGCCGCTGGTGGCAATGGCCCAGGGGATGCCGGCGTCGGTGAGAAAGGCCAGCAGCTCGCGGGCGCCGGGCAGGGGGCGGACCTGCCGTCCGAGCTCCTGATAGGCCGCGGCATGGGCGTGCCGGAGCCGCTCGATCCGGTCGGGATCCATCGCAAAGCCG
>NZ_CAFJ01000478.1 GCF_000239795.1 Bradyrhizobium sp. STM 3809 | reverse complement strand
GGGATCGACAACTACGTGCGCGTCGAGGTCCGGTAGAACGGCGTGTGCGCGGTGCTGTCGAAATAACCATCGTAGAACTGCTTGACGTAAGGGAACACCGCGAGGCCGAGCTCGCGGCGGGCGACCTCCTCCTCGCTGCGCGGCCTGGCGAGGATGCCGGCGATCTCGGCCAGCACCTCGTCGCGGTTGATGCGGGTGAAGCGGCTGTCGGCGTAGACGACCTCGCCGCCGACATAGACCGCCGACACGTGCTGCGACTTGGCGCGCTGGACGAGCGCATCGAGCATCGGGATGTCCGGATCCTGGAACGGCCAGGTTGCGGCGTTCCAGTCGATCAGCACCGCGTCGAACAGCCGGCCCTGCTCCAGTTTCCCGATGCTCTCGCCGAACGCGGTGGTCTTGGCGCCGCCTTCGGTCGCCATGCGCACGATCTGCGGCGCCGTCGGCACCTCGTCGTCCATGCCGGGCGTGCGATGGACGCGCAACGCCAGCTTCAGCTCCTGCAGCATGTCGCGATCCTCGTTGATCCCTGCTTCATCCAGCCCCATGCCGATGGTGATGCCCTTCTTCTCCCAGACATTCAGCGGCGCCAGCCCCGAGCGCAGCCGGAAGTTCGACGAGCAGTTGTGGCATATGCAGGTGCCGGTGTGGGCGACGATGTCGATGTCCTCCTCGGTCAGCCAGACACCGTGGCCGAGCGTCATGTGCGGGCCGAGCACGCCGAGATCGTGCAGGTGGCGCACCGCCGTCTTGCCGGTCCGCCGCCGTGCATATTCCTTCTGATAGGCGGTCTCCAGCAGGTGCATGTGCATCGGCACCTTGGACGCGCGCGACTTCTCGTGGAGCGCCACGAGACCGTCATCGGTGCACCAGTGCAGATTCGCCGGCGCGAGCTGGATCTTCGTCAGCGTCTCGCCCTGGTTCTCCGCCGTCAGCACGTCGAACAGCTTGATGTAGTCGTCGAACGGCACCTGCTGCGCCTTCAGGTGCGCGGCCAGCCGCTCGTTCCACGGCGCCGGAAGGCGGGCGCAGAACGCCTCGTCGGCCTCGTAGACCAGCCGGTTCTGCTCGCGCACCGCGTAGCAGTACGACGCGCGCATGCCGATGGCGCGATAGGCCTGCAGCACCTTGGTGGCGGCGCCGTGGATGGCGTCGAAGCCGCCGGCCATCCAGCCGTGGATGTGCTGCACGGTGGTGACGCCGGAGGCGATCATCTCGAACGCCGAATACAACGTGTCGAGATAGAGGTCGATGCGGCGCGCCGGCAGGCGGCTGGCGAACCACAATTCCAGCGCATGATCGGGCGAGCCGAGCTGCAGCGGCGTCAGCCCGACATGGTGGTGGCTGTTGACGAAGCCCGGCAACATCACGTGGTTCGGATGGCGCTTCACCGTGGCCTGTGGCGCCAGCCGCTCGAGTTCGGCGAACGGTCCGACCGCGACGATCACGCCGTCGCGGGCGAGCACGCCGCCGTCCTCGATCACGACGGGCGTGTGCCGGTCCTGGATTCCCGAGACGACCCACTTCGCCCCGACCAATACCTCAGTCATGTCTCGTTCTCCCTCTCACAGGCCCGACTGCTCGGCGAAGGCCTTGTCGACCTCGGCGGCGAGCAGTACGGTGAAATAGTCGCGATATTCGTGATAGCGCGGCGAGCGCGTCGGCCGCGGCCGCGGCAGGTCGATCGGCACGATCTGCTTGACCCGGCCCGGCCGCGCCGTGAACACGATGACGCGGTCGGCGAGGCTGATCGCCTCGTCGATCGAATGCGTCACCAGCAGCACCGAGGCGCCGCTGTCCTGCCAGATCTGCAGCAGGAAATCCTGCAGCTTGGCGCGGGTCTGGACGTCGAGCGCGGCGAACGGCTCGTCCATCATCAGGACCCGCGGCTGCATCACCAGCGCGCGGGCGAACGCGGCGCGCTGGCGCATGCCGCCGGACAATTCGTCCGGCTTCTTGTCAAGCACGTCGCCGAGCCCGACCCGGCGCAGGATCTCGCGCGCCTTCTCTCTGCGGCGCTCCGGCAGCTCGGCGCGGATAGCGAGGCCGAAGGCGACGTTGTCCAGGATCGTGAGCCAGGGAAACAGCGAGGCCTCCTGGAAGATCAGGCCGCGCTCCGGCGAGGGACCTGAGATGGCGAGGCCGTCATCCTCGATGACGCCGTTGCTCACGCCTTCGAGCCCCGCGATCATGTAGAGCAGCGAGGACTTGCCGCAGCCGGAGGGACCGAGCAGCACGACGAATTCGCCGGGCGCGACGTCGAAGGACAGGTCGTCGATGGCGCGCAGCGGCGGCCGCCCCTCGACGTCCCAGGTCTTGCCGACGTTGCGGATCGAAACGGCCGGACGCGGCATCACACCCCTCCCCGGTTCGGCGCCACCCACCACAGCATGCGGCGCTGGATCTGGCGCAGGCCCCAGTCGCTGAGGAAGCCGAGCGCGCCGATCACCGCCATGGTGAAGAACACCAGCTTGGCGTTGAAGGTCGCGCGCGCCATCGAGATGATCTGGCCGAGCCCGGTGCCGACGCCGACGGTCTCGGCAATCAGCACCACCATCCAGGCACCGAACAGATTGAGCCGGAGCGTCATGAACAGGCTCGGCAGAATCGATGGCAGGATGACGCGCCAGAACAACTGGGTCTGCGTCGCGCCCATGATGCGGGCGACATGGATGTAGTTGACCGGCACGCTCTCGATCTGCGCTCCGGTCGACAGCACGATGGTAAAGAACACGGTGATGAAGACCAGGAAGATTGCCGGCACGTCGCCGATGCCGAACACGAAGATCGCGACCGGCAGCCAGGCCACCGGCGAGATCGGCGCCAGCAGCAGCACCGTGGGCATCAGCAGGTTGCGCAGCCAGCGCACGTAATGCAGCGCGGCGCCGACTGCGACGCCGCTGACGAAGCCGAGCGCGAGTCCCGTGAAGACGCGGAACGTCGTCCAGAACATCGTGATGCCCAGCGCGCCGACGCCGCCGCCCGAGGCGACCGAGCCGACGCGGTTGGAGCGGTCGAAGAATTTCAAGGTGCCGGGGATATCCTGCAGGAACAGATGCGGCGGCGGCAGCAGCAGCGGGTTGACTTTTTCGAAGGACCACAGCGCCTCCCAGATTGCGGCGAACAGGCCGATCGAGACCACGCCCCAGCCGAGCGCAGCGAGCTGGCGCCGCGCCTTGCGCCAGTTGCGACGGGTTTTAGGAGGTAACGGCAGGTCTGCAGCCGGAGCACCTACGGCCACGGTGTCAGTTGTCATGCGTATGATCCGCAAGGTCTGCTGTTTCTGGGGTCATGGGCCTTATGGTTCGAGACGCGTCGCAAGAGCGACGCTCCTCACCATGAGGGTTGAAAGTGTCGCCGCGGGCAACGCCCTCATCCTGAGGAGCCGGCCGGAAGGCCGGCGTCTCGAAGGATGGGCCACAACGACCACTCACGCCGATTTCAGCTTCAGCCCGTCATACAGCGTCTTGTTCTCGGCGATGACGGCCTCCAGCAGCGACCAGTCGAAGGCGCCCTGGTCGGGCAGCTTCTTGACGTAGCCGAGCTCCTTCATCGACATGCCGCGGTCGATGATGAACTGGGTCTGGCTGCGCTGGTCGACCACGATCGGCTGCTTCGACGACGCATCGACCGCGGCCTCCATCGAGGTCTTGTAGTACTTGCCGACGGTGTCCTTGAGCGCGGCCGTCTTGTCGGCCTCGGCCTGGCTCTGCGCCACCATCAGCGCCTTGATGACCGCCTTCACCGCCGCCGGGTTCTTCTCGATCAGCGGCACGCGCGCCGCCAGCACGCAGTCGGAATAGCCCTTGCCGTAGAGGTCGGTGCCGTCGGACAGCACGGTCGCGCCCTTGCGCTGCTGCACGCACTGCGTCGCATAGGGCTCGATATGGCAGATCGCGTCGAGCGCGCCGGCCATGAAGGCCTGGGCAAGCTCCGGCGAGGTGTCGAGATATTTGATGTCGACGTCCTTGAACGACAGCCCGGCCTTCTTCAGGTAGTCGTAGGGCAGCACCTCGAGCGTATCGGCCTGGAAGGTGCCGAAGGTCTTGCCCTTCAGATCGGCAGCGGAGGCGATGCCTTCCTTGGCGACGATGATGCAGCCCTGCACGCCGCCGCCGGCGACGATCTTCACCGGCGCGCCGGCATCGTACAAGGTCATGAAGTTCGAATACGGGATCATCGAGATGTCGACGAGGCCGGCGCCGAACATCGTCGTGATCTCGGTGTTCGACGGCGTCACCACGAATTCGAGTTCGACGCCGTCGGCCACCGTGAGGTTGCGCTCCTTGGCGAGGAAGATGCCCATGTTGCAGAAGCCGGAGCCGTGGGTGGCCTTGATCACGGTCCCGGCATGCGCCGGCGTCAGCAGCGCGGCGAGATGGGCTGGAACGGCGACGGTGGCGGCTGCGGCGGCCACCGATGACTTGATGAAGTTGCGGCGAGAGAAGCTGCGATAGAAGGTTCCGTCACGATCGCACATGCGAGTCTCCATCCATGACGACGGGATGGACCCCATGATGGCGACGAGCCGTAAGGCTCCACCGACGGTGGGCGCGACCTGCATCGTCCCACCGATCCCACGGGATCCCGACGATGGGCACGCCAACCCAAGAGAGCGATGCTCTGCGCTGCTCACAACTACGCAAGCCGCGTGCCAACGAACAGGTGTTGGACTCGCGACGGAATTTCTCGTCATGCCATGTGCGTAGCGACGGCTGCGCTCAATCTCGCATCAGCCTGCCTACCGCAGCAGCATGCGCGGCACGAGATCCGTCAGCCCGGCGCGGCCGCCGGCGAAGTCGAACGATGCCGCCGTCGCCTCAGCCCGGCACCGCCCCCCTCGGCAACCGCGTGATACAGGTGCACGCCGCTCACACGACGGCCCGCAGCCGCAAGTCGGTGCGACGGCGCGAACTCATCGCTTTGCGTCAGGCTTCGGCCAGTGCCTGAGCGCGACGTCTGCGACGCCCTGCAGCTGTTTGCGGGTGGCGCCGCCCGCGGACAGCACGGCCATGCCGTAGATCAGGGCCGACAAATAACGTGCGAGATCGGCGGGATCTTCATCGGTCGCGAGGTCGCCCTCCTTCGCGGCGCGCCGCAGCCGGTTCTTGATCGCGGCCTCGCCGCGACCGCGACGCGCAGCGAGGTCGTTACGGACCGCTTCGGATTCGACGCCGCAGGCCAGCGCTCCCTGCACACCCAGGCAGCCAGGCGGATTGTGCCTGTTGCCGTGGAGTTCCACCGGCCCGTTCAACAGCAGGCGTACGGCCTCGAGCGCGGTCGGCGCCGCCTCGGCGGCCTTCCGATAGCCGCCGGCACGCGCCTCGTAGCAATCCATCACACGCCGGAACAGGCCCTCTTTGTTGCCGAATGCCGCGTACAGGCTGGCGCGGGTGATTCCGAGCGCCTCGGTCAGGTCCGCCATCGACGTCCCCTCATATCCGCGCTGCCAGAACACGCCGAGCGCGCGCTCGAGCGCCTGGTCGATGTCGAATTCGCGAGGCCGTCCCGCGTTCATGTTGCACCTCGTGCCGTAAGTTCCTGCTTGCCTATTCTAGATCGATCGTTCTAGATTAATCTCGTCGGCCGCTCCCGGGCCGGGCGGAGGTTCCGATGCGCGCAAGATGTCTCTGGATGGTCTTGTTGCTGCTGGTGCCTTCCTTGGCCAACGCTCAGCCCGACTCCTTTCCGTCCCCCTTCGAGATCAAGATGATCGGCGCCAATGGTACACGGATTCACGTGCGCGTTGGTGGTAACGGACCGGCTGTCATCCTGATCCACGGCTTCGGCGACACCGGTGACATGTGGGCGAAGCTCGCCCTGGACCTGGCGCGGGATCACACCGTCGTGGTGCCGGATTTGCGCGGCATGGGGCTGTCGGCCAAGCCGGCGGATGGCTACGACAAGAAAACGCAGGCCGCCGACATGCGTGCGGTGCTCGAGGCGCTGGGCATCGACAAGGCTGTGGTCGTCGGCCACGACATCGGAACCATGGTGGCCTACGCCTATGCGGCGCGCTATCGCGACAAGACCGAGAGACTGGTCGTCATGGACGCGCCTGTCCCCGGCGTGCCGCCATGGGACGAGATCGTCCGCAGCCCGCAACTCTGGCACTTCGATTTCGGCGGCCCCGATGCGGAGCGCCTCGTGAAAGGCCGCGAGCGCATCTACCTCGACCGGTTCTGGAATGAATTCGCAGGCAATCCTGCGAAAATCACGGAAGCCACGCGTCGCCACTACGCATCTCTGTATGCGCAGCCCGGGGCGATGCGTGCCGCCTTCGCGCAGTTCAGGTCGATCCGCGGGGATGCCGAGGATAACAAGACGACTCTGACGCCGAAGCTTTCCATGCCGGTGCTCGCGATCGGCGGCGAGAAATCGTTCGGCGCGATGGAAGCCGTTGTGATGCGCAATGCCGCCACTGACGTCACCGAGGTGGTCATTCCCGACGCCGGCCACTGGCTCATGGAGGAGCAGCCCGCGGCAACCGTGAAGGCCGTGCGCCAGTTTCTCGAGGGGAAGTAGCCGGAGCGCTACATTTGTGGTTCGCAGGCCAGGCTGGGGGCGCGCCCTGCAGACCTTTCAATACAGCCAGGCGTGAGCGCCGCACCCGCGCAAATCCACCTTAAGAAACCACACGAGATCTGCTCAGCCCGGCGCCGGCTGATGCGCGGCCTCGGCCTTGGCGACAAACCCCTTGGCGAGCGCGTGATAGAGCCCCTCCTCGCAGATCAGTCGCGAGGTGCCATAGGCGATCAGCGAGGCCATCATCAGCGGCACCACCATGGCGTGGTTGTCGGTCATCTCGGTCACGATGACGAAAGCGGTGATCGGCGCCTGCACCACGCCGGCGAAATAGGCGACCATGCCGAGCAGCATGATCGGGGCCAGGGCGGTGTGCTGGAACAGGCTGGCGACGTTGGCACCGATGCCGGCGCCCACCGCGAGCGACGGCGCGAAGATGCCGCCGGGAATGCCGCTGATCGCGGCGAAGGTGGTGGCGAGGAACTTCAGCACGCCGAAATCAGCCGGCAACGGCGTGCCGCTCTCCAGCGCCGCCTTCACCTGCGCGTAGCCGGTGCCGTAGATCGTGTCGCCCGAGACGAGGCCGCAGAGCGCGACGGCGAAGCCGCAGGCGAGCGCGAAGGGCAGCGGCCGCTGCTTGATCGCGCGGCCGAGCGCGCCTGGCAAGCCGCGCGCCATGGTGATCAGGATGCGGCTGAACAGGCCGCCGGCAGCGCCGCCGAGCACACCGCAGACCGGCACGGCGAGCCAATCGACGCCCTTCGCCAACGCGATCGGGGTCGTGCCGAAATAGGCGTAGTTGCCCATCAGCGCCAGCGAGGTCAGGCCGGCGGCGATCACGGTGGCGATGACGAGGCTCGAGGTCCGCGTCTCGAAGGCGCGGCTCATCTCCTCGATGCCGAAGACGATGCCGGCGAGCGGCGTGTTGAAGGCGGCGGCGACGCCCGCCGCAGCGCCGGCCAGGATCAATCCGGGCTGCCGGCGCGGCGACAGCCGTCCGAGCGCGAACATGATGGAGGCGCCGACCTGCACGGTCGGCCCTTCGCGGCCGACCGAGCCGCCGCAGAGCAGCCCGAGCAGGGTCAGCAGCACCTTGCCGATGGCGATACGGATCGACACCAGCGGACTGCGCGCGCTGGTATCGGTCAGATGCCGGGCGGCGATCGCCTGCGGGATGCCGCTGCCTTGGGCGTTCGGGAAGAAGCG
>NZ_CAFJ01000479.1 GCF_000239795.1 Bradyrhizobium sp. STM 3809 | reverse complement strand
CGACCTTCGTCCGCACCCGCAAATCGAGATGCTGCGTCGCCCCACGGCCACCACTCCCCGCCGCAACGTCCCGTGACGATCGCGATACGCCCCTCTCAGTGCGGGCGGGATGGCGGGGATCAAACCACTGATTTGGGGGCGGCGTCAACAGATTTTCTGTTATTCAGAAGCGGCTGCCGCGCAGAGTCGAAGTGAACCCGCTAACCAGCACCGCGAACAAGCTGCTAAAAAACGAGGAGAAAGCGCCCGCTGCACACCGCTCTTGGGTTATCCCGGCTTGATCAGCAGTTCTTCCACAACTGGTGAGTAGCGGCCAGATATTGACTGCAATCCGCAACGAAGCAGCCGACAGACCCTTGCCCCCGATCGTGTCCCACAGAGTGGTGTAGCTGGCATGGTGTGACGTCACTCACAGCCAGCGGCACGATCGCACGGCACGATCGTCCCATCGTTACGCCGAACAAGGAACGGATGGCATGCGCTGGAGTGATTGGGCCAGGGGATCTGCGGTCGTGTTGGGCGTGTCCCTCGCCGGATATCTGTCCACGACCTATGTGGACTATCGATTTGCCTCGCACGAGGGCGCCTTGCATGAGACGGCAAGCCCGCCGCCAGCAGTCTCCGCTTGCGTCGGCGACGATGGGCGCTGGCACAATTGGCCATGGGCAAACGTGCCGATGCTCTCGCCGGCGTGTCGGCAGCGCCGATAGGTGCAAGCCGGGCCTATCGTGGAGCTGCAGGTGCTTCGCCGAGCTCGAGGAGGCCGGCTGCGCCAGGATCGGCTCGCGATCAGCACATCGGCGTGTTCCGGCTTTTGACGATGGTTGCAACGCGGCTGATCATCCATCCCCGGCGCTGTGGCGTTGGGAGATGATGTGGAGGTGCCATGTTCGTCGGCCGGCCCTGGCTCGATCAGGAGACTCGCGCCGATCCAACAGGAGACTAACGTGAGGACGATCGTTCTCCAGATCTGCGCAGGCCGGTGATTTGAATGTGCTGGGAGCGGCGGATTACGCTCCGCCAATTAGTACTACTGCGCAGAAAACACTGCCAGCTATCCGTCGTCATTCCGGGGCGCCCGCAGGGCGAGCCCGGAATCCATAGCCACAGGCGGATATTTGGCGGCAAAATGCCCTCGACCTGCCTGCCTCACACTATTGCCCGGGGGTATGGGTTCCGGGCTCGCCCTGCGGGCGCCCCGGAACGACATGTGGAGAGAGCGATGCCCTTTCTGACGCAGTAGTACTAATCCACCCTGCGAGCTGTCACAGGAATCGGCCGTGGTACCGTTTCGCTCGGCGCCCCGTTTGATCAAGTCATGCGCGGGCCCTGCCGTGATCGCAGATAGCCGCCGAGAGTCCCTAGCGCCGCGCTGAGCGGCAAGAACACGATATGCATCAATAAGTCGTCCGCCGCGCTGCCGCTGAACACAGCGTATGTTCCGCTGCCAACACTGAGGATTGACGAAAGCGCTCCGTTGAGCAGTGCGTCATGCTCTGCGATGCGTGCCGCAACGTAGCCGCCAAGCACAGAACAGGCTCCGCCCCACAGGCATAGAAGACCGTGCCATTTTTGAGAAGAGTGGCAACAGGCAGTCCGGACGACATGGAAAAATAGACAATCAAGGGGATCATCACAACGTGCGTTGCCGCGACATCGGTGATGGTCCCGATGACAACACCCTTCAGCGATATTCGAGGCATCGTACATCTTCGATCGGACGTTGAACGAAACGGACTTGTTGTCTGATGTTTACTTTATCGCCGTGGCGAGTGCTCGATACACCTCCGAAATACTGACGACTTGCTTGCTCCTGTGCACTGATCTTGATCTCGGTGAGAGTGCACCAAACTTGGCCTTCGGCTCCGGCCTGCACCTTGATATGCGCGGCGTCCGCTGCATAAATTTCCTCGGCAGCACTGCACCAAAGCTCCACCATGACCCGCAAGCCCAAGCAACCCCTTTCCGACCGCGTCAGCCGCGCCGCCGAGGCGGTGCTCGCGCGTGAGCATTCCGTCAGCGTCGTCGACGTGTTCTGCGGGCTCGGCTGGCTCGATGCGTCGTTGCTGCAGCAGTGGCGACGGCGGCAGGTGGGGGCGCTGGAGGAGGTGATGCGCGCGAGTCCGCCGAGCATTGGCGAAGCGATCGCGCTGCTGCGTCGCTGGGCGGAGGCGAAGGGGCTCACGCCGAGCGAGACCGACTATGTCGCGCAGACGCCGCGCCGGGAAGTGCTGCGGTTCAGCCGCAGTGGAAAGCCCGACGTCGAGACCGCCTATCGGACCCATTTCGTGGCGGCGGAGCTGTCGGAGAAGGCGCGCGCGCGGCTCACCGAGAAGGCGAGCCGCGCACCGGAACTGGTCGTGGTCGTGCCGACGCGCGATGATTGGAGCTGTCACCGCTGCGGCGGCACCGGCGATCTGCTGATGATGGAGGAGGGCGGCCCGGCGTGCCTGTCCTGCGCGGGTCTCGGCGGTCTCGTGTTCCTGCCCTCCGGCAATGCGCTGCTGTCGCGGCGTGCCAAGGCGCGCAGCGCGCGCCATGCCGTGGTCGTGCGCTTCAGCCGGACGCGCGGCCGCTATGAGCGCCAGGGACTGATGGTCGAGCCGCAGGTGTTGGCGGACTTGCGCGACGAGACCGCGTGAGCAGGGGGGTCTGCTGATCAATCCGGCTGACGTATCGATCCCTCATGCAGGCTTGCTTGCTTAGTCATCGGAAAACCCGGCATCCTCCTCGACGCTGGATGATCGAACGACGACACAGGGATCATCTGCCACGCATCTTTCAATGATCAAGGCGATAGCCCCGCGCGCATCGACGGAACGGGTGCAGCGACAGGTGCCTCAGTCGGATGATGCCGTCGTGGACTTTCTGACCGTGCTCCAGAAGGCCTCGGCTGCCTGGGTGATCCGGGCGCGGGCGCGTGTCAGGCATATGCTGATCTTGATGTCCCACTCCTTCGTGCCGGCTCTCACCAGCCGCCCGCTCTGAAGATCCTGCTCGACCAGGCTGCGCGGCGCCCAGGTGATGCCGCGTCCTTCGCGCGCCATGTTGATGAGCAGCATCACCGGCGCGGAGAAGCTGGGGGACAGCGCCGCCGCCGGCTCTTTCGCCGCCAGGAACGACGTCACGATTCGCCCGACTCCCGATCCCGGATGATAGGTGAGGTAGGGCAGCGGCGTGTCGTCCGTGCCGGGCAGCCAATAACGGGGTGACGGCGTGCGCCTGGACGCGCTTCGGCCGGCCTTCCTCGACATGGGGGCGGTGATCGGAATCAGCACGTCCCGATGCAGCTCGATGCGCTGAAAGCGATCGGGGTCGAGGCGGCTCGAGAGCGACGGGTGATAGTGCGCCAGCAGGAAATGCGCCTGTGCGTCGAGAAGCAGCTTTTCGCAGCCGGCGAAGTTCGAGGCGACGAGCTGGATGGCCGCGTCGGTCCGCGCGCGATCGACCCGGCGGATCCAGTCGGGGAAGAAGGTCTGCGACAGCGCGTGCGTCGCAGCGAAGTGGATGGTCTCGGCCCTGATGCGTGCGGCTTCCAGCGCCTCCTCGCGTCCGTTCAGGACCCTGCGCAGCACGTCCTCCGCCACCGGCCGAAAGCTCTCGCCCGCGGATGTCAGCCTGATCGTATGTGTGCTGCGCTCGAAGAGGGGAACGCCGAGCCATTCCTCGAGGGACTTGATGCGGCGGCTCAATCCCGGCTGGGTCACGTGACGGCGCTCGGCGGCGCGCGAGAACCCGCCTTCTTCGGCGACGGCCAGGAAGTCCTCGAGCCAGGCCAGGTCCATGATGCCGTTTCGTCCTCAATTCATTCCGATATGGCATTAGCGCCTGGAAGAGCGGTGGTCCATTGTAACCCGGCTCGAGACATCAGAACAAAGCGCCATCGGGCCTGGCGCCACAAAGCCTGGAGGGAACGAATTGCGGGTCGCAACACCGTCGCTCGACGAGTCCCTGCCAGCCAGCGTCCCGGTCGGACCGGCGCGCCGCAAGCCGCTATGGCGCGAGCCGTATGTCCTGGTCATCGCCGGCGCCGCGCTGGGCGCGCTCGCGGGGGCGCTGTGGCCTTCCGTCGCCGTTGAATTCAAGCCGTTCGGCGACGCCTTCATCTCCTTGATCAAGATGACGATCGCGCCGTTGATCTTTCTGGTCGTCGTGACCGGCATTGCCCAGGTCGGCGACATGAAGGCGGTCGGCCGGATCGGCGTCAAGGCGTTCGTCTATTTCGAAGTGGTGACGACGCTCTGTCTGATGTTCAGCTTCGTTGTCGTCCGGTGGGTCCAGCCCGGTGTCGGCGTTGCACGCGCAACCTCGCAGCAGGCCGAGGCCGTCGCGCGCTATTCGCAGGCGCACATGGAGTCGATCTCCGCCTATTTGCAGCACATGATTCCGGACAGCTTCGTCGGCGCGTTCGCTCGCGGCGAAGTGTTGCAGGTGCTTGTCCTCGCCCTGCTCTGCGGCATCGGCCTGCTCCTGCTCGGCGAACGCGGCCAGCCGCTGCGCGCGGGCATGGAGCGCATCACCGAGCTCGTGTTCAGTGTCGTCCATGTCGTGGTGTTGCTCGCTCCGATCGGCGCGTTCGGCGCGATGGCGTTCACGGTCGCCAAATTCGGCCTCGCGACGCTCTATGCGCTGGCGCTGCTCGTCGGCGCCGCCTGGGCGATGATGGCGTTCTTCATCTTCGTGGTGCTGGGCGCGATCTGCCGTATGGCCGGGATCCGCCTGCTCGATCTGCTGCGGATGCTGCGCACCGAGCTGCTGGTCGTCCTCGGCACCTCATCATCGGAGACCGCCATTCCCGGGATGATGGAGAAGTTGCCGGCGGCCGGCGTCGGCCGTGCCGTGGCCGGGCTGGTCATTCCATCCGGCTATTCGTTCAACCTGGACGGCGTGGCTCTGACCCTGCCGTTGAGCACGATGTTCGTCGCTCAGGTCTATGGACTCGAGCTGACGCCGACCCAGCAGCTCGGCATCTTCGGCATCATGCTGTTCACCAGCAAGGGCGCCGCGGGTGTGACCGGCGGCGCCTTCGCCGCGCTCGCCGCAACGGTGATCGCGGCCGGCCTGCCTGCCGAAGGACTCGCGCTGCTGCTCGGCATCGACCGGTTCATGTCGCTGGCGCGGGCGATCACCAACACTATCGGCAATGCTGTCGCCGCGGTCGTCGTCGCGAAATGGGACGGAGAGTTCGATCCGGGACTCTGGTCGGCGAAACTGGCCCAACTCGAAACCGCAAAGTGAGAATGATGGATATCGATACAGACCTGCCGGTGGTGGCGCTCACGCCAGGCGATTGCACGGGCATTGGGCCCGAACAGATCGCGCGCATCCTGGCCGAGGGACATCTTGCCGACGCGGCCCGTCTGGTCGTCATCGGTGACGCGCGGGTTCTCGAGATGGGCATGGCGCAGGCCGGCGTGCGTCTCGACATCGAGCGGATCTCGTCACCCTCCGCCGCGTCGTGGCGTCCCGGCGCCGTGCCACTGGTCGATCTCCGCAATACCGACCCGTCGCGCCTTCCGCCCGGCCGATCCAGTGCGGAGTCCGGCCGGCTCACCGGAGACACCTTGTCGCGCGCCATCGATTTCGCCAAGGCGAAGGAGGTGGATGCCGTCACCTTCGCTCCGCTCAACAAGCGGGCCATGTTCGACGGCGGCTGGAAGTTTCCCGATGAGCACAAGATGTTCGCGAGCCTGCTCGGGCACCAGGGCTATTTCTCCGAAATGAACGTTCTCGACGGTCAGTGGATGTCGCGGGTGACCGGCCATCAGTCGCTGCGCGAGGCGCTGGGCTGCATCAATCCCGCGACGATCACCGATTCCATCGTGCTGGTCGACCGCATGATGCGGGCATCGGGCATTGCGACGCCGCGCATCGCGGTCGCTGCGCTGAACCCGCATGCGGGTGAGGGCGGATTGTTCGGCCGCGAGGAGATCGAGATGATCCGGCCGACGGTCGAAGCGGCAGCGCGGACAGGCATCGCCTGCAGCGGACCCTTTCCGGCGGACACGATCTACCTCCGCGCGTTCGACGGCGAGTTCGACAGCGTCGTCGCGATGTATCACGACCAGGGACAGATCGCGACCAAGCTGCGCGGGTTCAACCGCGGCGTGACGATCACGGCCGGCCTCGAGACGGTGTTCACGACGCCCTCGCATGGAACGGCGTTCGACATCGTCGGCAAGGGCATTGCCAAGACGGGCGCGCTCGAAAGCGCCGTCCGGCTCGCGGCTCGGCTGGCCAAACTGAAGACCCGGGAGACATCCTATGCGCGTCACTGATCGCAGGACCTTGCTGCAGGCGGCCGCAGCGCTGCCGTTGACCTCCGTTGCCGCCAACATCGCAATGGCGCAGGCGGCCGACGCCACCGATGCCGCGGCGAAAGCTGCCCCTCCCAAGGATGTGACGCGGACGCTGGCGCGCTATCTCGTGGGCGCATCCTATGACGCCCTTCCCGCCAATGTGCGCAAGGAGGGCGTCCGTACGCTGCTGAACTGGGTCGGGGTCGCGATCGGCGGATCGCGGCACGAGACGGTGGACATCGCGGTGGCCGCCCTGGGTCCGTTCTCGGGTCCGCAGCAGGCCTCGCTGTTCGGCCGGCGCGAGCGGTTCGACATCATGAATGCGGCCTTCATCAACGGGGTGTCCAGCCACATCTTCGATTTCGATGACACCCACCTGAAGACGATCATCCATCCGGCCGGCCCGGTGGTGTCAGCGATCATCGCGCTCGCGGAGATGCAGCCGGTCTCCGGCAAGGAGTTCCTGAACGCGCTCGTCCTCGGCGTCGAGACCGAGTGCAGGATCGGCAATGCCGTCTATCCGAACCACTACGATGTCGGCTGGCACATCACCGGGACCGCCGGGGTGTTCGGCTCCGCTGCCGCGGCGGGCAAGCTGCTGAAGCTGAACGAGCAGCAGATGACCTGGGCGCTTGGCCTTGCGGCGTCTCAGCCGGTCGGCCTGCGCGAATCGTTCGGATCGATGAACAAGAGCTTCAACCCCGGCCGCGCGGCGTCAAACGGCTTGTTCGCCGCCATCCTGGCATCGAAGAATTTCACGTCGTCGGACGGGATGATCGAGGCGAAGCGCGGCTGGGCCAATACGATCAGCACCAAGCAGGACTATGGCGAGATCGTCGGCGAGCTCGGCAAGCGTTACGAAGCCGCGCTCAACACCTACAAGCCGTTCGCCTGCGGCATCGTTCTGCACCCGGCGATCGATGCGGCGATCCAGTTGCGCAACGAGAACAGGCTCAAGGCCGACCAGATCGACTATGTCGATCTCAAGGTCAACCCGCTCGTGCTCGAGCTGACCGGCAAGAAAACGCCGCAGCAGGGGCTCGAGGGCAAGTTCAGCATCTATCACGCGGTGGCCGTGGCGATCGTGGAAGGCGCGGGCGGCGAGAAGCAGTTCAGCGACCGCGCGGTGACCGATCCGATGGTGCTGTCGCTGCGCGGCAAGGTCGTCCCGGTCATCACGCCCGAGATCAAGCCGGAGCAGGTCGAGATGACGATCGTGCTGAAGGATGGGCGTAAGCTCAGCCGCCGCATCGAGCACGCCGTCGGCAGCGTCGAAGTGCCGATGACCGACCAGCAGCTCGAGGCGAAGTTCTCCGATCTCGCCGACGGCATCGTTCCGGCCGCATCAATCCGGCGGATCATGGACGCCTGCTGGAACGTCGAGGGCCTGTCAAATGCCGCCGATATCGCCAAGATGTCGGCGACGGCCTGAGATGGAGAGGGAGGCCATGCCGTCGCGTCGTCGCCTGCTGCAATCGGCTGGCGCGCTCGCCGCCGTCGCGGCGATGCCTATCCCTCACGTCAGGGCCGCCGGCCCGGGCGTGACCGAGCGCCTGGCGCGCTACATGGTCGTTGCGCGCGACACCGAGCTGCCGGAGCAGGTGGTGCTCGCATGCAAGCACCGCATTCTCGACACGCTCGGCGCCATGCTGTCCGGCGCGCGCATGCATCCGGGCGAGATGGCGCTGAAATATGTCCGCAGCCTCGGCGGCGAGCCGCAGGCCTCCGTCGTCGGCTCCGACTTCCGTACCACGGCCGTCAATGCGGCGATGGCAAACGCCATGTGCGCGCACGCCGACGAGACCGACGATTTCGAGCCGGTGACCAAGGCCCATCCCGGATGCGCGGTGGTTCCTGCGGCGCTCGCATTGGCCGAACGGGAGCATCGCAGCGGACCCGACGTGATCCGCGCCGTCGCGCTCGGCTACGACCTGACCTGCCGTCTGCTGATGGCACTCGGGCCGGACCTCGTGCGCGCCTCGCATCGCAGCGCCGAGGGCACGTCGTCGACATTCGGCGCGCTCGGCGCTGCGGCCTCGCTGGCGCGGCTGGACGAACGGGGCATGCGTCACGCCATGTCCTATTCGGCGCAGCAGGTTTCCGGGCTGTGGAGCTGGGTGAAGGACAAGGATCACATCGAGAAGGCCTTCGATTTCGCCGGCATGGGCGCGCGCAATGGCGTCATGGCGGTCGACATGGTGATGGCAGGCCTCACCGGCGTCGATGACGTGCTCGACGGCACCCACAACCTGTTCATCGCGCTGTCGAGCGATCCGAAGCCGGAAGAGATGGTCAAGGATCTCGGCAGTCGGTTCTACGTCACGGAGACCGCCATCAAGACCTTCTCGGTCGGCTATCCGATCCAGTCGCCTCTGGATGCGCTGCTGATGCTGCGCCGGCAGCACGCGCTGACCCCCGACAATGTCCGCAGCATCCGGGTCAAGCTTCCGACCGACGCGATGGGAATCGTCGGCGACAGCGCCATGCCCGACGTCAACTGTCAGCATCTCGTCGCCCTCGCGCTGGTCAGGGGGGCCGTCTCGTTCGCCGACAGTCATGATGTCGCGCTGATGCGCGATCCGGCGATCCTGGAGCAGCGTGCGAAGGTGACGCTCGCGGCCGACAAGGACCTGATGGATCCGGCCGCGCCGCGCGGTGCGATCGTCGAGGTCACGCGGGTCGACGGCACGACGATCGACCATTTCACCAGATATCCGCCGGGTACCAAGGAGAATCCGCTGAGCACCGAGGCCGTCAGCGCCAAGACAAGGGATTTGTTGATGCCGGTTCTGGGAAGCGGGAAGACGGAGAAGCTGATCGACATGGTCGAGCATCTCGAAGAGATCGACGACATCGGCCGCCTGCGCCCCTTGTTCACGGCCTGACGTTGCGCGGGCCAGGCTCCAAGGCCGCTTGCGGCGGATGGCCACGGCATTGCAAGCTGGAAGACCGACAAGAAAAGCAGAATCGACGGGAGGAACGTGACATGAGGTCGAAGTGGAGGCTTGCCGGCTATGTCTGCGCGGCGGTGCTGCTGCACGAAGGCACGGCGATCGCGGCGAATGTGGAGATTTCCGCCAACGACATCGGCGGACAGGTGGTCGGCGCCGGCGGGCCGGAAGCTGGCGTCTGGGTGATTGCCGAGACCTCGGACCTGCCGACCAAGTACGCCAAGGTGGTGGTGACCGACGAGCAGGGCCGGTTCGTCATTCCCGAGCTTCCCGCAGCCAACTACACGGTCTGGGTGCGAGGTTATGGAGTGCAGGACACCGCGCGTCAGCAGGCCCGTCCCGGTCATCTGCTCGATTTCAAGACCGCCGCAGCGTCTCCGAAGCAGGACGCGCAGAATTACCCCGGCATGTACTGGTATGCGATGCTCGATATCCCGAAGCCGGAGGAGTTTCCCGGCACGGGCGCCAAGGGCAACAAGATGCCGGAGACGATGAAGTCGCAATCGCAATGGGTCGATACCGTCAAGAACATGTGCCAGTCCTGCCACGCGCTCGGCTCGCGGGGCATCCGCGAGATCCCGACATTGTTCATGGAAGGGCACGACTCGCAGACCGCCTGGGCGATGCGCACACAGGCCGGCCAGGCTCAGGAATACATGGCGACGGTTCTCGCCAGCATGGGGCCCGACAAGGTCTACGAGCTCTTCGCCAAATGGACCGATCGTATTGCCGCAGGCGAATTGCCGTTCGACAGGCCGGACCGTCCAAAGGGCATCGAGCGCAACGTCGTCTACACGATGTGGGACTGGGCCGCGCCGACGCGCTACCAGCACGACGCGAT
>NZ_CAFJ01000480.1 GCF_000239795.1 Bradyrhizobium sp. STM 3809 | reverse complement strand
GGATGGTGATCTCCTGCCGCTCGATCGAGCGGCGCAGCTCGCTCTCGAGCGTCAGGCGGTCGTTCTTGCGCGCGCGCATCGCCGGCTTGTAGACGTCGATGCGGTCGCCGCCGATGCGCTTGGAGTGATACATCGCGAGCTCGGCATCCTTGATGATGTCCTCCGACAGCTGCGTCTGCGGGTCGGACAGAGCGAGCCCGATCGAGGCGGTCAGGAAGATCTCGCGCTCGTTGAAGGCGATCGGCGCGCGGATGGTCTTGCGGATGGTCTCGGCGAAGGCGGTGATGCGGGCCGGGTCCTGCTCGGACAAGAGGATCAGGCCGAACTGATCGCCGGCCAGACGCGCCAGCGTGTCGTGCGGTTTCAGGATGCGCGACAGCCGCCGCGCCAGCGTGAGCAGGATGGAGTCGCCCACCGCGATGCCGACGGAATCGTTGACCTGCTTGAAGCGGTCGAGATCGATCACCATCAGGGTCGGCCGCAGCGCCGGCATGGTCTTGGCGAAATTGGCGACGGCGGCGAGACGGTCAATGAACAGCTTGCGGTTGGGCAGGCCGGTCAGGTTGTCGTGCACGCTGTCGTGGAGCAGGCGCTCCTCGGCGTTCTTGAACTCGGTCACGTCGGTGAGCGTGCCGACGACGCGCGAGACCTCGCCGTCGGAGCCGACCACCGGGCGCGCCTTCAGCGCGAACCACATGAAGTGGCCGTCGGGCGTGCGCAGCCGGAAGTCCTGCACCAGGCGGCCGCGGCGCTGGTCGAGCACGCTGTCGAGCGCGGCGCGGAAGCGGTCCTGGTCGAGCGGATGCAGCACCTCGAGCCATTTCGCGGCCGGGCCCTCGAGCGTGCCGCGCTTGAGGCCGAGCAGGCTTTCGGTCTCCGGGCTGGTGAACACCTTGTCGGCCGAGACGTCCCAGTCCCAGATCAGATCGCCGGAGCCGGCCAGCGCCAGCGCGCGGCGCTCGACGTCGGAGACGATGCCGGTGGTGGCGCCGCCGCCGGCGAAGGCGTGCTGCATCACCGTGAAGCCGATCAGCATCACGATCAGCACGAGGCCGCCGAGCAGCGCCGGGCCGACGATGTCGTTGGTGACCTGGCCGGCCACCGTCATGCTGGCGGCGCCGACCCAGACGGTCAGCAGGAACCAGGTCGGGATCAGCAGCACCGCGCGGTCGAAGCCGTGGCTGGAGAGGTAGACGATCAGCGCGAAGCCGAGCACCGCGATCAGGAGCAGCGAGATGCGTGCGATGCCCGAGGCCACTGCGGGATCGAACAGGGCGACCGCGACCAGCGAGCCCAGGAAGAACAGCCAGCCCAGCGTGATATGCGAATAGCGGACGTGCCAGCGCGACAGGTTGAGATAGGCGAACAGGAACACCAACAGCGTCGCCGCCAGGATCGCCTCGCCGGAGGCGCGCCAGACGCGCTCGGCATTGTTCGACATGTCCAGGACCTTGCCCCAGAAGCCGAAGTCGACGCCGATATAGACCAGCACCGCCCAGGCCAGCGCCGCGGCGGCCGGAAACATGATGCTGCCCTTGACGACGAACAGGATCGTCAGGACGAGGGCCAGCAGTCCGGAGATGCCGATCACGATGCCCTGGTACAAGGTGAACGAGTTTACCTTGTCCTTGTAGGCCTCGGGCTCCCACAGATAGAGCTGCGGCAGCTTGTCGGTGCGCAGCTCGGCGACGAAGGTCACGACCGAGCCGGGATCGAGCGTGACGCGGAAGACGTCGGCGGTCGGGCTCTCCTGCCGCTCGGGCAGATCGCCGATCGACGGCGTGATGGTGGCGATGCGCGACAGGCCGAGGTCGGGCCACAGCACGCCGGAGCCGACGACGCGGTAGTGCGGCGCCACGATCAGGCGGTCGAGCTGATCGTCGGTGTTGTTGGCCAGCGCGAATACGATCCAGTTCTGGCCGCCTTCGCGGGCCCGCACCTCGATGCGGCGAACGATGCCGTCAGTGCCGGGCGCGGTGGAGACCTGGATACGGTCGTTTTCGCTGCGCTGGTGATCGAGGATGCCGGTCAGGTCGATGGCAGGCGCGTCGCCGCGCACGCTGACGGCGTCAACGGCCTGAGCGGGGGCAGCGGCACCACACATCACGAGGCCCAGCGCCACCAAGGACGCCAGGCACCTGACCAGACGCAATGTCAAATCTCCGCGTTCGACACCCAACCACAGCGAAAACAGCTCAAACTTAAAGGCGCGTTCGCAAAGGATTTGGAGCCGTTCCAGGCACGGTTCAGATGTGCGCGATCATTGGCACGAAAGCGAGGAAAATCAAAGAGATTCCAAACACACTCTGTTTAGAGGGCGCCTAGATTTCCAACACAATTTTGCCAATATGCTGGCTGGTCTCCATGCGCGCATGCGCCTTCGCTGCATCCACCAGTGGAAACGTCGAATCCATCAACGGCTTGATGCGACCCTCGCGCAGCAACGGCATCACTTTGGCCTCGATCGCCGCCACCATCGCCGCCTTGTCCGCATTGCTACGGGGACGCAGGGTTGATCCGGTGTGGGTGAGGCGCTTCACCATCAGCTTGACGAAATTGACGGTCGCCTTGGGGCTGCCGAGGAAGGCAATCTGGACGATGCGACCATCGGTTGCCGCCGCGTCGTAATTGCGCTCGATGTAGTCGCCGCCGACCATGTCGAGGATGACGTTGGCGCCCTTGCCGCCGGTCGCTTCCTTCACGACGGCGACGAAGTCCTCCGTCTTGTAGTTGATGGCGCGATCGGCGCCGAGCTTGACGCAGGCGTCCGCCTTGTCCTGCGAGCCGACGGTGACCAGCACCCTGGCGCCGAACGCCTTGGCGAGCTGGATCGCCATGGTGCCGATCCCCGAGGAGCCGCCATGCACCAGCAGCGTCTCGCCATCCTTGAGGCCGCCGCGCTCGAACACGTTGTGCCAGACCGTCATCAGCGTTTCGGGCAGGGCGCCGGCCTCTTTGATCGACAGCGCCGCCGGCACCGTCATCGCCTGAGCATCCTGTGCAATGCAATATTCGGCATAGCCGCCGCCGGCGACCAGCGACATCACGCTGTCGCCGAGCTTGTGCCGGACGGCGCCGTCGCCGAGCGCCACGACCTCGCCTGCGACCTCCAGGCCCGGCAGGTCGCTGGCGCCGGGCGGCGGCGGATAGCTGCCGGAACGCTGGGCGACGTCCGGACGGTTCACGCCGGCCGCCTTCACCTTGATCAGGATCTCGCCGGGGCCGGGCTTCGGAACGGGCCGGGTCTCGGGCTTCAGCACCTCGGGACCGCCCGGCTGGCTGATGGCGACCACGGTCATTTGCGCGGGCAGCTGTTCCATGAGAAATCCTTCAGGCGTGAACAAGCGGGTGTGGCGGCGTGATTAAGCCAGCGCGGCCCCCGCTGGCAACCGGGAGAGGGTCAACATGGCAAATGAGGACGACGACCGGCCGCGCAAGGCCGCTTCGCACGACATCGGCCAGGACCTGTCGATGCTCTCGATCGAGGAGCTGACCGGCCGGATCGCGCTGCTGCGCGGCGAGATCGAGCGGATCGAGCAAATGGTGGCGAAGAAGCGCGCCTCCCGCGATGCCGCAGCCAGCATCTTCAAATCCTGAGCGTCGTTCCGTCACGTAGAAATACGGTCGGCCAGTGGCCGACATGGCTAATGAAGTTTGAAAAATTTGTGCCATTTACGGTTGATTAAGCTTTCGCGTTTACAACCGGAACCGTCCTCGTTTGGACACTGAGTGGCTCCTGTCCACTCTGTTT
>NZ_CAFJ01000481.1 GCF_000239795.1 Bradyrhizobium sp. STM 3809 | reverse complement strand
GGAGGTCCTCAAGAAGCTGCAGCAGCGGCTGCTGCATGCAGAACGGCGGATCGGAGTCTACGAGATTCAGCTGAGTGCATTTCGCCAGCACCACGTCGAGGTGCTGCGCGATCTCCGCACGATCTATCAGCTGCTCGGCCACCATCAGGACCGTCTCGGCGCGGCCGACGATGCGCACCGCAAGGCCACCCTGGTCCCGAACGACCCGCATTGATGTGGAGCGCGTCGTCGTCCCGTCCGACCCGCATGTTTGGTTGCGCTGCGGCACCTCGCCCGGCGCAACATCTCATCATCAAGCGAGCATCGATCAAACATATCGCCGACAGAATCGCCTGCTGACCTCCCGACGTGGACCGACGCTGCGGGCGCCGCAGGGAACATTCCCCTCCGCGTTCCGTTATATGCCCCGGAATGAATGACGGGATTTCGCAATGTCCGACACCTACATCATCGAGGTCAGCTCCCAGGCGGCGGGGATCGTCGTGCGGGATCGCGGCGGCTTCCGCTTCTTCGCGGCGTCGCATCGCTTCAATGCGCTCGAAGGCCAGGTGTTTCGCAATGCCCGCGAGGCCGAGCGCGCGGCGCTGCGAATCGTCACGGGGGAGCTCAGCGCGGCGGCCTGAGCCATCGCTTCCGAAGGTGCCGGCCGCGTCCGGATCGGAGCCCGGACACAGCCGTCCTGCGCGCGCGATGCCGGTGATTGTTGCGGTGCGTTCGAAGCGTTCGCTGATTGACCCTTGACTCGATCAGCATCACCATGGTGCAGCTCGTTTCCCGAAAGCTTGCCATGGCCGTGCTCTCCCAACGTCAGACCGACATCCTCAACATCGCCCGCGCCTCCGGCCGCGTCATGGTGGAGGATCTCGCGCGCCGGTTCGAAGTCTCGGCGCAGACCATCCGCAAGGATCTCAACGACCTCTGCGAGCAGCGCGCGCTGACGCGCATCCATGGCGGCGCCATCATCGCCTCGGGGGTCGAGAACCTCGCCTACGAGGCGCGGCGGTTCGTCGCCGCCGACGAGAAGAAGGCGATCGGGGCGATCGCGGCGGCGCGGATCCCCAACGGCTCCTCGCTCTTCATCAACATCGGCACGACGACCGAGGAGGTGGCGAGCGCGCTGACCTCGCACCAGGATCTGCTCGTCATCACCAACAATCTCAACGTCGCGATGCTGCTCTATCCGCATCCGCGCATCGAGGTGATCGTGGCCGGCGGCACGGTGCGGCGCTCGGATGGCGGCGTGGTCGGCTCGACGGCGACGCAGCTGATCGGCCAGTTCAAGGTCGACTACGCGATCATCGGGGCGTCCGCGATCGACGAGGAGGGCGCGCTGCTCGACTTCGACTATCGCGAGGTGCAGGTGGCGCAGGCGATCATCGCCAATGCCCGCAGCGTGATGCTGGTGGCGGATTCCACCAAGCTTCATCGCAGCGCGCCGGTGCGCATCGCCCATCTCAGCCAGATCCAGACCTTCGTCACCGACCGCCCGTTGCCCGACGGGCTCGCCAGCCTGTGCGACAGCCGCGGCATCGAGGTGGTGTCGGCAATGCCCGCCGACGAGGCGGATGAGGCCGCAGAGGCAACCGAAACCGCACCCGCGACCGCGCTCCGCCGCGCCTGACCTCCCGCCGCTCTCCGAGGCCGTTTGTTTCTGGTTTGGGCAGGTTTTGCCCAATCATGGCCCAACATGCGAAATTCGATTTGCTTTCACTTTCGTTTGTGATTAACTCGAAACCGAAAGTGAAATCGCCGGCCTGAAGGCGATTGCTGGGGGAAGCGTCGGGTGGAGCGGATCTACGACCTCGCCATTGTCGGAGGCGGCGTGAATGGCTGCGGCATCGCGCGCGATGCGGCCGGACGCGGAAATTCCGTTTTTCTCTGCGAAATGAACGACCTGGCCAGCGGAACCTCGTCCTGGTCGACCAAGCTCGTCCATGGCGGCCTGCGCTATCTCGAATATTACGAGTTTCGCCTGGTCCGCGAGGCGCTGATCGAGCGCGAGATCCTGTGGCAGATCGCGCCCCACATCATCCGCCCGCTGCGCTTCGTTCTGCCGCATCATTCCGGCCTGCGTCCGGCGTGGCTGCTGCGGCTCGGCCTGTTCCTCTATGACCATCTCGGCGGCCGCAAGCTGCTGCCGCCGACGCGCTCGGTGAACCTGCGCAGCGACGAGGTCGGCCGTCCGCTGATCTCCGGCCGCTACGCCAGCGGCTTCGAATATTCCGACTGCTTCGTCGACGACGCCCGCCTCGTGGTACTGACCGCACGCGATGCCGCTGATCGTGGCGCAGTGATCCGCACGCGCACCCGCGCGACGGAAATCCGGCAGGATGGCAGCCACTGGCTGGTCACCACCGAGAACACCCAGACCGGCGAGCGCGAGACCATCAAGGCGCGCGCGCTGGTCAATGCGGCCGGCCCCTGGGTCGAGCAGGTGCTGTCGACTGGCGCCGGCGTCAATGCCAAGGCCAAGGTACGCCTGGTGCAGGGCTCGCACATCGTGGTGCGCAAGCTCTACGACCACGACCGCGCCTACATCTTCCAGAACGCCGATGGCCGCATCATCTTTGCGATTCCGTATCAGCAGGATTTCACGCTGATCGGCACCACCGATCGCGACTACCAGGGCGACCCGGCCAAGGTGAAGGCGACCGACGAGGAGATCGCCTATCTCTGCGCCGCGCTCGGCGAATACATCGCCAAGCCGGTGACGCCGGCCGACGTGGTGTGGAGCTATTCCGGCGTGCGCCCGCTCTATGACGACGGCGCCAGCGAGGCCAAGGCGGCGACGCGAGACTACGTGTTCGAGCTCGATACGCCGGGCGGGCTGCCGCTGCTGTCGATCTATGGCGGCAAGATCACCACCTACCGGCGGCTGTCGGAGGAGGCGCTCGAGCGCCTCGGCCCGTATCTCAAGGGCGACAAGGCCGAGGAGGGCTGGACCGGCCGCGCGGCGCTGCCCGGTGGCGACATGAAGGTCGACGCCGTTGCCCCGCTGGTCAGCGACCTGCGCAAGTCCTATCCCTTCCTGTCAGATGCACATGCGAAGCGCATCGCTCATGCCTATGGCACGCGGGCTCAAACCATGCTCGCAGGTGCGACATCTTTGGCCGATCTCGGCCAGGATTTCGGTGGCACCTTGACGGAGCGCGAAGTCAGGTACCTGATGACGAACGAGTGGGCGTTGACGGCCGAGGACATTGTGTGGCGGCGATCGAAGCTGGGGTTGCGGATGTCGGCGGCTGAGATTGCCGCGCTCGATGCGTGGATCACGGCCCAGCGTGATCGCTCCATCGTGACGGCGCGCGAAGCGGGGGGGCGCGCATGAGCGTCACGCTCGATCACGTGTCTCGCGTCGTCGACGGGGTCACCACCATTCGCGACGTCTCGCTGACCTTGCAGCGCGGCACGCTGAGCGTGCTGCTCGGACCGACCTTGTCCGGCAAGACCTCGATCATGCGGCTGCTCGCGGGCCTGGACAGGCCGACCACGGGCCGGGTGCTGGTCGACGGCAAGGACGTCACCGGCGCCGACGTGCGGCAACGCTCGGTCGCGATGGTGTATCAGCAGTTCATCAATTACCCCTCGCTCAGCGTGTACGAAAACATCGCCTCGCCGCTGCGCGTGCAGGGCAAGCCGCGCGAGGAGATCGAGAAGCGCGTCGCGGAGGCCGCCAAGCTGCTCCGGCTCGAGCCTTATCTGAAGCGCACGCCGCTGCAGCTCTCCGGCGGCCAGCAGCAGCGCACCGCGATCGCGCGGGCGCTGGTGAAGGGCGCCGATCTCGTGCTGCTCGACGAGCCCCTGGCCAATCTCGACTACAAGCTGCGCGAGGAGCTGCGCGCCGAGCTGCCGCGCATCTTCGAGGCGTCCGGCGCGATCTTCGTCTACGCCACGACCGAGCCGTCGGAAGCGCTGCTGCTCGGCGGCCGCACCGTGTGCATGTGGGAAGGGCAGGCCCTGCAGGTCGGCGACACCACGGCGGTGTATCGCCGTCCCGACACCTTGCGCGTCGGCCAGGTGTTCTCGGATCCGCCGATGAACACGGTCGGGATTCAGAAGCAGGGCGACAGCGTGCATTATGCCGGCGGCGTCGAGGCGCCGGCCGTCGGGCTTTATGCCACTCTGTCCGATGGCAGCTATCGCGTCGGCTTCCGCCCGCACCAGCTCGGGCTCGCCAAAGCTGACGGCAGCAAGGCCGACGGCAACCATGGCGGCCATGCCTTCCCGGCAACGGTGTCGGTCACCGAGATCACGGGGTCGGAGAGCTTCGTGCATCTGACGCGCGACGGCATGAACTGGGTGGCCGTGCTGCACGGCGTCCATGAGTACGAGCCGGGCGACATCCTCGATGCCGTGCTCGATCCGTCCAACGTCTTCGTCTTCGATGCCGGCGACCGCCTGGTCGCGGCACCCACGAGCCTTTAGAGGGAGATGCCGCATGGCCCGCATTGACCTCGTCGATCTCGCCCAGTCCTACCACGGCAACGACGCCGACATCGAAAGCTTCGCGCTGAAGCCGGTGACGATGACTTGGCGGCAGGGCGGCGCCTACGCGCTGCTCGGTCCTTCCGGCTGCGGCAAGACCACGCTGCTCAATCTGATCTCAGGCATCCTGACGCCCTCGCGCGGCAAGATCCTGTTCGACGGCGCCGACATCACGAAAGCGTCGACCCGGCAGCGCAACATCGCGCAGGTGTTCCAGTTCCCGGTCATCTACGACACCATGACGGTCGGCGAAAATCTCGCCTTCCCGCTGAAGAACCGCGGCGTGCCCAGGGCCGAGATCGACAAGCGCGTCGCCGAGATCGCGCGTCTGCTCGATCTCACGCCGGATCTGAACCGCAAGGCGACGGGGCTCACGGCGGACGCCAAGCAGAAGATCTCGCTCGGCCGCGGCCTGGTGCGCTCGGACGTCGCCGCCGTGCTGTTCGACGAGCCGCTGACGGTGATCGATCCCGAGCTGAAATGGCAGCTGCGCTCGAAGCTGAAGGCGCTGCATCGCGAGCTCGACCTCACGATGATCTACGTCACCCACGACCAGACCGAGGCGCTGACCTTCGCCGACACCGTCGTCGTCATGCATGACGGCCGTGTCGTGCAGAGCGGCACGCCGGCGGAGTTGTTCGACAAGCCGGCGCACACTTTCGTCGGCTATTTCATCGGCTCGCCCGGCATGAACATCCTGTCCGCCGAGGTCAAAGGCCGCGAGGCCCGCATTGCCGGCCACACGCTGCAGCTTTCGCGCAGCTACGACACCCTGCCTGCCGGCGCCAAGATCGAGATCGGCGTGCGCCCCGAATTCGTCGATGTCGCGCAGCCGGGACCGGGCCTGCTCGACGCCAATATCGAGCGGGTCGACGATCTCGGCCGCATCCGCTTCGCCCGTGTCCGCGTCGGCGACGCCAAGTTCGCCGCGCGCCTGCCGGCCGGCTTCTCGCCATCGGGCTCGGCGATCGGGCTGAAGTTCAATCCGGCCAATGTCCACGTCTATGCCGACAGCCGTCTGGTCGAGGGAGCCTGAGTGATGGACAAGACCATCAACAACAAGGCCTGGTTCCTGGTGCTGCCGGTGTTCCTGCTGGTCGCGTTCTCCGCGATCCTGCCGCTGATGACGGTGGTGAACTATTCGATGCAGGACACCTTCGGCAACAACCAGTTCTTCTGGAACGGCGTCGGCTGGTTCAAGGAGCTGCTCGACCCCTCGACCGATCTCGGCGGCCGCTTCCTCGCGTCGCTGTGGCGCAATCTGATCTTCTCGGGCGTCATCCTCTCGCTCGAAGTGCCGCTTGGCATCCTGGTCGCGCTGTCCATGCCGCGCGGCGGCTGGACGGTGGCCCTGTGTCTCGTCGTGCTCGCTCTGCCGCTGCTGATCCCATGGAACGTCGTCGGCACCATCTGGCAGATCTTCGGCCGCGAGGACATCGGGCTGCTCGGCTACGCGCTGAATCGTGCAGGGATCAGCTACAATTACGTTTCGAACAACCTGGATGCCTGGTTCACCGTCATCCTGATGGACGTCTGGCACTGGACCAGCCTGGTGGCGCTGCTCTGCTATGCCGGCTTGAAGTCCATTCCCGACGCGTACTACCAGGCGGCGCAGATCGACGGCGCCTCGCGCTGGGCGGTATTCACGGCGATCCAGCTGCCGAAGATGCACCGCGTGCTGCTGATCGCCGTGCTGCTGCGCTTCATGGACAGCTTCATGATCTACACCGAGCCGTTCGTGGTGACCGGCGGCGGCCCTGGCAATTCGACGACCTTCATCTCGATCGAGCTGGTCAAGATCGCGCTCGGCCAGTTCGACCTCGGCAAGGCGGCGGCGCTGTCGCTGGTCTACAACCTGATCATCCTGATCGTCTGCTGGGTGTTCTATACCATCATGACCAATGCCGGCGCCGAGCGCCGGCCGGTGGAAGGGGGCGCGCAATGAACACCATTCCGGGCCGCCGCATCATCATCTCGCTGTTCCTGGTCTTCCTGCTGTTGCCGATCTACTGGCTCGTCAACATGAGCTTCAAGACCAACAACGAGATCGTCAGCACGATGACGCTCTGGCCGCATCAGCCGACGCTGGCCAATTACATGCGCATCTTCACCGATGAGAGCTGGTATTCCGGCTACATCAACTCGCTGAAATACGTGATCATCAACACGGTGATCTCGATCCTGGTGGCGCTGCCGGCGGCGTACGCGTTCTCGCGCTACCGCTTCCTCGGCGACAAGCACCTGTTCTTCTGGCTATTGTCGAACCGCATGGCGCCGGCGGCGGTCTATGCGCTGCCGTTCTTCAATTTGTACTCGGCGATCGGCCTGTTCGACACGCCCTGGGCGGTTGCGCTGGCGCACTGCATCTTCAACATCCCGCTAGCGGTGTGGATCCTGGAGGGCTTCGTGTCGTCGGTGCCGCGCGAGATCGACGAGACCGCGTTCCTGGACGGCTACTCGTTCCCGCGCTTCTTCGTGAAGATCCTGGTGCCGCTGATCGCGAGCGGCATCGGTGTCGCCGCCTTCTTCTGCTTCATGTTCTCCTGGGTCGAGCTCTTGCTCGCGCGTACGCTGACCTCGGTCGACGCCAAGCCGATTTCGGCGGTCATGACCCGCACGGTGTCGGCTGCCGGCATGGACTGGGGCCTGCTCGCGGCCGCCGGCGTGCTGACGATCATCCCCGGCGCGCTCGTCATCTGGTTCGTCCGCAACTACATCGCGCGCGGCTTCGCGCTGGGACGGGTGTGATGATGCGGGCGCCCGCTGTCCACCAGAAGCTCAGTGTGCTCGCTTCCCCCTTGTGGGGCAGGGCTGGGGAGCGGGGTATCCCACGGGCAGTCTTTGTGGGGACCCCCACCCACAACTCGTCGCCGCCTAGCGAAGCTCCGCTTCGCACGGGGGGAGGGGAGCGCACCGCCATCGACGCGAGAGCATGTTTCTTCTCTGCGTCAGCCGAAGCCTGGAGCTACTAGCCATGGACAATATCGCATGGATGGCCTGGACCTTGCCGACGGCGATCTTCTTCGCCGCGCTGGCCTGTACGCTGGCGGTCATGACTTGGCTCGCCGCGCGCTATCCGGAGGCCGAGCGGGTCGGCGTGCTGCGCATTCCGACCACGCGCGGCGACCGGCTGTTCATCTCGCTGATTCTGGCTGCTGTGATCCATCTCGCCTGGATCGGCCTGATCGGCACCGATACGATCACGTCCTTGCCGGTCGGCGAGGATGGATTCGAGGTCTCGAGCCTGTGGCTCGCGACCGCAATTTCGCTTGCGTCCGCCGTTGCGATCTTCCGCACCGTCTGACGCAGGGGAAAAGGGGCAGATCCGGGGGCAACCCGGACCTGGAATACGTCTGTCGCTCAAGGAGGAAAGCATGCGACACTTAAAGCGTAGGAAGCATCACCTGACCAAGGCCAGCTATCTCGCGATGACCAGCGCCGCGGCGCTGCTCGCCGCGAGCATGACCATGTCCGTTGCGAAGGCCGACGAGGCCGCCGCGAAGAAGTGGATCGACAGCGAATTCCAGCCGTCGACCTTGTCAAAGGACGACCAGTTGAAGGAGATGCAGTGGTTCATCAAGGCCGCTGAACCCTTCAAGGGCATGGAGATCAACGTCGTCTCCGAGACGCTGACGACTCACGAATACGAGTCGAAGACGCTGGCGAAGGCGTTCGAGGAGATCACCGGCATCAAGATCAAGCACGACATCATCCAGGAAGGTGACGTCGTCGAAAAGATCCAGACCCAGATGCAGTCGGGCAAGAACGTCTACGACGGCTGGATCAACGACTCCGACTTCATCGGCACCCATTTCCGCTACGGCCAGGCCGTCGACCTGACGGACTGGATGGCGAAGGACGCCAAGGACGTCACCGATCCGTATCTGGACATCAACGACTTCATCGGCAAGTCCTTCACCACCGCGCCCAACGGTCATTTGTATCAGCTGCCCGACCAGCAGTTCGCCAACCTCTATTGGTTCCGCTACGACTGGTTCACCAACCCGGAATACAAGGCCAAGTTCAAGGCCAAGTACGGCTATGATCTGGGCGTGCCGGTGAACTGGTCGGCCTACGAGGACATCGCCGACTTCTTCACCAACGACGTGAAGGAGATCAACGGCGTCCGCGTCTATGGCCACATGGACTACGGCAAGAAGGATCCCTCGCTCGGCTGGCGCTTCACCGACGCCTGGCTGTCGATGGCCGGCAACGGCGACAAGGGCATTCCGAACGGCCTGCCGGTCGACGAATGGGGCATCCGCATGGAAGGCTGCCGTCCGGTCGGCTCGTCGGTCGAGCGCGGTGGCGACACCAACGGCCCGGCGGCGGTCTATTCGATCGTCAAATATCTCGACTGGATGAAGAAGTATGCTCCGCCGCAGGCCCAGGGCATGACCTTCTCCGAATCCGGTCCGGTGCCGTCGCAGGGCAACATCGCCCAGCAGATCTTCTGGTACACCGCCTTCACCGCCGACATGGTCAAGCCCGGCCTGCCGGTGATGAACGCCGACGGTACGCCGAAGTGGCGCATGGCTCCGTCGCCGCACGGCTCCTACTGGAAGGAAGGCATGAAGCTCGGCTATCAGGACGTGGGATCGGCGACGCTGCTGAAGTCCACGCCGGTCGATCGCCGCAAGGCCGCCTGGCTCTATCTGCAGTTCATCGTCTCCAAGACGGTCAGCCTGAAGAAGAGCCATGTCGGTCTGACCTTCATCCGTGAATCGGACATCTGGGACAAGTCGTTCACCGAGCGTGCTCCGAAGCTCGGCGGTCTGATCGAGTTCTACCGCTCGCCCGCCCGCGTGCAGTGGACCCCGACCGGCAACAACGTGCCCGACTATCCGAAGCTCGCTCAGCTGTGGTGGCAGAACATCGGCGATGCGTCGTCGGGTGCGAAGACGCCGCAGGCCGCGATGGATGCGCTCGCCGCCGCTCAGGACTCCGTCCTCGAGCGTCTCGAGAAGTCCAAGGTGCAGGGCGACTGCGGTCCGAAGCTGAACAAGAAGGAATCGGCCGAGTACTGGTTCAACAAGTCGGCCAAGGACGGCAACATCGCTCCGCAGCGCAAGCTTGCGAACGAGAAGCCGAAGGGTGAGACGGTCGACTACGACACGCTGATCAAGTCGTGGCCGGCGTCGCCCCCGAAGCGCGCCGAGGCGAAGTAACAGCCGCTCCTGCGGCGGACCGGCGACAGGTCGGTTCGTCCGTCGGAAGCTTGGAAGGCCGGGAGCAATCCCGGCCTTCTTCTTTTTCGTTGACTTGTCTGATCATGCGCGTTCGGATCGCGCTGCTCGTCACCCCGATGAGACTTGGTTCGAGCCACTGGAAATAGCGATGCGCATGACCTTTCGCTGTGATCCCGCCCTTGTGGATCACCTGCCGCGGCCGGTGCGGGCCAGAACCGTGCTGCCCGATTGGTTGCGGCAGATGCCTGCTTCGGCGCATTCGGAGATTCACGGACGCGACATCCGAACCGTCAAGCAGTGTCCGCCCTTCGTCGATGCGATGGCCTACGGCGTCATGATTCTGCTGCCCTGCGACATCAGCGTCGAGCACGGCGCATTCGCCTGGGAATGGGACATTCCGGCGCCCGTGACCAAGGGACATCCTCGTGCGCCCCTGAGCTTTCATGTCGCGGCGCAATTGGCCGGCGCGCCGTTCGCGTCGGATCAGCAGGCGGCCATCAAGTTCAATTCCTTCTGGACGATCGAGTGCGACGCCGGCTGGTCGCTGTTCGCGACGCATCCGGTCAATCGCGAGGACTTGCCATTCCGGACCCTGTCGGGCCTCGTCGATGCCGATCGCTTCCACGACGGCGGCATCAATTTTCCAGCGCTCTGGCTGGATCCGGATTTCACCGGCGTCCTGCCCAAGGGAACGCCGGTTGCGCAGTGCTTCGCCGTCTTGCGCGAGCCGCCACAGCTGGTGTTCGAGACGCTCGACGATGCGCAGCGCGAGACCTACGCCGCGACGGTGGCCGAGGTGCTCGCCACACCCAACGTGTACCGCAAGAGATTTCGCGCGCGCCGCGGCCGCCTACAAGGCTGAGCCGAGGGCGCGCTTCAATGCGGCAGGGTCGATCCAAAGTCTGCCATGCGGCGCAGAGGTGAGCGCCATGGCGATCGCCCCGAACATCTGGGGGCGAAGCCGGTAGGCATTGGCGTAGGCCTGCATGGCCGCGTCGGGCTCGCCGCTCTCCTGCAGCACGGTCCCGAGATTGAGCGCCGCTTCGGCGTGATCCGGCTTGACCGCCAATGCGCGGCGATAGGCTGCGGCAGCTCCAGCGAGATCCGAAGCGTCCTGCCGTACCAGCCCGAGATCGAACCAGACCGAGGCGGGCGCGGCCGGGCCGGCGGCGCGCTCGAGGACGTCCCGCGCCGCATCGAGATCGCCGGTCTCCCAGGACAGGCGTCCGAGCCGCGCGAGCGCCTCCTCGTGCGCCGGCATGACCTTGAGGATCGCCTGCCACGCGGCCAGCGCCTGGGGCGCCATGCCCGCCTGATCGAGGATGCGTGCCTTTTCGATGAAGGCCTCGCGGTGCGGCGACAGCGCGATGGCGCGATCGACATGGGCGAGCGCGGGTTCGAAATCCTTCGCCACCCGCGCGATGCGCGCGGCAAGCAGCCGGGCTGCGGCATGGTCCGGCCGGCGGGACACGCTGGTCTCGATGTGCAACCGTGCGGCGGCGGTGTCCTCGACCGCGAACAGCACTGCTGCAAGCAGATGGCTCAAGATCGCGTCGTCCGGGCTTTGTCTCAAGCCCGTTTCGCACAGCCGTCGCGCCTCTGCGGCGCGTCCTGCGTTGAAAGCGGCCGCCGCCCGGCGCGCGATGTCTTCGGTGGTTTCGCTCATGTCCGCGATCATACATCGAATCACACATGGTGAGCCGCGCAACTGAGCTCGGCTGCCGGCCCATCCTCCTGCTGCGAGCGCCGACCGGACGGGATTGAGCGGGAGCGAAGTCGAAGATGCGCGAGCGTCACGCGGCACGCGCTTGCCCCCGTTCCATTCGGGAATTTTTCCCGGGCCGCATGGGACAACTTCCACGCCGCAAGCGCCTTGAAGCCGAGCAGGACAGGCGGCACTCTTTGGCGTCGGGATTGTCGCGCTCTTCGCCGCGACTTCGCCTCAACGGCGCGAAACAACAAGGCCTCACTCCGATCCGGCGCCGCGCGATGCGATCCGCGCCGGCATCGCGATCACCAAGCACGGGGCCATCGAGGGAGTACGGCCATGGATCAGGCGCACATCGCCAGTCTCGCGAGCACGCTTCCCGAAGCATTGTCGCCCTGGACCATGTTCATGCAGGCCGACATCGTCGTGAAGGCGGTCATGATCGGGCTGGCGCTCGCCTCGGTGGCGACCTGGACCGTTCTGGTGGTCAAGACGATCCAGCTTCGCTCGGCGTTGCGCACGGCGCGCGGCGCGCTCGGGATTGCAATGGCGGCGCGCGCGTTGCCGGAGGCCGCCGGGCGGGTGTCCGCCGACGGCGGCGTCGTGGGCCGGCTGCTGGCCGTGGCCGAGGACGAGATCGACAAGTCGCGCGGTCTGCCGGCGGATGGCATCAAGGAGCGGGTCTCCTGGCAGTTCGAGCGGATCGAGGCGGCGGCGGTGGCGCGCATCGGCCGCGGCATCGGCATTCTCGCCACCGTCGGCGCGGTTGGTCCGTTCGTCGGCCTGTTCGGCACGGTCTGGGGCATCATGAACAGCTTCATCGGCATCTCGCATGCCCACACCACGAATCTCGCGGTGGTCGCGCCGGGCATCGCCGAGGCGCTGCTCGCCACGGCCTTCGGCCTCGCGGCGGCGATTCCGGCGGTCGTCATCTACAACCTGTTCGCGCGCGCCACAGGCGGTTATCGCGCCGTCATCGCCGATGCATCGGTTGCCGTGATGCGCCTGCTCAGCCGCGATCTCGACCGTCAACACGCGGGTCCTGCGGAAGCGCGGCGCAGCGCGATCCGCGCGGTCGATGCACCGCTGCTGTCGATCGCCAATCCGGCGGAGTGAGCCATGGCCGTCAAGCTCGCCCGGCGTCCCGATGAGTTCGAGGAGACGCACGACATCAACGTGACGCCGTTCATCGACGTCATGCTGGTGCTGCTGATCATCTTCATGGTCGCCGCGCCGCTCGCCACCGTCGACATCCCGGTCAATCTGCCGGCGATTTCCGCCGAGCCGCAGCCGCGCGCGGAAACGCCTGTCTTCGTGACCTTCAAGGCGGACCGCTCGCTCGCCGTCGGCGACCAGAGCGTCGCCCAGGCCGACATCGCCGCCTCGCTGGATGCCGCCACCAAGTCCGATCACGGTCAGCGCGTGCTGCTGCGCGCCGACCAGACGCTGCCCTATGGCGAGGTGATGGCGCTGATGAACACCTTGCGCCGTGCCGGCTACACCAAGGTGGCGCTGGTCGCGCTGGAAGACCGGAGCGCGCCGTGAGCGTCCTGACGCTCGATCCTTTCGACCATGAGGAACGCCGCGAGCGGACGCTGTGGACCACGGCCGCGATCTCGGTGGCAGTGCTGCATGTCGGGCTCGTCGCGGGCTATCTGCTGCTGCGGCCGGTGCCAGACGGACGCGCGCAGGCCGACGCCTTTGATGTCGTGTTCACGCCGGCTGTCGTGAGCGAGCCCGCGCCGACGGTCCAGGAGGCACCGCAGGCCGAGCCGGCCCCGCCACAGCCGAAGGAGGAGCTCGCCAAGGAAGAGCCGGTCGCGCGCGAGGCCGTCGCAGAGCCGGTGCCGCAGGCCCAGCCTGATCCCGAGCCGCAGGTGATGGCGCAGCCCGACCCGACGCCGCAGGTTGCGCTCGCTCCCGAGCCGCCGCGCGCCGACGACGTCGTGCTGCCGCCGCCACCGCCGCCCAAACCGATCGAAGCGAGCCCGGAGCCGAAGCCCGCTCCCGCGCCGGAGCACGTCGAGCGCAAGCCGCTGGAGAGGAAGGACACCAAGGCGGCCGAGAGAAAGCCAGCGGCGCCCAAGCCGGTCGCGGCGCCGCCTAGCCGCCCCGCGCGCGTGGCCGCTGCGCCGAACGCGGGCGCCGACAGCGACGGTGCAAGGGAGGGCAGGGCCAGCTGGAACAGTGAGTTCATTGCCCATTTCCGGCGCTACAACACGATTTCAAGCGGGAGCAAAGAGGGGGGAACGGTGAGCGTGAGCGCCGTCATCGCGCGCAACGGGCGGCTCGTCTCGCGGCGGATCGCCTCGAGCTCGGGGTCTCCGACCGTGGACCGGGCCGCACTCGAGCTGGTCGATCGCGCCCAGCCCTTTCCGCCGTTCCCGCCCGCGATGACCCAGTCCCAGATCTCGCTGGCGATCCCGATTCGCGTCCGGCCGCAATGAGCGGGCAGCCGGCATTGCCGGCCTGACCGTAGCCAACGGTGATCGCGGCACTCTATTTGGAGCAGTCCGTCAGATCGGTATCGCGTACGACGAATTGCGCGCCTTCCTTGAGCTCGATGTTCTTGGCGACGCAGGTGCGGCCGCCCTTTTCTGACAGCTTGATGTCGTAGCGGCCCGATTTGACGCCGACCAGGGTCATGCGCTCGTTGTGGTCGACCTCGCCCTCGTCGTCGTTCTTGCACTGGTCGGCGCCCCAGTTCCTGGTGCCCGCCGCAGCCAGGTACATTTTCACGATGGTCTGCCCGGTACGGTTGAGAAAGCGCGGACCGTCCTCGCCTGACGCGGCGGAGCCGGCCAGCAGGAGAAGCGCACAGGCGGAGACGAGACGACGCATGACGAGAGTCCTTTTGGTGTGAGAACGTAGGAAGGGGCGGAGCGCGGATCAGAAGTCCTTGCCGATGCTGGTCTTGATCGCGAGCCCGCGCGAGGCGTTGGTCAGTCCGTAGCCGACGCCGAAGCTGAGTTCGAAGCCCTTGAACTTCGTGTCGGCGACGGCGTAGAGCGTCTGCATCTGCTGATGCCAAGGCAGGACGTGGCCGATCGGGCCGAGATTGGCGAAGTGCTCGATGCCGACGGTCCAGCGGTCGCTCAGGCGCTTGACGAAGCGGATCGACGGCTCGAAGGCCGAGCCCGCGCCATCGATGCCGAGCGTCATGTTGGCGTTGAAGATCAGTTGATAGTCGTCGGGCAGGTTGACGCCGACGATGGGTGTGAACATCTGCGCCACGCGCGGCATGGCTTCCTGCACGAAGCGCGGCGCGCCGGGCTGCCCGGCGCCGGCCTTGTTGGCCACCCACAGATCCGGCGTCAGTCCGCCCTGCGGCGCCAGGATGGTGCGCGAGACCAGGCCCAGGAACACCGTGCGCTCGAGCCGGTCACCCTGGATGAAGGTCTGGCGAATGGTGACGCCGCCGGATTGGAATGAGTAGCCGGGCACGCCGTTGTCCATGACGTTGCCCAGCGCCATCGGCACGTTGGTGCGGGCGAAGGCATAGGGCGAGGTCAGCGCGATCTCGTACCATTCGGTCGGCGAGTAGCCGATCTCGGTCTCGCCGGTGACCGCGCGCTGCGGCACGCGGCGGCCGCCGTTCTGCTGCTGCGGATTGAACGTCGTGAGATAGCCGAAGCGTTGCTCGACCTGGAAGTGTCCGGGCGAGGCGGGATCGTTGCCCTGGATTTCCTCGGCGACGACGGCGAATGGAGACAGCAGCGCGGCGGCGGCGATTGCGCTGCTCCATCGCCTCGCACAGCGCGCCCATGTCTGATCCGCCGACAGCATAGTCCCAGCACTCCCTGATCAGATGAGCTAACGAGGGCGCACGGCGAAAACGTGCGGCGGTGTCGGCCGAATGGTGACGCAGTCGGGAATCGATGAGTTGTCGATTGCCGCATTTGTCGACGCAGTGCGCGTATCGGCGGCGATAGGGATGTTTTGGCAAGCCGAGCGGGAGGTTTTGACCGAGACATTGTGGCGCACGATTCGCGAATGAATCTCAGCACGGCGACGAATGTGGCGGCCGCGAACACATTGAGGTCACAGAGCGAGAAACATGCGATGCAACATGGGTGGCCGATCGCCGCACCAATCGAGAATTGGATGCGCCCCTTGCCTCGTGTGTCAGCTCGGTCGACATGGACCGAGGTTCTCATTGCTGCATCGCCCCGGTTCTGTCGTTTCTGCACTTGCGAAATCACAGCCTCTCACCTAGGTGAATCCGGGCGCGTCGCATTGAGCTCGAAACCGGTTGCGCACGCGCACGTTGTTGACCGCACGCTTCATCGCTGCCCCGACCGGACGGCGGAGACAAAGGATCAAATCGATGAACTGGAAACTGATGATGACGGCGGCCGCCGTCGGCATGGCCGCGATCGTCGGCACGTCGACGCTGGCGACCAGTGCTCCGGCCTCTTCCAAGCTGCTGACCTCGATCGATCCCGACAAGGACGGCACCGCCGACATGAACGAGGTTCGCACCGCCGCGGCCGCGCTGTTCGACAAGCTCGATCGCGACCACGACGGCACGCTCGACGCCAAGGAGCTGCGTGGCCGGGTGTCGGCCAAGGACCTCAAGGCTGCTGATCCCGACAATGACGGCACCCTGACCAAGGACGAGTATCTCGCGCTGGTCGAGGGCCGCTTCAAGGCCGCCGATCCGGACAATGACGGCACGCTCGATTCGAAAGAGCTGAAGGCCGTTGCCAAGCTGCTGAAATAGGGCGCGGCTCGGGATCGGACCGGCCGACGAGACGATGAGGGCCCGCGGCGGGAGAGCGTCGCGGGCCCTTTCAGCTATGAGCTCGGAGCCGGGTGCTCAGCGGGCGACGTCGGCCGATCACACGCCCGGCCGCGACATCTCCACCGCAAGGCGCACCAGGTCCGGCAGGCTGCGGGCCCCGAGCTTCTGTCGCAGACGGTAGGTCAGATTGATCACCGTCTTGTAGCTGATCCCGAGCTGGTCGGCGATGGCCTGATAGGATTTAGCTTGGGCGAGCAACGCCAGCGCCTCCCGTTCACGCGGCGTCAACGCCGCCTCGGCTCGGCCGTCGGTATCGGCGCGCAGCAGGGCGATCCGGGTCGCCAGTTGCGGATCGAGGTAGGTGCTGCCGGCGCGGACCTGTTCCAGCGCCTTCGGCAGCTCCTGGGGCGGGGCGTCCTTGAGCAGATAGCCGCTGGCGCCGGCATCGATCGCCAATCGGACGATGCGCGGATCGTTGAGCATGCTGAACACCAGGATCCTGGCTTGGGGGTCGTGGGATCGCATGCGCTCGATCAGCCTGATGCCGCCGAGATCGTCGCCCTTGAGACGAAGGTCGACGACCGCCGCGTCCGGCCTGTCGCGGACGAAAGCCGCATAGGCGCTCTCGGCGTCGTTGGCATCCGACAGGGAACCGACGCCGGCCGCGTTCAGCAGCGAGCGGCAGGCGGTGATCACGACCGGATGGTCATCGACGAGCAGAACGCGATACATGCGACTCAGATTTCGTTCTCTCGGCCAATGCTGCGCCTGCAAAACCGGAGTGCCGCCGCTGGCATCCCGTCCGCATGTGTGAGTTTTGACATCTTGCTACTTGCAAACCACCATCGGGTGCAACAATGCGGCTCGCGCTGGGAAATATGCTGACCAAGTGGTCGCCTCTTTCGGGATCCGGGAAGAATGTCCCTAGGCCTCGAAGAAATTTGCCCGTTGCGGCGACGTCTGCCGCTGTTTACCAATGTCAGCATTGGTAAACGGGTAAATCGGCCGGCTTCGGCGCGGGTGGGCTCCGGGGGCGCGAGCAGGGCCTGAGCTGGTCGACAAGAAAACTGGGGGACGTCTTGACCAGACTCTCGGCGCTGAAGAGCGCATTTCTCGCGACGTGTGCGTTGCTGCCCATGGCCGCAAATGCGCAGGATGCGCTGCCGACCTTCGATGTCGTCAATGTCTCGCCGGTGCAGGGCAGCGAGATCGCCAAGGACAAGATCCCCTCCAATGTCGAGACCGTCGGCGCCAGCGAGCTCGACCATACGCGCGCGCCGTCGCTGCTCGACAATATCCTGCAATCGGTGCCCGGCGTCTCGCTCGGCGATCAGACCGGCAATGCGTTCCAGCGCGACGTGAACTATCGCGGCCAGACCGCTTCGCCCGTGCTCGGTACGCCGCAGGGAATCGCGGTCTATCAGAACGGCACCCGCATCAACGAGGCGTTCGGCGACGTCGTCAACTGGGACCTGATCCCGGAGATGGCGATCGCGCGCATGACCTTGATGCCGAACAACCCGCTGTTCGGCCTCAACGCCACCGGCGGCGCGCTGTCGATCGAGATGAAGAACGGCTTCACCTACCAGGGCGGCGAAGCGCAGCTGTTCGGCGGCTCCTTCGGCCGCATCCAGTCGGGCGCGCAATATGGCTGGAACAACGGCACCTATTCGGCCTACATCGCCGCGGAGGGCGCCTATGACCGCGGCTGGCGCGACCACTCCTCGGCCTCGCAGATCCGGCGGATGTATGCCGATTTCGGCGCGCGCGGCGACACCACCGAATTCCATCTGTCGTTCACCGGCGCCGACAACAAGCTCGGTTCGGTGGCCGCAACGCCGATCGAGATGCTGAACCAGCGCTGGTCGAGCGTCTACACCTGGCCGCAGTCGCTGCATCTGCAGATGCAGATGGTGCAGGCCAGCGCGACATGGAAGCCGACGGACACGCTGTCGGTCCAGGCCAACGGCTATTATCGGAACTACAAGTCGGCGCGCTTCGACGGCAACGGCACCGAGGTGCAGGACAATGGCGGCGTGTTCGGGATCGCCGACGCCACCGGCACTCTGCTCGATATCAACCGGGCGGGCCCCGTCGCCAACACGCTGGCCGGCGATGCCATCCTCGGCCAGATCGACCGCAACTCCGTCAAGACCGACAGCTATGGCGGTTCGGTGCAGGCGACCTCGACGACGCAGCTGTTCGGCCATGACAACCATTTCGTCGTCGGCGCCAGCGTCGACCACGGCAACACCAACTTTGCGGCGACCTCCGAGCTCGGGACCATCGACAACAATCTGTTCGTGACCGGCCTCGGCGTGTTCATCGATCAGCCGGCCGCCGGCCTCGCGCCCGTCAACCTGAACGCCAAGAACACCTATCTCGGCCTGTACGCGACCAACACCTTCGACATCACCTCGCAGCTGGCCTTCACCGCGGGCGGTCGCTTCAACTGGGCCCAGATCAATCTGCGGGACCTGGGCGGTAACCTGCCGCTGCTGAACAGCAACAACAACTTCCAGCGCTTCAATCCGGTCGCCGGCTTCACCTACAAGTTCACGCCGAACATCACCGGCTATGCCGGCTACTCCGAGGCCAACCGCGCGCCGACGCCGCTGGAGCTCGGCTGCTCCGATCCCAACAATCCCTGCCTGATCGATAACTTCCTGATCGCCGATCCGCCGCTCAAGCAGGTGGTGTCGCGCACCATCGAGGGCGGTCTGCGCGGAGAGATCTCCGGCGGCTCGTCGGCTGATGCCGCGGCGCCGCCGCCCTACCGCAAGGCGCCGATCAAGGCGGTGTCGGTCGATGACGGCTGGAAGCTGCGGTGGGGCCTCAGCCTGTTTCGCACCGAGAATTCCGACGACATCATCCAGGTCGTCGATCCGGCCAACCCGGTGCGCGGCTACTTCAAGAACGCCGGCACCACGCTGCGCCAGGGCGTCGAGGCCAAGCTCGACCTGAACTGGAACCGCTGGACGGCCTACGCCAACTACACCTTCATCGATGCGACCTTCCGCAGCGCCTTCGACGTCAATGATCCGTTCCTGCAGGCTCCTGTCGGAGTCGTCCCGGGCAACCACATTCCCGGCATCCCGGCGCACCGCCTGAAGCTCGGGGCCGACTACGCCGTGACCGATGACTGGAAGGTCGGCGCCAGCTTCAACTATGTCGGTAGCCAGTATCTGCTGCATGATGAGACCAACGTCTATCCGAAGGTCCCGTCCTACTGGGTCGTGAACGTGAACACGTCGTACCAGGTCACCAAGAATGTCGAGGTGTTCGGGCTGATCCAGAACCTGTTCAACCAGCGCTACTACTCGTCCGGCACGGTGTTCAATACGGGCGGCTTCAACACTGCCGGCGGCGGCAACGCCTTCGCGTTCAACGACCCGCGCAGCGTCGTGCCGGGCATGCCGCTCGCCGCCTATGCCGGCATCCGCGCGAAATTCTGAGCAAGCCGATCAAGGGCGCGTCAGCGCCGCGCCACGGAAAGCCCCCGCCGTGGCAAGAAGGCCGGGAGAAATCCCGGCCTTTCGTCTGTCTTCCGCTGGTCGTGCCCGGCGCATCGTCCGAGCGTAGGGCGGCCAAAGGCGCGCCAACGAACCAGAGTGTTACCCGAGCTGCCCCGCGCGTGCCCGCCATTCCCACCGCGTGCACCGATGCATGGTGGGCACGCGCCGCCTGGCGGCGGCGCTTTGCCCACCCTACGGGACGACGATCACTCCGCAGCTTGCGCGGACCCAAGCGTCGGATAGTCGGTATAGCCCTTCTCGCCGCCGCCATAGAGCGTGGCGCGATCGAGCTCATTGAGCGGCGCGCCGGTCTTGAGCCGCTCGACCAGGTCGGGGTTGGCGATGAACGGACGCCCGAAGGCAATGAGGTCGGCGGCGTTGGCGTCGAGCTGCGTGTTGGCGAGCGCGAGGTCGTAGCCATTGTTGGCGATATAGGTGCCGTGGAAGCGCTTGCGCAGCGAGGCATAGTCGAACGGCGCGACGTCGCGCGGCCCGCCGGTGGCGCCCTCGATGACGTGGATGTAGACGAGCTTCAACGCGTTGAGCTGGTCGACGATATAGTCGAACAGCGCCTGCGGATTGGAATCGGTGATGTCGTTGGCCGGCGTCACCGGCGACAGGCGGATGCCGGTCTTGTCGGCGCCAACAGCGCCGGAGACGGCCTTCGCGACCTCGATCATCAGCCGGGCGCGGTTCTCGATCGATCCGCCATAGGCGTCGGTGCGCTTGTTGGCGCCGTCCTTGGCGAACTGGTCGAGCAGATAGCCATTGGCGCCGTGGATTTCGACGCCGTCGAAGCCGGCCTCGATCGCATTCAGCGCGGCCTGCTTGAACGCCTCGACGATGCCGGGGATCTCGGCGAGCTCGAGGGCGCGCGGCGTCGAGACGTCGGTGAAGGCGCCGCCGACGAAGGTCTTGGTCTTGGCGGCAATGGCCGAGGGGGCCACCGGCGCGCCGCCGCCGGGCTGCAGCGAGACATGCGAGATGCGGCCGACATGCCAGAGCTGGATGAAGATGCGGCCGCCCTTGGCGTGCACCGCGTCGGTGACCTTGCGCCAGCCGGCGATCTGCGCCTTGGAATAGATGCCGGGCGTGTCCTGATAGCCCTGGCCCTGCTGCGACACCTGGCTGGCCTCGGAGATCAGGAGCCCGGCGCTGGCGCGCTGCGCGTAGTAGGTGGCTGTCAGCGGACCCGGGGCGAGGCCCTCGACGGCGCGGTTGCGCGTCAGCGGTGCCATCACGACGCGATTGGCCAGGGTGATCGGACCGAGCTTGGTGGGCTCGAACAGTTTCGACGTGCTCATCTGCGCTTTCCTTGAGGGGACAGGTGAGGGTGAATTGTGCATTGCCGCAGACGGCACAATGCCCCGAGCCATTCAAAATTGCGGGTGGGTTCCGCGCAAGCCGCGCAGGGCCTTTCGCCGATGGCGCTCCGGCTGGTGCCGAAGTTGACAGAATGAGACTGACGGAACATCGCGCGGGATGCGCGCAGCTTGTGGAACCAGAGCCGCAACGGTATCTTGAGGTGCGCCACTCAGACGCTTTGAAAAAATAATGCGGACCGCATGACGGCCGCAGGGGAGGGTGAATCCATGAAGTCCGGCATCGCCATCGCGGCCGTCTGCGCCGCCCTCAGCAGCACCATCATCGCCAACTCGGCGCTGGCCGACACCAGCGGCAAAAAGATCGCGTTTTCCAACAACTACGCCGGCAATTCCTGGCGCCAGGCGATGCTCAAGAGCTACGAGATCGTCACCAAGAAGGCGGTCGCCGACAAGGTCGTCGCCGCGGCCGACATCTTCACCACTGCCGACAAGGAGGTGCCGACCCAGGCGGCGCAGATCCAGAACCTGATCCTGCAGGGCTATGATGCGATCGTCATCAACGCTTCCTCGCCGGACGCCTTGAACGGTGCCGTGAAGCAGGCCTGCGATGCCGGCATCGTCGTGGTGTCGTTCGACGGCATCGTCACCGAGCCCTGCGCCTATCGCGTCGTCGTCGACTTCAAGGCGATGGGCCGGCAGGAGGTCGAGGAGATGGCCAAGTTCCAGCCGAAGGGCGGCAATCTGCTCGAGATCCGCGGCCTCGCCGGCACCTCGATCGACGAAGCGATCCATGCCGGCATTCTCGAAGGCGTGAAGGCGCATCCCGAATTCAAGATCGTCGGCTCGGTGACCGGCGACTGGGACCAGACCACGGCGCAGAAGGCGGTCGCCACCGTGCTGCCATCGCTGCCCGACATCGTCGGCGTGGTCGACCAGGGCGGCGACGGCTACGGCGCGGCGCAGGCCTTCGCCGCCGCCGGCAAGCCGCGGCCCACCATCATCATGGGCAATCGCCAGGACGAGCTGCAGTGGTGGAAAGAGCAGAAGGCCAAGGACGGCTACAAGACGTGGTCCGCCTCGATCGCGCCGGGCGTCTCGACCTTGGCGTTCTGGGTCGCGCAGCAGGTGCTGGACGGCAACAAGTCGATTCCGCACGACCTGCTGGTGCCCTATCTCGCCTTCACTCAGGACAATTTCGAAACCGAGCTGCCCAACATCCCCAAGGGCGGCGTGGCAAGCCACGAATATACCCAGGCCGAAGCGGTTGCTGCGATCAAGGCCAACATGAAGTGACGGCTGAACGCGCGTGCTGTTCGCGAGCACAGGGGCCGGATGACCGACACGCGGCCTGAGCTGGTGAGGCTGAGCGGCGTCGAAAAATATTTCGGCGCCGTCCGCGCGCTCGGCGGCGTCGATCTGGCGCTCGCACAGGGCGAATGCCTAGGGCTCGTCGGCCACAACGGCGCCGGCAAGTCGACGCTGATGCACATCCTCGCCGGCACTGCCACGGCCGATCGCGGACAGCTCGCGATCGCCGGCGCGGTGCCGGCGAACTACGCGCCGGGGACGGCCAAGCAGCTCGGCGTTCGCTGCGTATTCCAGGAGCTCTCGCTCTGTCCCAACCTGACGGTGGCCGAGAACACCCGCGTCTTTCATCCCTCGCTCACCGGCTTCACCTGGCGGCGCAGGGCCGGCCGGCTGATCCTCGACAAGCTCGACGCGATCTTCCCGGGCCACGGCATCGCGCCATCCGACCTGGTGCAGGATCTTCCGATCGGCCGCCGCCAGATGGTCGAGGTCGCGCGCGCCTTCACCGTGACCGACGAGCCGGTACGGCTGGTGATCCTCGACGAGCCGACCTCCTCGCTCGACGCGCACACCGCCGGCCAGCTGCTCGGCTTCGTCCGCCGCGCGGTCGGCGACGGCATCAGCTGCATCTTCATTTCGCATCTCCTGGGAGAGGTGATCGCGAACTGCGATCGGATCGTGGTGATGCGCGACGGCACCACGGTCGCCGACGCGCCTGCGGCGGCGTTTGACCGCGACCGGCTGGTCGCGGCGATGGGCGACGTCGAGGTCCACGCCCGCGACGTCGAGGCCGGCCACGAACGCCGCCGCGGCCAATCGCCGTTGCGCGTACGCGCCCGGCCGGCGCGCCAGAACGGAGCCGGGGAGCTGGTCGCGCATGAGGGCGAGATCATCGGGCTCGCCGGTCTCGCCGGCCACGGCCAGACCAGCCTGCTGCTGTCGATCTTCGCCGCCGCGACGCGCGCGACGACGGGCATGGAGGTCACGGCCAGCGTCGCGCTGGTCGCCGGTGACCGTCAGGCCGACGGCATCTTTCCGCTGTGGTCGATCGCGGAGAACATCGGCGTCCGCTCGCTGCACAGCCTGCGCAGCGGCCTGCTGATCTCGGCCCGGCGCGAGTATGAGCTCGCCATGCACTGGCGCGACAAGATTCGCATACGGACCCCCGACATCGACAACAACATCCTCTCGCTGTCGGGCGGCAATCAGCAGAAGGCGCTGTTTGCCCGCGCGCTCGGCTCGGATGCGCGCATCGTGCTGATGGACGATCCGATGCGCGGCGTCGATGTCGGGACCAAGCTCGAGGTCTATGAGCTCATTCGCGCCGAGGCCGACGCCGGCCGCACCTTCCTGTGGTACACGACGGAGTTCGACGAGTTGAAGCAATGCGACCACGTCTATGTGTTCCGCAACGATTTGATCGTTGCCGACCTGACCCGCGACGAGCTGACCGAGCAGAAGGTCATCCAGTCCTCCTTCGCCGAAGCGGGCTGACGCCATGGCCTCGCTGAGCGTGCCGGACAGGCGCGGCCTGCCCCTGATCGGAGCTCCGAACGTGCCGCGGCTGCTGCGGGCGCTGCTGCCGGCGCTGTCGCTCGCGCTCGTGCTGATCGGCATCGCCTGGCTCAATCCGCGCGCCATCAGCTATTTCGGCTTCACGCTGATGCTTAATCTCGCCGTGCCGATCGCGTTGGCGACGATCGCGCAGATGTTCGTTATCGCCGGAAACGACCTGGATCTGTCGATCGGCGCGTTCGTCGGTTTCGTCGGCTGCGTCACCGCGACCTGGCTGCGCGACGTCCCGCTGCTCGGGATCGTTACGCTGCTCGGCTGCATCGCCGTCTACGCCGCGCTCGGCGCCCTGATCCATCTGCGCAACCTGCCGTCGATCGTCGTCACGCTAGGCATGAGCTTCGTCTGGCAGGGACTCGCCGTCCTGATGCTGCCGAAGCCCGGCGGCAAGGCGCCGGACTGGCTGCTGGAGATCATGCGCCTCAAGCCGCCGCTCGTGCCGTTCCCGATCCTTGCCGCGGTCGTGATCGCCGCGGTCGCCTATGTCGGCCTGATGCGCACGTCCTACGGCGCCATCCTGCGCGGCTCCGGCGGCAACGCCTTGGCGATCAGCCGGGCCGGCTGGTCGCTGTTGAAGGCCAAGATGACCCTGTTCGCCTGTGCCGGCCTGTTCGGCGTGCTGTCGGGCCTCGCGCTGATCGGCACCACGACCTCGGCCGATGCGAATATCGGCAACGGCTACACCATGCTGTCGATCGCCGGCGTCATCCTCGGCGGCGGCGAGTTCATCGGCGGCCGCGTGTCGCCGATCGGCGCCGTCATCGGCGCGCTGACCCTGGCGCTGGCGGCGTCGCCGCTGTTGACCTTCATGCGGATTCCGCCGGACTGGCAGGTCGCCGCCAACGGCGCCATCCTGATCGTCGTGCTCGCCGCGCGCGTGCTGATCAGCCGCAAGGATGCGCAGCCATGAAGGATGCGCCGCCATGAAGGGCACGCTCGCCGGCGTTCTCGCCCGGCCGTGGATCTGGTCGTTCATCGGCGCGCTCGCGGTGTGGCTGGCCGCCATCACCTTCACCGGCGGCACCGGCGCAGGCGGCATGTTGACGGCGGCGCTGTCGCTCGCGGTGTTCACGGTCGTGGTCGGCGTCGGCCAGATGTTCGTGATCACGCTCGGTCCCGGCAATGTCGACCTGTCGCTGCCGGCCAATATCGGGCTGGCCAGTGCGGTGGCGATGACGGTCATGGCCGGCGACGACCAGCGCATCGCGTTCGGTCTGCTTGCCGCGCTCGCCTGCGGCGCCGCGATCGGCACGGCCAACTATCTCCTGATCTGGGCGTTGCGGATCCCGCCGATCATCGCCACGCTCTCGGCGAGCTTCGTCATCCAGTCGATCGATATCAGCTATGGCCGCGGGCTGCAGATCAAGCCGCCGCCGGGCTTCGCCGATTTCACCAACATCCAGCTGTTCGGCATCCCGCTGCTCGCCGTGCTGACTGTGCTGTTCATGATCGGCGCGCATGTGATGCTGCAGCGGACCATCTTCGGCCGGTCGGTGCTGGCGATCGGCCAGAACATGCGAGCCGCGCGGCTGGCCGGCATCGCCGTCAACCGGGTGCGCTTCGCCACCTACGTGCTGTGCGGCACGCTCGGCGGCATCAATGGCGCGCTGCTGGCCGGCTACTTCCGCGGCGCCAATGTCGACATCGGCAACGAATATCTGCTCGCCTCGATCGCCGTCGTCGTGATCGGCGGCACCTCGGTCGCGGGCGGCAAGGCCAATATTCCCGGCCTGTTCGGCGCCGCGCTGTTCCTGGTGCTGCTGCTGACCATGCTCAACACCTTCGGCGTCAGCGCCGGCGTCCGTCTGCTGCTGACCGGGCTGATCATCGTCGCGGTGATCACGGCGGCGGGCGGAACGAAGCGGGAGCGGTGAATGTCTTCTCGCGAGACTGAATGGCCCATTTCGCCGCGAACGGCGCGATTTCAGGAGTTTGTTAGTGCGAGGAAGACGAGTCGCCATGAGCCGCAGCGGACCGCCCGCCGAGGCAGAAGCCATCGCATTTGGTTGTCGGAGTTGGTACGCCCGTCCGCTGCCACGCCGTCATGGCCGGGCTTGTCCCGGCCATCCACGTCGTCCAGCATGCTGAGAACGACGTAGATGCCCGGGACAGGCCCGGGCATGACGGAGCAACAAACTGGCAGCTCGCGGACGGAACGCCGCGTTCCTTCGCGCGGGCATCCGCTGAAGCGTGAGCCCAGTTCAGGCGACGCCCAGGAAGTCCCGCTTGCCGATCTCGACGCCGTTGTGGCGGAGAATGCCGTGCGCGATGGCCGCGTGGAAGTAGAAGTTCGGAAACGAGACGCGGTTGACGAAATCCTGCCCCTTCAAGGTGACGGAGGTGCTCGGTCCACTCGGAAAGGTGACGTCGCGGCCGTCTGCACTCTCGAACTGCGCGGGCGTGAACGTCTTCAGGTAATCCGCCGTCTTGGCGAGCCGCTGGCGCAACTCGGCAAAGGTCGTCTCGGTGTCGGGCGTGCTGGGGACCTCGCTGTGGGTCAGCCGCGCGCAGCCCTTCGCGGCGAAGTCGCAGGCGAGTTGGATCTGCCGGGAGAGCGGCAGCATGTCCGGATAAAGCCGCGCACCGAGCAGCACCTCGGGGGCGATCTTCTTGGCCTCGCAATAGGCTTCCGCCTTGCTGAGCAGGCCCGAGAGGCTGCCGAGGATCTGGAGGTAGGCCGGCACGGTCGAGTCGTAAAAGGACATGATGCTCTCGCTGAAGGAGGAGACGGCGCAATGTTTGCGTGGTCCCGAGATGGGGCGGTGCCTAGGAAAATGCAACTGCATCTTCGCACTGCGTTGCAACGGTCGTGGCGGCTGCGAACGAGCCGCTGAAACCTCCGGAAGTGCCCGATCTAGGAGGCGCATCGACACGGGACGGTGTGCGGTCTTACCCGTGTTCTTGCTTGGTGCCAGTTCGCTTCGATATCGCACCACGTCTGGAGACCGTGTCTCCGATTGATGCTCCCGAACAACGGTTTTCAATACAATCGCCCGATTCAAATGGGTTGGCGCATCTCGCCAAAATACTACTCTTGCGTTAAATTGTCATAAGATAACTCGGGGGCGGGATCGATGGCCCAAAAGCGCGTGCAAGGCTCACGTTTGCTAATGCGAGAAATTCGAGGGGTGATTGCGCGATCGGATCCTGCAAGGGTTCAAATGAGTAAGATCGCGCTACTCATACGGTCGTTTCTCGAAGCGGAGGTCCTTGAAATTTACGTGAGTCGATCAGAAGGCGGACTACAACTCGCCGCTGTTGACCCAACAAGGTCGCGGCGACGCCCGATTTCAATTGAATTGATCAATGAGGTAGCTCGTTCGCAGCAGCCTCTTTGCCTCTCAAATACTGAGGGGCGTCCAACTCATCGGCTGCCCCCAAATCATAACATCTTAGCCATACCGATTCTCCGGGCCGGAAAGCTCCTCGGCGTGATCTCTGCCGTCAGGAATGTGCCTAGCGTCTACGACGAAGGAGAAATCGATGCTGTACAAACGGCGGCTATGGCCGTCGCGGAGTTGATCGCCAGTGGCAAGCTAGATCCACGCAGTCCAAAACACCGATCGTCGGCCGGACAAAAGCGCGCAGCTGCGGCTGCGGAGATTGCCGAGCTTTCTCCAAGCCGTTCGGCGTTGATGAACGTTGTTGAGATCCTTGATGGATGCGTAGGAGCAGATACCCATCCGAGTGTCGCCGGTAATAAGACCCGATTGCCGATGTCTTCGGATGTTGTCGAAGCAATTCGGGTGACGGCTGATGCTGGCGCCCGAGTTCATGACAGTCCCTTGCTGACCCGCGAACACGTGGCGATGCTCGAGCGGTTACGAGCCATCTTGAAGGAGTACAACAGAACTCTTGATGTCGTAAATGGCTCGATCTCAAAAACGACAAAGCTCGTTTGGGGAATCTCAAAGCTCGGAGCGATTCCGGTATCAGTAGCTGTGCTTGCCCCGCTGTCTGGCGCAATTAATGTGGCGATTGGAAATTTGTCAGCGGTAATCTCTGCTTGTCGTGCTGCTCTCGGAATTTAAAGGAGCGTGAGCTTCCGCGGGCAGCAGTTTTGGCTCAGTCAAATTTTTCTGTTGGCCTGCGCAACGGCTGAGATCGGCCGATGAATGACATGGTTCAAGCACAGGCGACAACGGAGACTTGCTTTGGCTTTCTGCGGAGGTGGAAGTTTGACGTAAGTCATAGGGCGCGCAGAAATCATTGCTGCTGAAGAATCGTGGCGCGGTTCATTGCTCGAAGTCAGGTGACGGCCGTTTCGAGAGGCGAAACTGGATCAAAACGCTCGCTGCGGATGCTCCCAATCCAAGGGGGTACGCCGACATAGAGTTTTTCTTGGTTGCACTACATAGCGGGGGCATTACCTTCCTGAATCAATGCTATTACCTGTTGGTCCACGGTTACGAAGCTGCATACCTCGGTCCGAGCGCGCTACGGCAGCGGCACTCCGGTCAGGTCCGCCAGTCTGGCGATCAGCGCGTCCTGGAACGCCGGCTCGGTGGCCTCGCGCGCCGGCTCCGGTTGCCGAAGGTGATGCCAGTAGCGGCCGCTGACCAGGGCCTCGGGGTCGTCGCTCACCGCGAGCCAGCTCTGGGTTTGCTGTCCGGTATCGATGTCGACGGGGGCGCCGGCTCCGCCCATGCGCGTGCGCACCCAGCCGGGGTCGACGGCATTGCTCAACACGCCTGGCCAGCGCCGCGCCAGCGCGAAGGCCAGGGCCACGACGTGCAGCTTGGTCTCGGCATAGGCCTTCCCCGAATCCCAGGGCCGCTTCGTCCAGTCGAGATCGGCGAGCGAGCCTTCGCCGCCGCGATGCAGCCCGCTGCTGAGATACACCAGCCGCGCCGGGCGCTCGATCAAGGCCGTGAGCATGTAGGGCGCGAGCGTGTTGACGGCGAGAGTGATGGCGTGCCCTTCCCGAGTCGCGCCGCGATCCGGCTGCGAATAGACGCCGGCGTTGTGGATGATGGCGTCCATGCGCCCGATCGCGTTGACCTGCTCGGCGATGCGGCGCGTCTCCGCGGCGCTGCCGAGATTGCCCAGCGCGATCCCGGCCGCCCGCGAGCCGAACTCGCCGAGCGCGGCGGCGCGATCGGCGGAGCGGGCGTGCAGCACCACGCGATGCCCTCGATCGAGCAGCGATTGCGCGGCGGCGCGTCCGAGTCCGTCGGTGCTGCCGGTGATGAAGACGATGGCCATGCGCTGATCCTCCGAACGTGTCAGGTGCCAGATCGTCGCCGCATCGAGCCGGTCGCAGGCGGCGGTCGATCACAACGCCCGGCGGCCGCTCATGGCACCATCAGCTCATTGCGGTTCGTAGCCGGGCTTCTTGTAGATCGTGGCGGCCTTGTCGACGATGTCGGGCCGGTACACCTTGGCCGTCCAGTCGTTCGCGGCGACATCCTCGATGCCGACGGAGACGGAGTCCTCGGCGGAGTTGAGCGTGTGCATCACCGCTTGGGTGAGGGCCTTCGCGAGCGCCTGCTTCTGCTGCTCGGACCTGCCGGGATAGAGCTTGACGATGACGTGGGGCACAGCCGTTGTCCTCTGGCGGTTGTTGGATCAGCGCGTGGCGGTGGCCGCAGCCGGCGCGGCCTGCGCGCGCGGGCTGTTGCCGCGCATCCGCGCGAGCAGTTCGGCAGTCGGCCAGGAATCCGCCGGCAGCCCGAGCCGCAGCTGCATCGTCTTGACGGCCGTGCGGCTCTGCTGGCCGAGCACGCCGTCGACCTTGCCGACGTCGAAGCCGGCCCTGACCAGCAGCTGCTGCAGCTCCTTGATCTCGTTGAACGGCAGCTGGGCGACGGGACCGCCGGCTTTTCGCATCGGCGCCGCGCCGGCGATGCGGGTGGCGAGATAGGCGGCCGTGGTCGAATAGATCAGCGAGTTGTTCCATTCGGTGTAGGCGGCGAAATTGGCATAGGCCAGGAAGGCCGGGCCGTTGCGGCCCATCGGCAGCAGCACCGAGGCCTCCAGCGCATCGTTCGGCAGCGGCCGGCCGTCGGCATAGGTCACGCCCAGCCCGGCCCATTTGCTGCGCGGCGCCTTGACGGTGAGATCGGCCTGCTCCCAGGGGAAGGTCTGGGGCACGCGGATCTCCTCCAGCCACGGCTCGCCGCGACGCCATTTCAATCCGGTCGCGATGTAGTTGGCGGTCGAGCCGATCACGTCGGGCGCGCTGCGCAAGAGGTCGCGCCGGCCGTCGCCGTCGTAGTCGACGGCGTAGGTGACATAGTGCGTCGGCAGGAACTGGGTCTGGCCGAGCTCGCCGGCCCAGGAGCCGATCATCTCTGCGGGCGTGAGGTCGCCGCGGTCGATGACCTTGAGCGCGGCCACGGTCTCGTTCTGGAAGCGCTCGCTGCGGCGGCAGTCATAGGCCAGCGACACCAGCGACGGCAGCACCGGCAGATTGCCCATGTTGGACCCGAAGTCGCTCTCCAGGCCCCAGAACGCGGCGATGACCGCCGGCGGCACGCCATACTCCTTCTCGGCGCGCGCGAACGCCGCCGCGTGCGCCTTGATGTGCTGTTGGCCGTTCTGCATCCGGTACACCGCCGCCATGCGGCCTGCGAACTCGGTGAAGAGTTGGCCGAACACGCGCTGGCCGCGGTCGCGGTTGACGATGCCCTGGTCGTAGGTGAGGTAGGGCGAGGCGGCGGCGATCGCGCGCTGCGACACGCCCTCGGCCACCGCGCGCTGCTTCAGCTCGGCGAGAAAGCGGTCGAAGCTCTGGCCGTTATGGCAGGCCGCGGCGCGCATCGACGGCGCCGGTTTCGGCCGTGGCGCCGTAGCCTCCGGCGCCATTTGCGCCGCCGCGCTGACAACCAGCATCAACGAGGTTGCGAGCGCGCTGAAAGTGACGCGCAAGGCAGTGGAAGAGGTTCGCATCCGGTCTCACCGATCGCTGTCTAATCCCTTGTGCCTCCATCGATATCCGAACTGGGGCGAAAAGGGAAACGGCCGCGGCAGGGCTGTCGATGTGATCGGCGGCGTGGCGACTGCGTCCTCTGCCGTACCGGCCGAGCGCGCATCCACCGTCCAGGTTATCCGACCCGTGCCAGCGCCGCCTGTGCCTCGCTCTGGATGCGCTTGAGATGCTCGGCGTCGCGGAAGCTCTCCGCATAGAGCTTGTTGACGTCCTCGGTGCCGGACGGGCGGGCGGCGAACCAGCCGTAGTCGGTCTCGACCTTGATGCCGCCGAACGACTGGCCGTTGCCGGGCGCCTTGGTGTGGATGATGCGGACGGGATCGCCGGCGAGCTCCGTCAGGTTCAGCTTGTCCGGCGTCAGCGCCTTCAGCGCGGCCTTCTGCGGCGGCGAGGCGGGCACGTCGATGCGCTCATAGACCGGCGCGCCGAGCTCGGCGGTCAGCTCCTTGTAGAGCTCGCTCGGATCGCGGCCGCGCTTGGCCATGATCTCCGCGGCGAGCAGGCCGAGGATCAGGCCGTCCTTGTCGGTGGTCCACACCGTGCCGTCGCGCTTGAGGAACGAGGCGCCGGCGCTTTCCTCCCCGGCGAAGCCGAAGCTGCCGGAGCCGAGGCCCTCGACGAACCATTTGAAGCCGACCGGCGTCTCCACGAGCTTGCGGCCGAGCTTGTTGGCGACGCGGTCGATCAGCGAGCTCGAGACGATGGTCTTGCCGATGGCGGCATCGCCGCGCCAGTCGGGCCGGTGCGTGAACAGATAGGCGATCGCGGTCGCCAGATAATGGTTCGGATTCATCAGCCCGCCGGAGCGCGTCACGATGCCGTGGCGGTCGGCATCGGTGTCGTTGGCGAAGGCGACGTCGAAGCGCTCGCGCATGCCGATCAGGCTGGCCATCGCGTAGGGCGACGAGCAGTCCATGCGGATCTTGCCGTCCCAGTCCGCGGTCATGAAGCGGAAGGTCGGGTCGACCAGATCGTTGACGATCGTGGCGTTGAGGCCGTAGCGCTCGATGATCGGCGCCCAATAGGCGATCGCCGCGCCGCCGAGCGGGTCGATGCCGATCTTGATGCCGGCGGATTTCACCGCATCGAGATCGACGGTGTTGGCGAGATCGGCGACATAGGGCGTAATGTAGTCGTGCGCATGCACCGAGCCGCGCTGCTTGGCCTGGGCGTAGCTGATGCGCGACACGCCATCGAGGTCGTTGGCGAGATAGACGTTGGCCTGGCGCTCGATCTCGGCGGTGGCGTCGGTGTCGGCGGGGCCGCCATGCGGCGGATTGTATTTGTAGCCGCCGTCCTCCGGCGGATTGTGGGACGGCGTGATGACGACGCCGTCGGCGAGATGCGCCGTGCGGCCCTTGTTGTAGGAGATGATGGCGTGCGAGATCACCGGCGTCGGCGTATAGCCGCCGTCCTTGTCGATCATGACATCGACGCCGTTGGCGCCGAACACCTCCAGCGCGCTGGCGAGCGCCGGCTCGGCCAGGGCGTGCGTATCGATGCCGACGAACAGCGGGCCGTCGAGGCCCTGCTGGCGACGGTAGTCGCACAGCGCCTGCGTGGTGGCGAGGATGTGGTTCTCGTTGAAGCCGGTCTTCAGCGACGAGCCGCGATGGCCCGAGGTGCCGAAGGCGACGCGCTGGGTCGGCTCGTGCGGATCGGGCTTCAGCGCATAATAGGCCGTGATCAGCCGCGGGATGTTGGCGAGCGCGGCATTGGCGATCGGCTTGCCGGCAGCGGGGTCTGTCTTGGCCATGGAGCATCCTTCGCAAGTTCGAAAAACATCGGCAGCGCCGCTTCGTTCCGCCCGGCCATGAGCGGCAGGAACGGGACGACCTCGGCCGCCAACATGGCGGCGGGCGCTGATCCGATCAACGGATTTCGTGAGAGGTCGCGCGCCGGCTCGCGCGGTCAATCCGAGAGCTCGTAGACGAGGTGGCCCGGGCCGACCAGCCGGGCGGTGAAGTTCGCCGTGCGGCCCGCCAGCGCCGCAAAGCGTCCGGAGGCCAGCTTGAACGCGACCTTGCCGGTCGCCTCGGACACGGCGGGCGCGCCGTTCTTCATGACGGCCGAGCCGGTCCCCTCCATCAGCACCGCCACCGCATGGCCCTCCGGGCTGCGATGGATGCCGGCGC
>NZ_CAFJ01000482.1 GCF_000239795.1 Bradyrhizobium sp. STM 3809 | reverse complement strand
GAAGTATGGGTCCTGGATCGGCGCCCGCCAACGCTGGCCCGTTGCCGGGCTTGTCCGGGACGACAGCGAATGTTTGTCTCGCAGACCTGGACTAACAATCTGCCGGCAGAGGCCGAGCTCAGCCACCCTAGCCGCCGGCGAAGATCCGGTAGTGCCGCGGCTTCAGGCCGATGCGGTCGCCGATGCGGAGTTCGCGGTCGCGGGGCGCGTCGATCTCGATGGTGGAACCTTCGGTCAGCGCGATCTCGGCGCGCTGCACCGGGCCGAAGCTGCGGACATGGGTGACGGCGCCGTGCAAGGCGCCGCTATCGGCGGGGCCGATCAGCATGTCGTGGCGGCGCACGAACAGGGTCGAAGCCCCGACGGCATCCCCGGGTGCCGCTATGTCCAGCGGCCGGCCGTTGAGATGCACGGCGCCGCCGGCGATCTCGACCGGCAGCATGATCGACTCGCCGATGAAGCCGTGCACGAAGGCCGTCGCCGGACTGTCATAGACGTCGCTGGGGGAGCCGACCTGCTCGATCCGGCCCTTGTCCATCACCACCACGCGGTGCGCGACCTCGAGCGCCTCCTCCTGGTCGTGCGTGACGAAGATCGAGGTGACGTTGATCGAGTGATGCAGCGTGCGCAGCCACTGCCTGAGCTCCTTGCGCACCTTTGCATCGAGCGCGCCGAACGGCTCGTCGAGCAGCAGGATGCGCGGCTCGATGGCGAGCGCGCGCGCCAGCGCGATGCGCTGGCGCTGGCCGCCGGAGAGCTGGCTCGGATAGCGGTCGGCAAGCCAGTCGAGTTGCACGAGGTCGAGCAGCTCCTTCACCCGCGCGCGGATCTGCGCCTCGCTCTTGCGGATGCGGCGCGGCTGGACGCGCAGGCCGAAGGCGACGTTCTCGAACACGCTCATGTGCCGGAACAGCGCGTAGTGCTGGAACACGAAGCCGACATGGCGCTCGCGCGCGCCGCGGTCGAGCGCGTTCTCGCCGTCGAACAGGATCTCGCCGGCATCCGGCCATTCCAGCCCTGCGATGATGCGCAGCAGCGTGGTCTTGCCGGAGCCCGAGGGACCGAGCAGTGCCAGCAGTTCGCCATTGGCGACCTTGAGGTCGACGCCGTCGAGCGCCTTGAAGGTGCCGAACGTCTTGACGACGCCTCTCGCTTCAATGGTCATGAGGCATGTCCTCGTCGATGTTGCGTTCGAGAATGGTCTTGGCGATCAGCGTGATCAGCGCGAGCATGGCGAGCAGCGAGGCGATCGCGAACGAGGCCACCATCTGATACTCGTTGTAGAGGATCTCGACCAGCAGCGGCATCGTATTGGTCTCGCCGCGGACATGGCCTGACACCACCGAGACCGCGCCGAACTCGCCCATCGCGCGCGCGTTGCAGAGCAGGACGCCGTACAGCACGCCCCATTTGATGTTGGGCAGCGTGACACGGAAGAAGGTCTGCAGGCCGGAGGCGCCGAGCGAGACCGCCGCCTCCTCCTCCTGCGTGCCCTGCTCCTGCATCAGCGGGATCAGCGCGCGCGCCACGAACGGGAAGGTCACGAAGATGGTGGCGAGCGCGATGCCGGGGAAGGCGAACAGGATCTGCAGATCGTGGCTCTGCAACCAGGGTCCGAAAAACCCCTGCGCGCCGAACAGCAGCACGAAGACCAGGCCGGAGATAACGGGGCTGACCGAGAACGGCAGGTCGATCAAGGTGATCAGGAAGGTCTTTCCCGGAAACTCGAACTTGGCGATCGCCCAGGCCGCGGCGAGCCCGAACACCAGGTTGGTGCCGACCGAGACTGCCGCGACGCCGAGCGTGAGGCGGATGGCCGACAGCGCCTCGGGGTCGGCCAGCGCCGACAGATAGGCCGCGATGCCCTTGCCGAATGCCTCGACGAACACGACCACCAGCGGCAGCACGACGAAGATGGACAGGAAGGCGACGGCGAGCGTGATGATCGCCAGCCGCACGACCGTCGGCTCGGCGCGGGGATCGCGTCGGGCGGCCGTTTCGGCCAGGCTGCGCGCCGACACATCCGGCGTCCGTTGCAGGGTCATCTCGATGCTCATGTCGCGGCCTCAGGTGGACGCCTGGGACTGAGCCCAGCGTTGCAGGCGATTCACCGCGAAGATGATCACGAATGCCACCACAAGCATCACCACTGCAATGGCCGTGGCGTCGGCATAGCGGAACTCGGACAGGCGGATCACGATCAGGAGGGGGGCAATCTCGGACACGTTGGGGAGATTGCCGGCAATGAAGATCACCGAGCCATATTCACCGACGGCGCGGGCAAAGGCGAGCGCGAAGCCGGTCAGCAGCGCCGGCGTCAGGCTCGGCAGGATGACCTTGGTGACGATGTGCCAGCGGCTGGCGCCCAGGCTCGCCGCCGCCTCCTCGATCTCCGGGTCGAGATCGATCAGCACCGGCTGCACGGTGCGGACCACGAAGGGGATGCCGATGAAGATCATCGCGATGAAGATACCGAGCGGCGTGAACGCCACCTTGATGCCGGCCGCCGCCAGCGGCGCGCCAAGCCACCCCTTCTGCGCGAACAGCGCCGTCAGCGCCACACCGGCGACCGCCGTCGGCAGCGCGAACGGGACGTCGACGATGGCATCGAACAGCCGCCGGCCCGGGAAGCGGTAGCGCACCAGCGCCCACACCACGATGGTGCCCATGACCAGATTGACGCAGGCCGCGGCGAAGGAGAGGCCGAACGAGATCTTCAGCGCGCTCAGGGTGCGCCGGCTGGTGACGATGTCCCAGAACTGCGCCAGGCTGAGGTCGGTCGAGCGGACGAACAGCCCGGCCAGGGGAATGAGGACGATCAGGGACAGCCAGGTCAGCGTCAGTCCCATGGTGAGACCGAAGCCCGGCAAGGTGCTGCGTCGGGGTGCAAGGACGCTCAAGACGCCACCTGGCTCATTCCAATGTCCCTATCCGTCTCGGCTCGTCAGTTCTTGTAGATCTGGTCGAACACGCCGCCTTCGCCGAAGTGATCCTTCTGAGCCTTGGTCCAGCCGCCGAACACGTCGTCGATCGTGAACAGGTCGACCTTGGCGAACGACTCGGCGTATTTCTTGGCCACGTCAGGATCGCGCGGACGATAGAAGTTGCGTGCGGCGATTTCCTGGCCTTCCTTCGTATACCAGTATTTGAGATAGGCTTCAGCGGCCGCCTGCGTGCCCTTCTTGGCCACGACCGTATCGACGACCGCAACTGGCGGTTCTGCCAGGATCGAGAGCGACGGCGAGATGATCTCGAACTTTTCCTTGCCGAATTCCTTCAGCGCCAAATAGGCCTCGTTCTCCCAGGCCAGCAGCACGTCGCCGACGCCGCGTTCCACGAAGGTGACGGTGGCGCCGCGGGCGCCGGTGTCGAGCACCGGAACGTGCTTGTAGAGGTCGGCCACGAACTGCTTGGCCTTGTCGGCCGAGCCGGTCTTCTTCAGCGCATAGCCCCAGGCCGCCAGATAGTTCCAGCGCGCGCCGCCGGAGGTCTTCGGATTGGGCGTGATCACCTCGACACCCGACTTCAAGAGGTCGTCCCAGTCCTTGATCCCCTTGGGGTTGCCCTTGCGGACCAGGAACACGATCGTCGAGGTGTAGGGCGAAGCGTTCTGCGGCAGCCGCTTCTGCCACTCCTTGTCGAGCAGCCCCTTGTTGGCGATCGCGTCGATGTCGTAGGCGAGCGCCAGGGTCACGACATCGGCCTGCAGGCCGTCGATCACGCTGCGCGCCTGGGCGCCGGAGCCGCCATGCGACTGCTTGATCTCGACGCTCTTGCCGGTCTCCTTCTGATAGCTCGCGGCGAACGCCTTGTTGAACTCGACATAGAGCTCACGGGTCGGATCGTAGGACACGTTAAGCAGATTGATATCAGCCGCATAGGCCGATCCTGCCCATGCCAGGCCCGCCACCACAGCCAGAACACGCCGCATCATCGAAGCTCTCCATTTCCAGGCCCGCGGTATCACAGGCGCGTACCGCAGATCGCCGCATGTCCCGGCCAGAGTCAACGAAACCGGATTTTCTTGTTTCCCGGCGAACAAAGGCATTCTGCTACGAAGCGCCCGGCATTGGCATAGCTGTTCTTTGCCGCGACACGGCGTCGTCATGGCAAGCCAAACAGCCGGCCATGTTGTCCAACTACACGGCCGGGGTCGCGACCGTGTGGATGCCGCACTCCGTCTTGCCGCGGCCGCGCCAGCGGCCGGCGCGATCGTCCTCGCCAGCATCCGAACGGCTGGTGCAGGGCATGCAACCGATCGAGCGGAAGCCGGAGGCGACCAGCGGATGCTGCGGCAAATGGGCCGAGCGATAGATCTCCGCGATGTCCTCGCGGCTGACATTGGCGAACGGGTTGAACTTCACGCGGGCGCCGTCCTGTTCCACCACCGGGATCGCGGCCCGCAAGCCGCCTTGGAACCGTTTGCGTCCGTTGATCCAGGCGGTGAAGGGCGCCAGCGCCCGCGCCAGCGGCTCGACCTTGCGGATGCGGCAGCAGGCGTCCGGATCGGAGAACCAGAGTTCGTTGTCGGCATCGTCGCGCGCCAGCGCGGCGGCGTCGGGCTTGATCGAGCGCACGTCGCGAAGACCGAGAATCTCGATGAGCTGGTCGCGATAGGCGAGCGTCTCGGCGAACATATGCCCGGTATCGAGGAAGATCACCGGGATCGCCGGATCGACATCGGCCGTGACCTTCAGGAGCGCCGCCGACTCCGAGCCGAACGACGACACCACCGCGAGCCGCTCGCGGCCGATCGCCTGCAGCGCGGCGGCGATGACCTCCTGCGGCGTCGCGTTGCGCAGCGTGGCGTCGAGCGCCGCGACCGGCGCTGCCGCAACCTCAGTCGATGCAGCCAAGGTGCTCACAGGCCGGCACTCTCCGCATGGCGCTGCTGCAGGCGCTGGTGCAGCGCGGAGATGCGGCCGTCGCCGGCCGGCTGGTAGAACACCGAATAGCGCTTGACCGTCTCGCTGAAAGCCTCGGCGTCGGCCTGCTTCTTGACGTCGAAGGCGTCGAAGCCGGCGCGCAGCATGAACACGAACTGATCGCGCAGCACCTGCCCGGTGGCGCGCAGCTCGCCACGAAAGCCATGGCGCTCGCGCAGCAAGCGGGCCTGGGTGTAGGCGCGGCCATCGCGAAAGCTCGGGAACACCAGCGCGACCAGCGCCAGCCGGTCGAGATAGGGCACGAGATCGTCGATGTCGCGATTGTTCGGCCAGATCACGCCGAGCTTGCCACCGGCGCGGCTGACCAGCGTGTCGGACCCGGCGAGAAAGCGCGTCTCGGAGACGAGGATCGCGCCTTGAGCCGGAAGCTCGGCATCGTCGGTGACGCGGACGAACTCGTCCGCAATGATATGTCCGCCCTTAACGAGTGGCATAGACCCGCTCCCTGAATGGTTCGACCCCGAGCCGCGTCACCGTATCGACGAACAGCTCTTCGGGATGCGCGCGCAGCGCAAGATAGGCTTCGACGATGTCCTCGACGACATCGGCGACTTCGGCATAGGGCACCGCCGGGCCGATCAGGGTGCCGAGCACGGCGCCCTCGTCGGCGCGGCCGCCGATGGTGATCTGATAGAACTCCTCGTTGTTCTTCTCGACGCCGAGGATGCCGATATGGCCGACGTGATGATGGCCGCAGGCGTTGATGCAGCCGGAGATGTTGATGTGCAGCCGGCCGATCAGATTCGCCGTGTCATGATTGGCGAAGCGCCGCGTGATCTCCTGCGCGATCGGGATCGAGCGCGCATTCGCCAGGGAGCAGTAGTCCAGGCCCGGGCAGGCGATGATGTCGGAGACGAGGTTGACGTTCGGGATGGCGAGCCCGATCGCCTCGAGCGCCTTCCACACCGCAGGCAGGTCGCGCTTCTTCACATGCGGCAGCGCCAGGTTCTGCTCGTGGCCGACGCGGATCTCGCCGAACGAGTATTTGTCGGCGATGTCGGCCAGCGCATCCATCTGGTCGGCGGTCGCGTCGCCCGGCGGCTTGCCGACCGGCTTCAGCGACACCACCACGATGGCATAGCCCTGCGCCTTGTGCGGGAACACCGAGTTCTTGCGCCAAGCCTCGAAGGTCGCATCATGCGCGGCCTGCTTCAGCTCGTCCGGCATCGCCGGCAGCGCCTCGTAGGCTGGATAGAAGAAGCGCGAGCGGATGTCCTCGATGATGTCCTGATCGAGCTTGAGCACGCCCTCGCGGATCTGCTGCCACTCCTCCTCGACCTCGGCCGCGAACTTCTCGATGCCGAGCTCGTGCACCAGGATCTTGATGCGCGCCTTGTAGATGTTGTCGCGGCGGCCATACTGATTGTAGACGCGCAGGATCGCCTCGACATAGCTGAGAATGTCGTGGCCGTGCACGAACGGCTTGATGGTCTTGGCGATGAAGGGCGAGCGGCCGAGGCCGCCGCCGACCAGCACCTCGAAGCCGGTCTCGCCCTGCTCGTTCTTGAGCAGACGAAGTCCGATGTCGTGGATCTTGATTGCGGCGCGGTCGTGCTCGGAGGCCGTGATCGCGATCTTGAACTTGCGCGGCAGGAACGAGAATTCCGGATGCAGGGTCGTGAACTGACGCAGCAGCTCGGCCCAGATGCGGGGGTCCTCGACCTCGCCCGGCGCGACGCCGGCCCACTGGTCGGAGGTGACGTTGCGCATGTTGTTGCCGGAGGTCTGCATCGACTGGATGCCGACCTCGGCCAGATCGGCCATTGCATCCGGCAGCTCGGCGAGCTTGATCCAGTTGAACTGGATGTTCTGCCGTGTCGTGAAATGGCCGTAGCCGCGATCGTAGCGGCGGGCGACATGCGCCAGCCGGCGCAACTGGTTCGACGCCAAGGTGCCGTAGGGAATCGCGATGCGGTACATGTAGGCGTGCAGCTGCAGATACACGCCGTTCTGCAGCCGCAGCATCTTGAACTCGTCCTCGGACAGTTCGCCCGAGAGGCGCCGCTTCACTTGGTCGCGAAATTCGGCGACGCGCTCGTTGACCAAAGTGCGGTCGATTTCATCATAAGCGTACATGAGAGGGCCTCAGGCCTGGGCCGGGAGCGCGATGGTGGCGCCCGTCAGCCGGATGTGTTCGCGCATGTTGCCGGGCTTCACCGCGCCGTCGGCTTCGACCTCGACCGGCGCGATATAGGGTCCGATCGCATTCAGATCATCGGCCACCGCTTCCGTCAGCAGCGCGCGGGCCTCGTCGGCGGTGCGCACGATCGCCGCGTCGGTGAGCTCATCGGACCAGCTCTTGGCGTCGGTGCGATAGATCACCGCGCCGTCCCACGTGCGGTTCGCGGTGACGATCGAGGGGCCGGTGATCTTGATCTTCTGTTGCAGCGGGGAGGTCATTCAGACGGGTTCCAGGAGTTTTGCAATCACGCCACTGAGATTCTGCTGACGCCATGGCGCGGAGTGCGCCACGACGTCGCCGATGATGAGGATGGCCGGACCGCCATCGATCTTGGCGACGAGGTCCGGCAGCTGATCGAGCGTCCCGACCGCCGCCTGCGCATCCGGCCGCGTCACGCGCGCGAACACGCCGACCGGCGTCTGCGGCGAGCGGCCCGCGGCGAGCAGGCCGGCGCGCACGGCGGAAGCCGCCGTCATGCCCATGTAGACGACGACAGTCATCTTGGTGTCCGTCAGGACCGACCAGTCGACCGCCTCGGCATCGCGCTCCTTGTGCGCGGTGAGGAAGGTGATGCGCAGCGCCTTGCTGCGGAAGGTCAAGGGCACCTCGAACTGCGCGGCGGCGCCGATGCCGGCGGTGATGCCGGGCACGATGGTGTAGGACACGCCGGCATTGCGCAGGGCGTCGATCTCCTCGCCGCCGCGACCGAACACGAAAGCGTCGCCGCCCTTCAAACGCACCGCGCGCTTGCCCTCGCGCGCCGCCGCGATCAGCAGCTTGTTGACGGCGTCCTGGCCGATGCCGGGCTTGCCGACGCGGCGGCCGACCGGCACGCGCGAGGCGTCGCGGCGGATGCGGTCGAGAATCTCCGGCGTCACCAGCTCGTCGTAGAACACGACGTCGGCGTCCTGCAGCGCGCGCAGCGCCTTGATGGTCAGCAGATCGGGATCGCCGGGACCGGCGCCGACCAGCGTCACATGTCCTTCGCTGCGGCCGGCGTGATCAGCACCAGCGAATGCGGTGGGATCGGCGATGCCGTGCAGCGCCGCCTCGGCCTCTTGCTTGCGGCCTGCAAGCACCAGTGCGCCGATCGGGCCGTCGACGATGCGCTCCCAGAACCGGCGGCGCAGCGGCATCTCGGCGATGCGCGGATTGATGGTCTTGCGGAAGTCGCCGATGAAGCCCGCGAGCTCGCCGATCCGCGCCGGCAGCAGCGCCTCGATGCGCTCGCGCACGCGGCGCGCGACCACTGGCGAGGAGCCGCCGGTGCCGATCGCCACCACGACATCGCCGCGATCGACGATCGCCGGAAAGATGAAGCTGGAATGCGCGAGGTCGTCCATCACGTTGACGGGCAGGCCGACGCTGCGTGCGCGCGCCGACATCGCCACGCCGACGTCGCCCGCACCGGCGCACAGCACCGCGATGACGCCCGACAGATCCGCCGTCAGCGGATCGCCTTGGGCGCGCGTGATCTGGCCATGATCGTCGTGCAATCCTCCGAGATCGAAATCGCCGTCGGTGGCGAACCAGCGGATCTGGGCGCCAGCGGACAGCAGGACTCTGAGCTTGGCGCGCACGAGCTCGCCCGCGCCGATCAGCAGCACGGGGCCGGTCTTCAGATCGAGAAACACCGGCAGATATTGCATTGCGTCCGTCGACTTCGACTCTTCGGGGTTGACTGGAATTATTTTCTATATAAGTGTCACGCCGCGGACGTAAAGAGAAAATTATTTCTTGGCTTCGCCATAGAATTTTCTCCCAAGCAGGCGATGGCTGACAGCATGCACATTCTCACAAACGACGTTTCGAGAGATCGGTTGCCCTCCTCCGAGCTCGAGCAAGCATCTTCCATGCCGCGCGTGCTGAACGCCGCGCCGACGATGGATCATCTCGACCAGCTCGAGGCGCAGAGCATTTACATTCTCCGCGAGGCCTTTGCACGGCTGAAGAAGCTCGCGCTGCTGTGGTCGCTGGGAAAAGACTCCAACGTCATGATCTGGCTGGCGCGCAAGGCGTTCTTCGGCCGCGTGCCGTTCCCGGCCATGCATGTCGATACCGGCAAGAAGTTTCCGGAGATGTATGCCTTCCGCGACACTTACGCGCAGGAATGGGGCCTCGATCTCCGCGTCGAGCCGTGCCCGCCGATCGACGCGGTCGATCCGACCCTGCCGCCCGCCGCCCGCTCGGCCGCGCGCAAGACCGAGGGCCTGAAGATGGCGCTCGCGAAGTATGGCTTCGACGGCCTGATCGCCGGCATCCGACGCGACGAGGAGGCGACGCGCGCCAAGGAGCGCGTGTTCTCGCCGCGCGGCGCCGAGGGCAATTGGGACGTCCGCGATCAGCCGCCGGAGTTCTGGGACCATTTCAACGCCTCGCCGCCGCAGGGCGCGCATTTGCGCATCCATCCGATCCTGCATTGGACCGAGGCCGACATCTGGGCCTACACCGCGCGCGAGAACATCCCGATCATCCCGCTGTATCTGTCGAAGAACGGCAAGCGCTATCGCTCCCTCGGCGACCAGGACATCACCTTCCCCGTCGCCTCCAACGCCTCGAACATCGCCGAGATCCTCGCCGAGTTGGAAAGCACCAAGGTGCCGGAGCGCGCCGGCCGTGCGCTCGACCACGAGACCGAGGACGCCTTCGAGCGTCTGCGCGTCGCCGGCTATCTCTGAGCGGGAGCGAGCGATGAACATGAGAGTCCCGGCCACAGCTCCCGCCACGCCGAACGGCACCAGCCGCCCGCAGGTCTCAATCGTCATCGTCGGCCATGTCGACCATGGCAAGTCGACCCTGGTCGGCCGCCTGCTGCATGAGACCGGCAGCCTGCCCGACGGCAAGCTCGAGATGCTGCAGGCAGTCTCGGCGCGCCGCGGCATGCCGTTCGAATGGTCGTTCCTGCTCGACGCGCTGCAGACCGAGCGCGACCAGGGCATCACCATCGACACCACGCAGATCCGCTTCCGCACCAATGCCCGCGAGGTCGTGCTGATCGACGCGCCCGGCCACGCCGAGTTCCTGCGCAACATGATCACCGGCGCCTCGCAGGCCGACGGCGCGGTGCTGATCATCGACGCGCTCGAAGGGGTGCGCGACCAGACCCGCCGCCACGGCTATCTGCTGCATCTGCTGGGCGTTCGCCACGTCGCGGTCGTCGTCAACAAGATGGACCGTGTCGAATTCAGCGAAGACCGCTTCAACGACATCAAGTCCGAGATCTCGGCGCATCTCCAGGGCCTCGGCGTCAAGCCGGTCGCCGTCATTCCGATCTCCGCGCGCGACGGCGACGGCGTGGCGCAGCTGACCTCGCGCATCGGCTGGTATGACGGCCCGACCGTGGTCGAGGCGCTGGACGGGCTGGAGCCGGCGAAGCCGCTGTCGAGCCTGCCGCTGCGCCTGCCGGTGCAGGCGATCTACAAGTTCGACGACCGCCGCATCGTCGCCGGCCGCGTCGAGGCCGGTGAATTGCGCACCGGCGACGAGATCGTGATCATGCCGGCCGGCAAGATCGCCAAGATCAAGACCGTCGAGGGCTGGCCGCAGACGCCGGTGACATCAGCGCAGGGCGCCGGCCGCTCGGTCGGCATCACGCTCGACCGCGAGCTGTTCATCGAGCGCGGCGACGTCATCGCCCATGTCGGTCGCGAGCCGCAGGCGGCGCGCCGGCTGCATGCGCGCATCTTCTGGCTGCACGACCAGCCGCTCGCGAGGGGGGACAACATTCTCGTCCGGCTCGGCACCCGCGAGGCGCGCGGCAGCGTGGTCGCGATCGAGAAGGCGGTCGATCCCGGCTCGCTGTCCAACGAGGAGAATGCCTCGATCGCGCGCAACCATGTCGGCGAGATCGAGATCGCGCTGACCCAGCCGGTCGCCGTCGATCCCTACACCGAGAATGCGCGCACCGGGCGCCTCGTCATCGAGGTGCAGGGCCGCATCGCCGGCGGCGGCCTCGTGCTGTCGATCGCGGCGGGCAAGCGCGCCGCGCCGGTCGACATCATGCCGGTGGAATCGGCGCTGCAGCCGCAGGAGCGCGCCGACCGCTATCGCCACAAGGGTGCGGTGGTCTGGATGACCGGCCTGCCCGGCGCCGGCAAGTCCACCTTGGCGCGGGCGCTGGAGCGGCGGCTGTTCAGCCGCGGCGGCGCGCCCGTGCTGCTCGACGGCGACACCGTGCGCGCCGGCCTCAACAAGGATCTCGGCTTCACGCCGGAGGATCGCGCCGAGAACATCCGCCGCCTCGCCGAGGTCGCGACCCATCTCGCGCGCAACGGCCACATCGCGATCGTCGCCGCGGTGTCGCCCGCGCGCGAGGACCGCGCCGCGGCGCGCCGCGTCGCCGGCGACCTGTTCCGCGAGATCTACGTCGCCACCGCCGCCGAGATCTGCGAGAGCCGCGATCCCAAGGGCCACTACGCCAAGGCCCGCGCCGGCGCGTTGCAGAACTTCACCGGCATCGGCAACGACTACGAGCCGCCGCTCGATGCCGAGCTCGTGCTCGACACCGCGACGCGCGGCATCGCCGATGCGACGGACGAGCTGGAGGCGCTGCTGTCACGCACGGGCGTGCTGTTCGACGACATCGCCGATCTCGGCGCGAATATCTGAGCGGCCACTTCGGCACCTGACCCTCTCCATGAGCACGCTGCTCTTGGCCAATGTGCAGCGGCAGGCTCGGCTCCCACCCCTCATGGTGAGGAGCGCCGTGCTCCGCGGCCTGCTCCGCGACAGCTGCCCAAAGCGGCGCGTCTCGAACCATGAGGCCACCACCAGGGCCTCGCCCTTCGAGACGCCCGCCTCAAGGGCGGGCTCCTCAGGGTGAGGGTTGAAGGGTCGTGCGGGGGACTAGCACGAATGAGACTGCTCTGAAGCGCCTCACAGCGCCCCGACATACGCCGTGAGATCGTCGAGCTCGGCCTCGGTCGGCAGCCGCGACTCCATCTTCTTGGCGTAGACCTCCCACATCAGCTTGACGGCGTCGCGCAGCGAGGCGGTGCGGCCGTCGTGGAAATACGGCGCGGTCGACGCGACCGCGTGTAGGGTCGGCACCTTGAACTTGCCGCCGGTGCCGATGTCGTCCTTGCTCTTCTTGTCGAAGGTCGGGAGCTGGTGGCAGGTGCCGCAGCCGCCGTCGCCGACATAGAGCGCGAAGCCGCGCTTGATCGCTTCGCTCGCATCCGGCCGCGGCGTGCCGTCCTCCTTGACCTGCCAGTTCGCCGGATAGTTCAGCGTGCGGACATAGGCGACCAGCGCCGCCAGGGTCTCCGGCGACGGCTCCGGACCCTTCATGCGGTTGACGATGATGCCACGGATGCTGTCCTCCAGCGTGGCCGCCTGCCCGGCCCAGCCGAACACCGAGCGTTCGCCGACTCCCCACAGCGTCGGCGTATTGCGGCCATTGGGATCACCGTCGGCGACGACATCCAGGCCGACATAGGTCTTGTTGTTGGTATGCCCGGTCGAGAAGTGGCAGGTGGCACAGGACGCCTTGCTGCCGCCCGACAGGCTGGCGTCGTTGAACAACTGCTGGCCCTTGGCCGCGAGCTCCAGCTCGGACAAGGGGGCCGGCGCGGTGACGGCCGCGCCGACCGTGACGGGCTCAGCCGTCGTCACGGGTTGCGCCACCACCACAGGCTGCGTCACCGCCGCAGGCTGCGCCATCGCCGGCTCGGCCGCGGCCAAGGCAGGCGCGGCCTTCCGCTTGCGCAGCGCCGCGGCCGCATGCCTGACTCTCGCCCCGTGCGCTGAGGTCCTCACCCCATGCATGGAGGATCCATGCTTGGGGCGCCTGTGCACCACGGCGGCGACATGCACCGGCTTCGGCTTCAGCGCCGCCGCCAACCGCTGCAGCAGCGATGGCTGTTTGTCAGCCGGCGGCATGTAGGACGTCGTCGCGCGATCGGCCGCGAGCGCCGGCAACGCGAGCAGGCTCAGACACAGGACGGCCGACTTCAGCCCGGTGAATGACATCGCCCCGACTCCCCCACATCCTGTAGATGCAAGTCGTTATCGATAGCTTTTACGTCCGAAGTGGGACTGAGCCGCGGCGATCAGTCGGCGCTCGCGCGCGCCGCATGCCCTGATCGCGGCAGACGATCGAGGGAGCGCCACAGTCTCACTCTGGCAGCAGCGCCGCGTGGACCTTGGGCTGCCAGCGAATGGCGGTCGCCGCGCGAAGCGCGTGGAATCGACGATGCGCACCGCGCCGCTGCGGTCGGATGTCTGCGGCCGCATCGCGGCCATCAGAAAGGTGAACTGCTCCGAGCTACGCTGGCCGCAAACAATGCAGCTGGGACGACATGCTTGTCGCCCAACGAGCGTTATCAGTAAGGATGCTGGAGAGGACAGCGGTGGTGGGCGACAAGCATGTCGCCCCAGCTGCATTGCCGCCTTCTCCACGCGCGTGCATGCCACCCCTTGCACAACCACGCCCTCCCGGTGACAATCGCGGCGGGGATGCTGGGGGGCACGACCGATGGCTGCGAGACTGTTTCGAACCATGTTGATCGTCGCGATGACGATGGTCATTGCCGGTCCATCACGGGCTCAGCCGGCAACGACGCCATCTGCGCCGATCGCCGAGTTTGGCACGCTGCCCGATGCCATGATCTTCTACGTCGCGCATGGCGCGCGCGATTCCTGCGGTCCCGGCTGCGCCGACTGGATCGCAGCCGAAGGCACGATCCGGTTCGACACCTTCAAGCGCCTGATCGCGATCCTCGACCGCCAGTCCGGCCGCAAGCTGCCCGTGATCATCCAGTCCCGCGGCGACGCCGATCTCAGCAGCGCCGTCAGCATGGGCCGTATCCTGCGCGACCGCGGCATCGATGCCGCCGTCGGCCGCACGCAGGTGGACGCCTGCCGCGACAAGTCGCAAACCGAATGCCTGGCGCTGAAGCGCGCGGGCGGCCCCTTCGACGCGGCGCTCGATACGTCGCGCGTGCTGTGCGAGACGTCCTGCTTTCTGATGCTGGCCGGCGGCGTCCACCGCAGCCTGCCGCCGGACGCGCATGTCGAACTGGTCGGCATGGAGATCCGTAATCGGCTCGCGCCGAACGTCTCCGCCGAGCATCGCGCCGGCCTGACGACCTATTACAGCGGGCAGGCCCGACTTTATCTGCGCGAGATGGGCATCGACCCAGGCATCCTGGACATCGTCGACCGCAACTGGGCCGACCGCAAGCGCCCGACCGACGTGCCGCCGTCAGCATGGCTGAAGTTCGGCCTGGTGACGTCGGGGGCGCTGTAGCGCGCGACGCTCGCGCAAAACGTAGGGTGGGCAAAGCGACGCCGAAGGCGGCGCGTGCCCACCGTCCTGCACCGTGCAGGCCCCGGTGGGCACGCCGCTCCCGCGCGGCGCGCGGGCGCGGCTTTGCCCACCCTACAAACTAATTGCGCGGCACAGGCGTTCGTTCGTAGAGGTCAGCCACCCCGCACACCAGTCCGAAGGTAGGAAGCGACAGCTCGTCCCCTGCTTCGAGTGAGATCGACGTCCAACCACCGCTGCCTCTGAGCTCAAGCATGACCTCCATCCGGGCCTGCGCAATCACGAGCACGGCCAGACACTGCGGATGGGCGCGGTACAGTTCGCGCTTGACCTCGATCCAGCGCCGGTCGGTGCCGGGCACGATCACCTCATCGGTATCGGAAATCACCTCGGCGAGCAGATAGGCCTTGTCGACGAAACGCTGGCCTGGGTCGTAGTCCGCATCGATCACGCCGACATCCGGCTCCGGCCTGAAATCGCCGGTACCAAGATCGAGGCCCGGCCGCTGCGCGGCCATCCAGGCCGGCGCGTGTCGCGCCAGCGCATCGTTGAGCAGCCGTTCCAGGTTGCTGGCGATCTGATTGTGCGCGATGGTCGGCGGGGTCATCATCATGGCCACACCTCCGACCAGCTCCCAGCGTTCGTGCTCCGGACGGCGCGCCTGGAAGCTGCGGAACTCCGAACCTGACATCCGACCCGAACCACGGTGATGAACGGCAATCTGCATCGATGAGCATCCGAGCGTTGACGGAAGGCTAGCATGCGGCGTGCATGAAGGGGAGTGGGCAGCGAGCAAGCCATCGCGATCGCGCGCAGCAACTTGCCTTTGGCGCAGCCGTCCTGACGAGCCATGAGCTATGGTCTGCATCCCGCCGGAGCGGCACGGAAGCTCACCACAGCCGCCGCGGAGTATGGGTCCCGGCGCGGCGGCCGGGACGACACCGAGTTTGTGGCGCTGGCGTCGTCACACAAAAGGTGTCGTCCCGGACAAGACCGGCAACGCGACGCGTTGGCGGGCGCCGATCCGGGACCCATACTCCGTGAAGCTTGTTTGAGGCACGTTCCGTGCTAACCACATCGCAGCCATAGGACTGGGCACGCCCACAATCCGCTGCGCGAAAAATCCGAATTGGCCTGCCGCATCAAGCTGATTTGCCCTGTCCAGTCCCGCGACGAAAAAGATTCTTGTTTCATTTTTTCCGAAATCATGCTTATCTCTCTCCATCCCGTCCCACACGAGGGACAGTTCGCGACCGTCACGGACGTCGGGTGCGGGATGCGGTGGGCGTTTCGGGCTGCGGCGTGAGCGATCATGTCGACGGACAGTCCCGGGGCGCACGGCCAAGCCGTGGGGTCCTGGCATCCCGATGCTGATGCCACGCACGCGACGACGCTGATGCGCCGCGCGGGCAACGGTGACCAGAAAGCCCGGGCACCGGGGAGACCACGGAGCAACCGTCAAT
>NZ_CAFJ01000483.1 GCF_000239795.1 Bradyrhizobium sp. STM 3809 | reverse complement strand
GCTGCAGGCTCTCGTAGCGCGGCAGGTTGTTGGCCTTGGCGATGTCGAGCGCGGCCTGCAGCCGCTCGGCGGAGAAGTTCGAGGCGCCGATGACGCGCACCTTGCCGGCCTTGATCAGCTTGTCATAGGCCGCCAGCGTCTCCTCCTGCGGCGTCGCCTCGTCGTCCTTGTGCGACTGATAGAGATCGATCACGTCGGTCTGCAGCCGGCGCAAGCTGTCCTCCACCGCGCGCGCAATGTAGTCGGCCTTCAGCCCGACCTTGCCGTCGCCCATGTCCATGCCGACCTTGGTGGCCAGGATGATCTTGGCGCGGTTGCCGCGCTGCTTCATCCATTTGCCGATGATGGTCTCGGACTCGCCGCCGGTATGGCCGGGCACCCAGCGCGAATAGACGTCGGCGGTGTCGAGGAAAACGAGGCCGGCGTCCTGCACCTTGTCGAGCAGGCGGAACGAGGCCGCCTCGTCGACCGTCCAGCCGAAGACGTTGCAGCCGAAGCAGAGGGGCGGAACATGGAGGCCGGAACGGCCGAGCTGACGATGCTTCATGACGATCTCTCGCTTCGGAAGGGCTTGTCGAACATCTGGCTGGATGCGTGAAGGCGGGGTGCCTGCCGCAGATTGCCTCTGTTCGTCGCGGGTGACCAGCGCGGCGGGAGCATGACGAGACGCGCATCGTGCATCCAAACCGTGGCGCGCCTGCCCCGAAGAGGTTCCGGCGACGTCAGACTTTGCCCTCAGTTGCCGACGATGGTCCCTTCATTGCGAACGCTTCGCAAATGCGGATACGCGCCGCGGGGAGGGAGTACGGCCATTGAACACGCTGACCTGTGACCAGCTCGGACTGAGCTCCGACGCCCTGACGATGCATGACACCGCCGCGGCGAAGGCGACGACGACGACCACGGCGGCCGCCGCGACGCCGTTCGCGCTGCCCGCGGGCGCGGTGTCGGCTCCGGTCGTGCATGCCGATGGCTCGGAGACGGTCGCGGTGCACAGCGGAGGCCTGACCTTCAATCTCACCTTCGACGCGGCCGCCGCGGCGGCGCCCGAGAGTTTTCGCGCCGGCGTGGAGCAGGCGGCCGCGATCCTGTCCTCGGTGATCACCGACCAGGCCACGGTCAATCTCGCCATCGATTTCGCCGGCACCGGGGGCGGCGCCGGCGCCAATGTCAGCAACGGCGTGCTGGCCAACTACACCCAGGTCCGCACCGACCTGCAGGATCACGCCGCGGCCGGCGACACCGTGTTCGACAATCTGCCGATCGCGCGGGCGGTGCAGGGCCACTCCCAGGTGTTCGTCTCCAACGCGCAGGCCAAGGTGCTCGGTCTGATCGATCCGACCAGCACGACCACCGAGGACGGCTTCGCCACCTTCAGCACCGACATCCCCAACCAGTCGCTGGTCGGCGTCGCCCTGCATGAGCTGTCGCATGCGCTCGGCCGCGTGCCGTCGCCGGGCAATCTCGATATCTTCGACCTGTTCGACTTCACCCGGGCCGGCCACAATCTGATCAACAACAGCATCAGCTCGGCGCCCCCCGCCTATCTGTCGCTCGACGGCGGGCGGACCAAGATCGCCGACTACGGCCAGACCTCGGACCCGGCCGACTTCCTCAACTCCGGCATCCAGGGCGCCCACGATCCGCTCAACGAGTTCTACAATCCGACGACGTCGCAGACGCTGTCGCCGATCGACCTCGTGGTGCTGGAGACGCTCGGCTACAACATCTCGACGCCGAATACGCAGGCGCTGCTCGCGCAGATTCCGCATGCGGCCGGCGTCGCCGCGCCGATGCAGACGCCGGCGCAGGCCGCCGCGATCGCCTCGGCGGTGGCGGCCGAGACGGCTGCCAGCCTGACCAAGCTCGGCGATGCCGCCGGCGCCGCGCAGGTGCTGGCGAATGCGCAGGCCGACGCGGCCCATGCTGGTGAGGCCCACAGCAACACGACCTACGCATCACCCGCCACGGACACCCATCACGACCCGATGATGCTCGCCATGCATCTGCACCATATCTCGATGAACTGAGCGTCCCTGCGCGGATGGCGCATGTCCTTCGGTCGCGCGCCACGCAACCGGGCGCCGCGCCGGCGCATGTGGCGCTCAGGCGAGCCAGGGCTTCACGAACGCCTCGCTTTGCTCCCACAGCAGGCGCGCCGCTGTTCCATCATCCTGATAGACCACCTTCATCGGACGTTGCCCCGCATAGCATGCCCCGGGCTGCCAGTCGGTGCCAGGCGCGCCCTCGGCGAGCCTGACGAGGCGCTGTGCGCTGCGCGCCGGACTGAGCGGAAGCAGGTATTTGAGCGGCGAGTGATAGACGAGCCGCATCATCGGCGTCGTCTCGCTGGCGAAGTTGGTGCGCACCACGCCCGGGTGGAACGCGACCGCGGCAAGGCCGTCGGCGTGATGCCGCCGGTCGAGCTCGCGGGTGAACAGGATGTTCGCCAGCTTGCTGCGGCCGTAGGCGCCGAGCGGCGTGTAGTTGCGCTCGTTGTTGAGGTCGGCGGTGTCGAAGCGCCCGCCGAACATGTTGGCGGCGGCGCTCGCCGTCTGGATCACCCGCGCGCGGCTCGCGACGAGGCGCGGCAGCAGCAGGCGGGTCAGCAGGAAGGCGGCGAGGTGATTGACCTGGAAGCTCTTCTCGAAGCCGTCGGCGGTGAGCTCGCGCGGGCCCATGATGCCGCCGGCGTTGTTGACCAGCACGTCGATCCGGCCGAGTTCGCCAAGCTCGGCCGCGAGCCGCTTGACGTCGGAGAGCCTCGTGTAGTCGGCGGTGTGGAACGGCGCGTTCAGCTCGCGCGCGAGCGCCGCGGTCTTCGCCTGGTTGCGGCCGACCAGCACGACGTCGTGGCCGCGTCCCTTCAACTGGCGCGCGCCGGCCGCGCCGATGCCGTCGCTGGCGCCGGTGATGACGATGGTCGGCATGGTGGCTCCCTTCTGGTTCCAAGGCGACCTTAGCGGACGTCAGGCGTGCGCGACGAGCAACCAGGCCAAGGGGTCAATCCGTCCCCGGGATCCAGATCGTGCTCGGCACGCCGAACGATGTCGACGGCCGGGACAGGCCCGGCCATGACGATGCAGAGACGGACTGAACCCGAATTTCGATCTTCTGATGGAGGCCCTGACGCCCCTGATTTGCCTGATCCCACGCGAGGCCGCGTCAGGCAGGGCAATCCGGCCACGACGCCGCGGCCGGCGGCTTGCCGTCGTGCGGGCAGGGACTTGATGTGGCGATCCAGCCTGCCGGGCTAGCGGCACTCGTCGATCGGATATTGCTGGGCACTGCCGGAGCCGTCGAAGACGTCGACGAACACCTTGACCCCGGTCTTGCAGCGCGCAATGCAGGCGTTGGTCTCGGCGAAGCATCGGTTGACGTATCTGTCGAAATATTGCGCCGACACCTTGCTCCGCGCCAAGGCCCGGCATTCCTCGCCCTGCTGGGAGCACGATTTGGCCTCCGCAGCGCGCGGCAGCATCCCGGCTGCCATCATGACGGCCGTGATCAGGACTGCGGCCGCGAGCCGCCGCGACCGTGCCGGTGTCAATGAGTTGGTAACGGATCCCACCTGCGAAGCCCTCCACCCGACGAACACATCATCAATGCGAAGGGTCTCTTAAAATTATCTCAACCGGAGCGGGCATCTGTGGTCCGGGCAGGGAACTCGCCGTCCCGGCTGCCCCGTTCCGTCAACCAGCCTCCGCAGCGAAATCGGAGAATCGGAACAGGATGGCCTGCCTGTATTCACCGGACTTTTCCGAGACCCAGAGCTGCCTGCGGACCGAATTGATGTTCAGGAAGAATTCGGCATAGGGCCAGCCATTCTGCTCCTCGAGCACGACCTTCGTGCGCATCGTAAACCGGTCCTGGTCCGGAACGATCAGGCCGCGCAGCGGCAACAGGACCGACATCACCGCGCTCTTGTCCGGCAGCGCCGGACGGGTCTTGGGCTCGAAGCCGAAGCAGTGCTCGAGCCCGCGCAGCAGGCGAGTCGTCCGCTCGCCATGCGACACCAAGGCCAGCTCTCGCGTCGGATGCCCGAGCGGAATCGTCCATTCCTCGCGGGACGTCCGCACCGGCGCTCCGCGGCCGTCGAGCTCCCAGCTTTCGACGGCGTCGGTCTGCGTGCCGTTTGACAGACCGAGCACGAGCCCGAACCCCGCCGGGCCGTCGGCCGTAGCGCTCTCCACCTCGATCCAGAGGTGTTTGTCCCATCTCCATTCCTTGATCTCGAACACGCAGGCGTCCGGCCCAGGGACGAAGTTCTCAGGATCGCCAGCGGGGTCCGGCCCGGACTGCCATCGCGAACCCCTGGGCATCGCGCCATACAGTCCTTCCGGTGTCGGTCCGCGTGTCGGCCGTTTGGGTTTCAGCCAGTCGAACAGCCCCATTTTCGTCTCCCCCAATGCAGTTTCTGCCGATCAGGACCATAAGACCCACTCGCGTTCAAGATGTGTCGAGGCAAGACAGCGACCGCGTGCATGGTTGATGGAGATCGTGTTCTCCGTTCATAGGATTGCCCGTCAAAGTTGGAGGCCCCGGGGTCGAAGCTCTGCCCCATTCAAGCCGTCGACGGTGCGATCATCTCCGTCCATCTGTGAGATAGATGGTCCTCCAGGATGCGGGCGATGTGCGTCAAAGTGGCCTCCTCAGCCCGACGGGCATTTCCCGCAGCCCTCTCATGCGCAAACTGCCCGTCGAGCCAGTTTGTCGCACGCTGCTGGCCTTGTCGCGTCGGGCAAATCAGGTCGATGTTTTCGCCCATCCCGTTTGCGATGAAGAGGGACGTTTCGGCCGATCGTCACGGAGCGTAGCAACGGGGAGCGGCAGG
>NZ_CAFJ01000484.1 GCF_000239795.1 Bradyrhizobium sp. STM 3809 | reverse complement strand
CTGGTTCCGGAGCCGGAGCGGCACATTGTCCATGAGCGGCTTGCCGGTCAAAAAGAAGCAAGCCCTCGTTGTCGACTCGGTGCGCCTGCCGCCAGCGCGTGGCCTTGGCGGCTGATCGAACCCCTCTCACGCCTCACCCTGAGGAGCCCGCCGCAGGCGGGCGTCTCGAAGGGCGAGGCCCGGGTGTCCCGGCCTTGAAGGGCTCGCCGCCACGTCACAGCGGCGTCAGGCGATCGCCGCCAGATAGCGCGTGACGGAGCGGTCGAACGCCCCCTTCGCATCGCTTGCGATGTTCTTCTGCCACCAGGCGCCATAGATGCGGTCGAAGGCCAGCGGCGCGACCGTCTCGGCGATGCGGCGCACGGCGGCGGGGCCGAGCGGGATGTAGTTCGGATAGGAGTACATGAAGCTGACATGGCGGCGGTCCATCGCCACCATCGCGATGTCGCCGGTGAACAGTGCGCCCTTGCCGTCGACGCCCTTGCGCCAGTGCAGGATGGTCGCGCCGGGAAAATGCCCGCCGGTCCGCAGCAGCACGACATCGTCGGAGATGGCGAGCCGGTCGCCGCTCCACGGCATGATGGACGGATGCGGCCGGGTGACGAAGGCCGCGTCGTCGCCGTGCAGATAGGCCGGCACATTGCCGAAGGCCGCGCTCCAATCGGCCACCGCGCCATAGTAATGCGGGTGGGAGATCGCGATGGCCTTGAGCCCGCCGAGCGCGCGGACATGGCTGATCGCAGCCTCGGTGGCCAGCGGAATGCAGTCCCACATCACGCAGCCGTCCGGCTCGGGGATCAGCAGCGCGCGCTGGCCGATCGCGAAGCTCGGCTCCATGCCGAGGCCGGTCAGACCGTCATCCTCGCGCCAGATGACCTGATGCCGCTCCGCCAGTTCGTCGCGGCTGAGGAAGTGCTGGCCCTTCCAGTTCACATATTGCCGCTCGTCCTCGCAGACGACGCAATGGCGGGGCGGCGCGGGCGCGTCCGGAAACTGCGCGCCGCATTGAGAGCAGGTCCAGAGGGGCATGGCTCACCGGCGGGCTTCGATGCAAGGCTTACACCTAGCATGCTTGCCGCCCCACTGCACCGTCGCGCGCGCAGTCGTGATTGCGTAATCTCGCCCGCCAGCACCAAGGAGCCTTTCGACATGTCCCGACCTTCGCGCCGCGCCCACGTTCATCGCCTGCCGATGCGAAGCCCCGATGATATCGGCGCTCTGGAGGCCACGATCGCGCAGGGGACGATCGATCCGTCCGGCATCGTCGCCATTCTCGGCAAGACCGAGGGCAATGGCTGCGTCAACGATTTCACCCGCGCCTTCGCGGTTCGCTCGCTGGAGGCGCTGCTCGGCCGGCATCTTCCCGCCGAGGCGGTGCGTCAGATTGCGATGGTGATGTCCGGCGGCACCGAGGGCGCGCTGTCGCCGCACATGATCGTGTTCGAGGCACGCGCGGTCGACGACAGCGGCGCGCCGCGCGCCTACGCCACGTCGCTGGCGCTCGGCCGGGCCCGGACGCCGCCGCTCGCGAGCGAGCATCTCGGCCGGATGCAGCAGGTCGCGCTGGTCGCGGCCGGGGTCCGCGCGGCGATGGCGGATGCCGGCATCGCCGATCCGGCCGACGTTCACTACGTCCAGGTGAAATGCCCGCTTCTGACGATGGAGCGCATCGAGGCGGCGGAGGCGCGCGGCGCACGCACCGCCGTGCGCGACACGCTGAAGTCGATGGGCTTTTCCCGTGGCGCCTCGGCGCTCGGCGTCGCCGTGGCGCTGGGTGAGCTCACCGCGGACGACCTGTCCGATGCCGACATCTGCGCCGACTTCACCCGCTACAGCAGGCGCGCGGCGACCTCCGGCGGCGTCGAGCTGCTCGATCACGAGATCATGGTCGCCGGCATGTCGGCGGCGTGGACCGGCCCGCTCGCGATCGATCACGGCGTGATGGCCGATGCCATCGACATCGAGCCGGCCCGCGCCGCGCTGGCCC
>NZ_CAFJ01000485.1 GCF_000239795.1 Bradyrhizobium sp. STM 3809 | reverse complement strand
TACGTCAAGTCGCTTGCCAAGCAGCTCGGCCCGAAGGGCATTCGCGTCAACGCCGTTGCGCCCGGTCCGATCTGGACGCCGCTCCAGGTGTCTGGCGGCGCCACCATGGAGAAGCTGCAGAAATTCGGCGGACAGACGCCACTCGGCCGCCCTGGACAGCCGGCCGAGCTCGGATCGATCTACGTCCAACTGGCCGCGGCCGACGCGAGCTATGCCAATGGACAGGTCTACGGCGCCGCCGGCGGCTCCGGCCAGCCATGACCAGGCGCAGGCGACTAGATGTGCGTCACGGGTTGCGGAAGCGCATAGGTCGCAGTGTGGACCTGGCGGATCGTCGTAAATGCAGCAACCGCCGACGCGACGCTGAAGGCGGTGAGCAGTGCAATGAGAGCCGTACGTGGAGTCATTCGCGCGTCCTCCATTGTAACGCTTAGTCCCGGATCGCGCCTGCCCATCGATTGGACACAGGCGTCATTTCACCGTCGAGCCAGTCTTGCTCGAACGCCAGCGCGCGCCAGCCCTGAGCCATGCGCGTGTAGCGGCGGAATGCCGGATCACTGTCAGCCCGCTCCGCGAGCTGCACACAGTTGTCGGCGTTTTCTCTGAAGATGTCGGACTGTTTCATGAGGATCAGGTGGGAGCCGAGCCGGAGCGCTGCAACCCGGGTTACGTGATATTAATCCTGACAGTCTCGCAACCGTCGCCTTGGAACATTCGCGAACGGCGGCGGAGCCGTTCGCTTCTCGTGGCCGAGGGCGATCTCTCCGGTGCAGTCAGCCGCATCCCATCAACTCCGTCGATGAGTTAGTTCCTGCAGCGACCGGCCGGAAGCAGAAAATTATTGGAACGAATGTGAGCGCATCGAGTTGAGCCGCTTGTGCCAGCGGCAGACGGTTCCATTTGCACGCATCGGGTCGCATTCGGCTTGATTTGACAGGTCGCCGCAGCTTCTATGCCGAGCCGCGTTGAAGCATGGAATCTTGTAGTCGTTCTGACTCGGGGGAACTTGATGAGCGATCTCGATACTGCTGAGAGCCAGCGGCCGATGCGGCAAGGTTCCCATCGCAACGGAAACGGGACTGGAACCGTGGACGCCAGCCAGGACCTGCTACGTGCTCTTCAGGCAATGCGTTCGGGCGACTTCACGGTGCGTATGGGTGGAGATTATCTCGGCATCGACGGGAAGATCGCCGATACGTTCAACGAGATCATCGCTGCAAACGAACGGATGGCGCAGCAGCTAGAGCGTGTCGGTCAAGTCGTCGGACGCGAGGGCAAGACGAGGCAGCGGGTCAGGTTCGGCATTGCGAGCGGCTCCTGGGCCGACATGGAAGGTTCCATCAACACGTTGATCGACGACCTCCTCTGGCCGACGCGGGAGGTGACACGGGCCGTCGCCGCGGTGGCGCAGGGCGACCTGCTGCAGACCGTCAAGCTGGACGTCGACGGCCGGCCGCTCGGCGGCGAGTTCCTGCAGTCGGCCACCATCGTCAACACGATGATCAAGCAGCTCAGCGTGTTCACGTCCGAGGTGACGCGCGTCGCGCGCGAGGTCGGCACCGAGGGCAAGCTCGGCGGCCAGGCGCAGGTGCCCGAGGTGACCGGCGTCTGGAAGGATCTGACCGAGAGCGTCAACTCCATGGCCAACAATCTCACCGGCCAGGTCCGCAACATTGCCGAGGTGACGATCGCCGTCGCCAATGGCGACCTCTCCAAGAAGATCACGGTCGACGTCCGCGGTGAGATCCTGCAGCTGAAGGAAGCGATCAACACCATGGTCGATCAGCTGCGCTCGTTCGCCTCCGAGGTGACGCGCGTCGCGCGCGAGGTCGGTACCGACGGCAAGCTCGGCGGCCAGGCGATCGTTCCGGGCGTCGCCGGCACCTGGAAGGACCTGACCGATTCCGTCAACGCCATGTGCGGGAACCTCACCGCACAGGTGCGCAACATCGCCAACGTGACCACGGCCGTGGCGCGCGGCGACCTGTCGC
>NZ_CAFJ01000486.1 GCF_000239795.1 Bradyrhizobium sp. STM 3809 | reverse complement strand
GGTCCGGCCGCCGCCCGCTGGCTTCAACCCGCCGCGGTGTCGCGTGGGCGATCAGGCCACGCCATCAGCGATTCGAGGTCTGCCAGCTGCACAGGGAGCGGATCGCCGGCCCTCCGAAGTCGGCGGCCGCGCACACCCATTTGGCGCCCGCCGATCCGTGAAGGCTCGGCGTCAGGTTTGCCACATCCGGCGTGGTGACGCGCCACAGCGCAGACGAGGTCCCGACGACGACGTAGTTCGGATTGGTGAGATGTCCCGCGACCGAGAGCGTGTAGCTGCCGAGCGGCGTCCACGGCGTGATGCCGTAGCTGTTGGACAGCCCCGTCAGCGCGCTCACGGTGTCGTCGTTCTGCAGGCCGCTTGCCGCGAGGCCGGGATTGGAGGACGGGATGCCGACGACCGATGCGCCACCGAGCGCCCGCACCACCACCGGCGCGGGGGTCACGGTCAACGTGCCGCTGCCGAAGCCGAACGCATAGCCGGCGGCCGAGGCCAGCGCGCCCTGGGCGATGTTGATCCCGTAAGGGCCTCCGGCAACGTTGGCGGTCGCGGCCGCGCCGCTGGAGGTCAGCGTCGGCGTCCCGCTGAACGCGGTCGCGGCCGTATCGCCGAGGAAGGCATTGGCCACGCCGGACTGATAGCCGGACACGCCGTAGGCGGTCGCGAGCGCAGCCGTCGCATCCGAGCCGTAGGTCTTGCTGAAGCTGGCCGGCGTGACGGTCAGCGTCGGCTGCATTGCGAACAGATAGCGGTTGCCGGTGGCGCTGATGCTGCCGGGCGGCCTCGTCGCATAGGTCGCGTTCCAGATCGCGGTGTTGCCGCTGTCGAGGCCCCCGAAGCTGTCGGCGCCGGGCGCGCTCGAGTAGATCAGCCAGCGGCCCGAGGTCGCCGTCACCGCATTGGCGCCGGCATTGTTGATGAAGGCCAGGGCGGTCGACAGCACGGGACTTGCGCCGGATACGGTTGCGCCGCCGGCCAGCGTCAGATTGCCGGCGCTGACGATGGTGGCACTGCCGCTCGCGCTGACTCCGGTCGTTCCCTGCACCGTGCCGATCGTCAGCGCCTGCGCGTCATAGAAGCTGAGCGCCCCCACTCCGCTTGCCGCAAGCGTGCCGACCAGATTGTTCGCATTCAGCGCGTAGCTCGCCGTCCCCGACAGCTTCAGCCCGGTCGTCGTGATCGCGCCGCCGGTCTGGGTGACCGTCCCCGTGCCGTTGAGCACCACGGGCGCGGCGTTGGAGGTGATCGTGGCGCCGAGCTTGCCGCCGCCGCCCCCGGTGAGCGTGAGCACCCCCGCTCCGTTATTGGTGATCGCAGTGCCGCTGGCGGACGTGTCATAGCCGAACGCCGAACCGGATGAGGTGGTGCCCGACAGCGTCAATGCGCCGGAGGTCATGGTGATCGCGTTGTTGCCGCCAGTGACAAGACCCGTGCCGCTGCTGCTGGAGCCCGACAGTTGCACGCCGCCTCCCGAGGTCGAGAGCGACGCCCCGTAGGCGATCGAGAGCCCCGAGCCGCTGGCGCTGCTGCCAGCAAGCGTCACGGCGCTGCCCGTCTGGTTGTCGATCGTCATGCTCCCAAAGGAGACCGCCGTGCCTGATGTCGAGTCCCCCGCGATCGTCGGCGCGCCGCTGGCGACGGTGATCGTGTTGTTGCCGAACCACAGCAGGCCGGAGTTCGTCGCCGATGTCCCGGACAGGCTCACGCCGCCGGACAACGACAGGCTGGTGCCGCCATTGGAAGCAATGCCGCCGGAGCTGGTGCTCGAACCGCTCAGCGCCAGCGTCCCGGCGCCGGAATTCACCAGGCTGAAGGCGCCGCTGTTGAACCAGACTCCCTGATTGCTCGTCGAGGTTCCCGTCCACGTCGCGTTGCCGGAGCTGCTGGACACGACGTTGGTGCCGAGGAAATAGAGCCCGACGGCGCTGGTCGACGTCCCCGAGATGTTGATGTTGCCCGAGGTGGCCACGGTGGCGTTGGAATAGTCGAAGATGCCCTGGCCGCTGGCGCTGGTTCCGCTCAGTGAGAAACTCCCGGCGCCGGCATTGGTCAGAGTCGTCGTTCCGTAGAGAAAGACGCCAGACGCAGAGCTCGACGATCCCGCCAGCGCAAGATTGCCGGCATTGTTGGTGATCGTGTTCACCCCGTTCAGCACCAGTCCCGTTCCGCTCGTCGACGTGCCCGAGATCGCGACCGACCCGGAGCTGCCGACCGCTCCGCCCGAGGCGAGATTGACACCATCGCTCGAGCTGCTGGTGCCCGACAGGGTAAGGGATCCGGACGACGCCGTCAGATTGCCTCCGACGGCAACCAGGCCCGCTCCGCTCGTGCTCGTCCCGGACAGTTGCACGCTGCCCTGGCTTGAGACATTGGCCCCGTTCTCGACCTTCAATCCAAAACCGCTCGAACTCGTCCCCGTGAAAGCGATACCGGCGCCGGTCTGATTGTTGATCGTCGCAGAGCCCTGGAAGTAGACTCCGTTTCCGGAGGTCGAGGTGCCGGTGAACGTCGGCGTGCCGCTTGCGACGGTGATGGTATTGCCGCCCTTGAACGACAGGCCGTCGCTGCCGCTGGATGAGCCAAGCACCGTCACCGTGCCCGACGTCGTCAGGTTGGAGCCGGTGTTGAAGCGAACTCCGCGACCGGTTGCGCTCGGGGTGCTGCCGCTGAGCTGTAGCGTGCCGGCTCCATTGTTGAGAAGACTCAGCGTATTGCCGTTGATCCAGACCGCATTGTTACCCGACGCAGCGCCGCTGAGCGTCAGATTTCCGGCATTGTCGGTGATCGTGGTGCCGGAGAGAAACAGACCGTAGGACGCGTTGGTATTGTTACCGCTGAGCGTGATGTTGCCCGAGCTGGTCAGGTTGGAATTCAACGCCAAGCCGTAGTTCGATGCGGCCGCGGAATTGCCAGTGATGGCGAAGGAGCCCGCACCCAAATTGGTCAGCGTGTTGCTGCCTCCAAAGAAGTAGGCTCCGATCGCCGACGTGCTGCTCCCGGTGACGGCGAGATTGCCCGAAACGTTGGTCATGCTCGACGACGTATCGACATAAAACCCGGTGCTCGAGCTAGACGTTCCGGCGAGCGAGACCGTCCCGGACGTGGACAGCGTTGCCGAGGATCCAAGATTGCTGCCATAGCCACTGGTCGACGTACCCGACACCGAGAGGGATCCCGCCGTCGACAGGCTCGTGGCGCCCGCGAAGCTGACGCCGCTTGCGCTGGATGACGTTCCGCTGATCGTGCTGGTGCCGGCGCCCGTCGTGATGCTGGCACCGCTGAAGCTGACGCCATTGCTGGCGCCGCCCGCGGTCGCCGTCGCGGTCAGGGTGCCGCCGAGATTGACGGAGCTGTTGAAGGAGATCCGCGTCCCGGTCAGGACGAGCCTGCCATTGCTGGCGGTGACCCCGGCATTGAGCAGGATCGCGCCAGCCGCGCTCAGCGTGAGCGAATTGCCGCTGCTCCAGCTCAGCGCGTTGGCGAGCGTGATGTCGCCGTTCTGCGAGCCGGAGCTGCCGGTCGTGACCGTCACGTTGGCGCTGGCGAGCGCGGCCTGCAAGGTCGCGACTGACAGGATCGAGGAGTTGGCGGTCGGCGAATAGGTGCCGCCGGAGTTCGACATCGTGGTGTCGCTGCCGGTCGAGATCGTGACGTTGTAGGGATCGAGCAGCAGGGTGCCGGTGCGGCCGTTCTGCGCGGTGACGTCGACCGTGCCCTGGTAGTTCAGCACCCCGTGGCTCGAGGTTTCCACGGCGCCGCCATTGCCGCTGCCCGCGCCGGTCGCGCTGATCGTGCCACGCAGCTCGGTCATTTGATCGGACCACACCACGACCTTGCCGCCGTCGCCATCGCTGCCGTTCGCGGCGATCGTTGCGCCCTTCGCCACCGTCGTGACCTGCGCGTTCGCGACATCGCCGCTGACGAGCTTCGCCGCGGGATCGCTGCCGCCGCGCTGGTCGCCGCCGATCAGGATCGTGCCGCCGCGCCTGCCGTTGGCGCGGAGCCGCGCGGTGTCGGTGAGCGCGACCTTGCTGCCGGTGACCACGATCGTGCCGCCGGCATGGCGGCGGCCGCCATTGGCTGCGAGCCGGCCGGACACGGTCACGGCGCCGCTGCCGCCGCCGAGCACGATGCTCCCGGAGCGGCCCGAGACCGAGCGGGCCGAGATCGCGCCGGAGATGTTGACGACGTCGCGCGCCGCCTGCTGCGCGGCTGCAGCCCGGATCTCCACCCGTCCACCCGGCGAGGTGATCCGGCCGGAGACGTCGAGCAGCGCCTTGCCGTCCGCGGCCTTGGCGCTGGTCGGCAGCGCCACCTGCAGGAAGCCGTCGCCGCTCGGATCGAGCGTGACCTGCTCGCCGGCACCGAGGCCGACCTTGCCGAGCGGCACGTTGATGGTGCCGCTGTTGGAGACGGAGCCGCCGATCAGGCCGACATAGGAGCCGGACGCCCCGCTGATCGTACCGGCATTGCTGACAGCAGCGGAGGCACCACCTCTGCCGGTGAAGTTGAGCCGGCCGGCATTGAAATCGGCATCGCTGATGTCGAGCGTGGACGCGACGAAGCCGCCGCCGACCTGCACGTTGCCGGTCGGCGTGATCGCGATGCCGTTGGGGTTCACCAGATAGACCTGGCCGTTGCCGGTGATGTTGCCTGCGATGCTCGAGGAGGTGCCGCCGGTCACGCGGTTGAGGATCGCCGCGCTCGCATTCGGCTGGGCGAAATTGACGCTGGCATTGCTGCCGACGGAGAAGCTGTTCCAGTTGACGATGGCCCTCGCCGACGTCTGCGTGACCGTCAGCGCATTGCTGCTCGGATTGGAGAAGCTCACCTGGCCGGAGGCGACGGAGGCGCCCTGTGGCAGCGTGCTCTGAGCCTCCGCACGCGACGCCAGCACCAGCATCGAGGCGGTGCCGAGCAGCATGGCCAGGCCAACGCTCCAACCCGGCGTGGCGAGCGATCCCGACTTTCTGGACCTGTCCGTCATGACGATACTCAACTCACTGCACGATGTCAGAAGCCGTGCCTCGCGCTCCGTTGTGCGCGGCGATTGGAACCGGTTTGAACTGATATTTGATGAAAAGTGTCGCGATCGAAGCAGCCTGCGCGTTAAGGCCCCGGTTACCATGTGAGGATCAGGAGCGAGACGGCGTCCCGGATCAGTACGACACCACGGGCAGTATCATACTCCTCCACCCTGCCAGGGCTCATCACCGGTCCGACATGCGGCTCCCGCAGATCGAACGCGCGGACACCGAGCCGACGGTTGCAGCCGCGCAATCCCATTCCGCTCTCACGTGGACGCTCGGCGTCAGGCTGGGCAGGTCCGACGGGATGACCTGCCAAGCCGCAGGCGATGTTCCGGTCACGACATAGTTCGTATTCGTCAGCGTGCCCGCGACAGACAGCATGTAGCTGCCGACCGGTGTCTGAGGCGTGATGCCGAAGCTGTTCGACAGGCCAGTCAGCACGCCCACGGTCTCGCCGTTCTGAAGGCCCGTGGCAGCGAGCCCCGGATTGAACGACAGCGCGCCATGGACCGAGGCGCCGCCGAGCGCCCGGACCGTCACCGGCGCGGGAGTCACCGTCAGCGTCGCGGGGCCGCCAAAGCCGAACGCGTAGCCGGCGGCCGAGACGAGCGAGCCCTGGGCAAGGTTGATGGCATAGGGCCCGCCCGCAACGCTGGCGGTTGCGGCCGCTCCGCTGGAGGTCAGCAACGGGCTGCCGGCGAATGCCGTCGCGGCACTATCGCCACGGAAGGCATTGGCGGCACCGGACTGATAGCCAGACACGGCATAGCTCGTCGCCAGCATGGCCGTCGCGTCGACGCCATATGTCTTGCCGAGGCTCGTCGGCGTGAATGTCAGTGTCGGCTGCATCGCGAACAGATAGCGGTTGCCGGCAACGCCGATGCTGCCGGGTGGACGGCTCGCATAGGTCGCATTCCAAAGTGCGGTGTTGCCGCTGTCGAGGCCGCCGAAGCTGTCAGAACCGGGCGCGCTGGAATAGATCAGCCAACGGCCCGAGGTCGCCGTGACCGCGCTCGCGCCGGCATTGTTGATGAAGGCGTTCGCCGCCGTCAGGACAGGGCTGGCGCCGATCAGCGACGTGCCATTCGCAAGCGTGAGATCGTGGCCGCTTCCCAGCACGATGGCATTGCCCGAGTTCGACGTGGTCGCGATCGCTCCGCTGCCGACGTTCAGGTCGAAACCGTTTCCGGTCGTCACCACAATTCGGCCCGTGGATGCAAGGCTGCCAAGCGCGAGCGCGTGCGCATCGTTGAACGTGACCGCGCCGAGCGTGCCGGACGTGGTGATCGCACCGACGGCATTGCTGCCCGAGAGGTTGACGGTGCCGCCCCCACTGAGCGACAGGGTCGAGGCGGTCAGGACGCCCGTCCCGGAGAACGTCGCTCCCACCGCCACGCTGGCCGTCGCAATGCCAGCGCCCACGTTCCAGGAACCTGGGAGATCGAGCACGCCGGCATCGATCGTGGTTGCGCCAGAGTAGCTGTTGGCGCCGGTCAGCGTCAGCGTGCCCAAGCCGGACTTGGTCAGCGCCCCGCTGCCGCCGAGACC
>NZ_CAFJ01000487.1 GCF_000239795.1 Bradyrhizobium sp. STM 3809 | reverse complement strand
AGTCTCGGCGGCAGCGGCGCGCTGACCAAATCCGGCTCGGGCACGCTGACGTTGGCCGGGGCCAACAGCTACGCCGGCGATACGACGGTCAGCTCCGGGACTCTGCAGGTCGGCTCCTCCGGCTCGCTTGGCGCGGGCAACTACGCCGGCAATGTCGCAATCGCCGCGGGGGCGACGCTGGAATACTCGTCCTCGGCGGCGCAGATCCTGTCTGGAAGCGTTTCCGGCGGCGGTACCGTCATCAAGGACACCTCGACGACGTCGACCCTCACGCTGTCCGGAGCCAATGCGCTGACCGGCACGACGACCATCAATGCCGGCACGCTTGCGCTCAGTCCGTCAGGCGCCTCGGCGATGGGATCCATCCTGGTCGGCGGCGGCGCTTCGGGCGCAACGCTGGTCGTGAACTCCGGATCGACCACGCTCAGCGGCGATCTCGTCGTCGGCGCCGCGTCGGCGGACAAGGCGAGCCTGGCGCAGATCAGTGCCGACCTGACTGCCAACAACATCGACATTGGCAATGCCAATGGTGCGATCGGCACGGTCAACCAGTCGGCCGGGACGCTCACCACGACGGCCCTCAACGATCCCAACTTCGGCATCGGTGCTGCTGTTGGCGGCACTGGCACCTACAACCTGTCCGGTGGGACGGCTGCGGTGACAAACGGCATCTTCAACGTCGGTGGCTACGGCGCGGGAACGCTCAACCAGAGCGGCGGCACGATCAATGCCGGGTGGTGGGCGATCGTCGGCCGTCGCGTCGGCAGCAGCGGCGTCTATAATCTCAGCGGCGGCCAGTTCAACCAGACGGGCACGGGCTCTCAACTGATCATCGGTGAGCAGGGGACCGGAACGCTCAATGTCTCCGGCAGCGGCATC
>NZ_CAFJ01000488.1 GCF_000239795.1 Bradyrhizobium sp. STM 3809 | reverse complement strand
AGCCTGCGCCGCGCGCAGCCGCTCGACGGCTTCGCTCAGCCGCTGCAATTCGCTCGGCTTGCCCGACGCCCTGGTCGCCAGCTCGCCCAGCACCTTCTCGAGCCGATCGAGCCGCTCGGCCGATTTGTTGAGCTCGACCAGGCTGGTCTGATTGGTCTGGTCGAGGCTCGCCTTGAGGGTGGCGAGCTCGTTGTCGATCCGCGAGATCGCGGCGCTCAGCGTCGGATCCGCGGCAGCGCCCGCGCCGCTCTCGGCCACGCCGCCTTGCGCATTGCGGTCGATGAAGGTGGCCGTCACCAGACCGCCGGCCACGCCGCCGACCACCATCGCCAGCAGCACGACCGCGGCGACGGCCGGCAGCCCGATTCGGCCCGTCGGCATCGCGCGTGCGGCCTTGCCAGCCTGCGGCGGCAGGGAGGCGGCAGCCGCCGCCCCCGTTGCAGCCGGCGACGGCTTGGCGGCCGGATTGAACTTGAACGGCTCGGCCTTCAGCTTGGCCTTGGCCCAGGCGGTGGCCTTGTCGACTGCCGCCCCGGCCATCGCGGCCGCGCGCGGAGCCTCCGTCGCGATGGCCGGAGTCGCGGCGGCCGGACGCACGGCCGGCGCCTCGGGCTTGGCCGCAGCGGCCGGCTTTTGCGCAACGTCCGGCTTGATCGCGGGCTCGGCCTTCATGACCGGCTCCGGCTGCGCGGAGACCTCGGGCTTGGCCAGAGGCTCCGCCTTCGCGATCGGGTCGGGCTTGGCGATCGGCTCAGCCTTGGCAATCGGCTCAGGCTTGGCGATCGGCTCAGGCTTGGCGGCGCCTTCGAACTTCGCGGCCGTACCAGGCTTCGCCGCCGTCTCCGCCTTGATCGCCGTCTCCGGCTTCACGGGCATCTCCGGCTTCGGCGCCGTGCTTCCCATCGGGCCGATCTTCGGCGGGTTGGCCGCCAGCGTCGACAGCTTGGGCGTCTCGACCTTGAGCAGGTCGCCGGCCGCAGCCACGGTCTTCACCGGCTCCGGCTTGACCGGCTCGGTCCTGATCAGATCCAGAATGGTGGACGGCGATTTGGCAGCGCCCTGGGCGGCTTTGGTCGGCCCCGACTTCGCGCCGGCAATTTTGACGGGTTCGGCCTTGACCGCATCCGCCTTCGCCTTGTCGGATTTGACCAGATCGAGCCGCTTCGGCTCGGGCTTCACCGCCTCGGGTGCCGTCGGCTCGGCCTTCATTTCAGTCTCGGCCCGGGCGGCCTCGACAACGACGGGTTCGGACGTTGCTTCCGGCTTCGGCGCGGCCAGTTCGGGCGCGGCCTTCACATCGTCGGACGCGCGGTCGGCGAGCGGCGCCTCGTGATCGGGCGCGATCATCGCTTGCGCGAGCGGCGCTGGGCCTGCTTCCGCGGCATGGAGTGCATCGGGGGACGCAGAGGTCTTCAGCACCGGCTCAGCATCGGCGATGGCCGGATCGGCCATGACCAGGCTGGACTGTTCGGCCTTTTGCTCGCTCACGTTCAAGTCTCCGGATGACGTTGAGCCCTTGGTAACCTTAGTTAGCGTTTGATTGATTGCCAAAATCTTACTTTTGCTGGGCTTACCTGGGTTTTAGGGATTCATCCGGGGCGGATTTGCGCCGACAAGGTGGAACAGATGTGGCGGGCGGTGCCCGAATATTCGGCGCTGACCGGCCTTTTCCCTGCGCAGGATCGGCTTTGCACATCAGCACAGCGAGCAGCA
>NZ_CAFJ01000489.1 GCF_000239795.1 Bradyrhizobium sp. STM 3809 | reverse complement strand
TCCTTCTTGCTCTGCGCCGAGGCGGGCGCCACGGCCGCGACGAGCGCGGTCAATGCGATGATGGATAGTTTTTTCAACATCTGTTTGTTTCTCCCGGACGGAACCGAATTATGCGTCAAAGCGGCTTGGAGACAAGGGGCGGATCTTCCCCGGCGGCCGGCGCCGGCAGCGCCATCACGCGTTCCGCGTGGTGGCAGGCAGCCGAATGTTGCGCGGTCAGCGCCCGCAACGCGGGAGCCGCCTCGCGGCAGTGGGCGTCGGCGAGCGGGCAGCGCGGCTTGTAGGCGCAGCCGGCAGCGCCCGACGATTGCGAGGCGATCGCAACGCTCTCACGCCTGCGCCTGACGGCGCCGGACTGCGCGCGCGGCACGGCGTCGAGCAGCGCCCGCGTATAGGGATGCGCGCACTGCCCGAACAGGTCCTCCGGCCGCCCGCGCTCGACGATGCGGCCGAGATACATCACCGCAACCTCGTCGCAGAGATAGTCGACGACCGCGAGGTCGTGGCTGATCAGGACGTAGCTGAGGCCGAACTGCTCCTGCAGGTCCTGCATCAGGTTGAGCACCTGCGCCTGCACCGACACGTCCAACGCCGACACCGGCTCGTCGGCGACGATCAGCTTCGGCTGGGTGATCAGCGCGCGCGCGATCGCGATGCGCTGGCGCTGTCCGCCGGAGAATTCGTGCGGATATTTGTCCATGTCGGCATCGCGCAAGCCGACCTGCCGCAGCACGGCCGACACACGCGTGCGGAGGCTGTCGCGATCCGGGCTGTCCAGCGCAGTCAGCGGCTCGGCGACAATGCGCGCGATGGTCTGGCGCGGGTCGAGCGAGCCGTAGGGATCCTGGAACACCATCTGGAAATCACGCCGCGCGCGGCGCAGCTCATCAGCAGGCAGCCGGTTGAGATCGCGCCCGGACATCAGCACCGATCCCGATGACGGCCGCTCCAGCGCCATGACCAGCCGCGCCAGGGTCGACTTGCCCGAACCGGATTCGCCGACGATGCCGAGACTCTTGCCAGCCTTCAGCGAGAGCGACACCCCGTTCAACGCCAGCACCTGTCCCGCAGGCCGCAGCAGGCTCTCGCGCGGCAGCGTGTAGCGCTGTACGAGATCCTTGATCTCGAGCAGCGGCGTTTCGGCAGAGGTCTGGATGGCAATGCTCACGCGACTGCTCCCGCCGGGTCGGGCGTCAGCGCGACATCGGTCCGGATGCAGCGGACACCATGGCCGGTGCCGATCTCGATCAGCGGCGGCAGCGCGGCGCGGCAGGCGTCGATCACGAGCGCGCAGCGATCCGCAAAGGGGCAGCCGGCCGGCAGGTCCGCCAGCTCCGGCACGGTGCCGGCGATGGTCGAAAGACGCGTGCCCTTGCGGGCGCCGAGCCGCGGCCGTGCCCTGAACAGACCCTGGGTGTACGGATGGCCCATGCGCGAGAACACCGCGTCGGTGGTGCCGCTCTCGACGACCGTGCCGCCATACATCACGATCATGCGCTGGACGTTCTCGGCGATGACGCCGAGATCGTGCGAGATCAGGATCATCGCCATGCCCTGCTCGGCGACGAGGTCGGCGATGAGATCGAGAATCTGGCGCTGGATGGTGACGTCGAGCGCGGTGGTCGGCTCGTCGGCGATCAGCACGTCGGGCTTGCAGGCCAAGGCCATCGCGATGGTGATGCGCTGGCGCTGCCCGCCGGAGAACTGATGTGGATAGGCGTCGTAGCGCCGGGCCGGGTCCGGCAGCCCGACGCGATCGAGCAGCGCGATCGCCTGGCGCTTCGCCTCCGCCGCGGAGCAGCCGGTGTGGCGCACGAGCGGCTCGGCGACCTGATGGCCGATCGTGTGCATCGGATTGAGCGCGGTCATCGGCTCCTGGAAGATCATGCTGATGCGGTTGCCGCGCAGCTTGCAGTAATCGGCATCGGGCAATCCCACCAGCTCGCGGCCATCGAGTCGGATGCTGCCGCTGACGACGGCGTTGTCGGGCAGCAGACCGAGCAGCGCCAGCGCCGTGATCGACTTGCCGCAGCCGGATTCGCCGACGATGCCGAGCGTCTCGCCGCGCCTCAGCGCGAACGACACTTCGCGCACGGCCTGCGCTGGGCCGCGGCTGGTATTGAGCCGGATGCCGAGGCCGGAGACCTCGAGAAGCGGCTGTTCGCCTGCGCTCATCGCTGCCTCGCCAGGCGCGGATCGAGCAGGTCGCGCAGACCATCGCCGAGCAGGTTGAGGCCGAGCACCGCGAGCGCGATCGCAGCACCGGGATAAACGGCGAGGCTCGGCGACTGGAACAGCAGGGTCTGCGCATCGTTCAGCATGCGCCCCCATGACGGCTGCGGGGGCTGCGTGCCCAGGCCGAGATAGGACAGCGCGGCCTCCGCCAGGATCGCCAGCGCGAACTGGATGGTCGCCTGCACGATCAGGATCGACAGGATGTTCGGCAGCACGTGCTCGATGGTGATGCGGACCCGGCCCTTGCCGGCGGCGCGCGCCGCCAGGATGAACTCGCGCGCCCAGATCGCGCCGGCCGAACCGCGGGTGACGCGCACGAACACCGGGATCTGGAAGATGCCGATCGCGATGATCGAGGTCACCATGCCCGGCCCGATCACGGCGGCCAGCATGATCGCCGACAGCACGGCGGGAAAGGCGAAGGTGAAGTCGCTGAAGCGCATCACCAGTTCCTCGGTCCAGCCGCGCTGCGCGGCCGCGACCAGGCCGAGGCAGACGCCGCAGGTCAGGCCGATGCCGACGGCGATGATGCCGACCAGGATGGTCGCGCGGGCGCCGACCAGCAGCAGCGAGACGATGTCGCGGCCGAGCACGTCGGTGCCGAGCCAGTGTTCCGCCGACGGCGGCCGCAGCTTGGCGGCGACGTCGATCTCATAGGCCGACCACGGCGTCCACACCAGCGACAGCAGGGCGGCGCCGAGCACGGCGAGACACAGCAACGCGCCGACCACGAAGCTGCGATGGCGCAGCGCGCGGCACCAGAACGCGTTCGACGCCGGCGCGACGCCGGTTCGAGTCATCACGGACAAACTCACAGCTCGTGCACCTTGATGCGCGGATCGATCACCGCATAGAGCACGTCGACCACGAAATTGACGATGATGACCATGGCCGCCAGCAGCATCACGCAATTGCGCACCACGATGAGATCGCGGTTGGCGATCGACTGGAAGATGAGACGGCCGAGGCCCGGCAGGTAGAACACGTTCTCGATCACGATGGTGCCGGCCAGAAGATTGGCGAATTGCAGGCCCATGACGGTGAGCACCGGGATCATCGCGTTGCGCAGCACGTGCTGCCACAGCACCTCGCGCTTGCTGAGGCCCTTGGCGCGCGCGGTGCGCACGAAGTCCTCGCGCAGAACGTCGAGCACGGCCGAGCGCGTCACCCGCGCCAGGATCGCGGCCTGCACCAAGGCGAGCGCCACCGCCGGCAGCAGCAGCGATCGCAGGCCGGGCCAGAGGCCGTCCTCCCAGCCGGGGAAGCCGCCGGCCGACAGCCATTGCAGCTTCACCGCGAACAGCAGGATCAAGAGGATCGCGAACCAGAAGTTCGGCAGCGCGATGCCGATCTGGGTCAGCGACATCACGCCGACATCGCCGATGCGGTTGTGGTTGGCCGCCGTGTAGATCCCGGCCGCGATCGCCAGCACCGTGGTCAGCGCCATCGCCAGGATGGCCAGCGGTATCGTCATCGCCAGCCGCTCGCGGATCAGTTCGGCCACCGGCGTGCCATAGGCATAGCTGTTGCCGAGATGGCCGGTGGCCAGCCCGCCGAGCCATTGCACGTAGCGGACCGCCAGCGGCTGATCGAGCCCGAGCTTGACCGTCAGCGCCCTGACCGCGTCGGGCGAGGCGTCCGCCCCCATCAGCATCTGCGCCGCGTTGCCCGGCAGGGCATCGAGCACCAGGAAAATGATCAGCGACGCCCCGACCAGGGTCGCGAGCAGCGTCAGGCATCGCCGCAGCAGAAACACGCTCATTCGAGCCGAAACTCCTCATTCTCGGCGGCCGCACGTTCTACAGCTTTGGCCCGGGATGCAAGCCCGTTGCCTGCATGATCCCCCCTCGCCGGCGCGGGTCTGTTGCATACGACGCGATCGTGGGGCCCGTCTCCGTCATGGCCGGGCTTGTCCCGGCCATCTACGTCGTCCGGCGTCCTCAGCTCGACGTGGATGCCCGGGACGAGCCCGGGCATGACCGAGCAACAAATTGGCCGCGGTTCGTGCCGCCCTAAATCCGATGGCCCTCGGCCGCGCAGGACACCGCCGCGCCACGCCGCACGGCGCTTGATCCCGGTCAACCGCCAGACGGCAACGATCGGCATCATGCGCCTGACCGCAGCAGCGCGAGGCGCATTGCCATCATGACCGCACGTCCGCACTTCGTCTGGGGCGCCTCGACCTCGGCCTTCCAGATCGAAGGTGCGGCGCATCGCGATGGCCGCGCCGACAGCATCTGGGACGTGTTTCTGCGCACGCCCGGGCGATCGAGCCGTGGCGATACCGCGGAGATCGCCTGCGACCACTACGCTCGCTATGCCGAGGACGTCGCGCTGATGCGCGCGCTCGGTCTCAACGCCTACCGCTTCTCGATCGCCTGGCCACGTGTGCTGCCGCAGGGCCGCGGCGCGGCCAACGCAGCCGGCCTCGCCTTCTACGACCGCCTGATCGATGCGCTGCTCGCCGCGGAGATAGAGCCCTGGCTCTGCCTCTACCACTGGGACCTGCCGCAGGCACTGGAGGCGCTCGGCGGCTGGCAGAATCGCGATATCGCCGGCTGGTTCGCGGACTACGCCGCGCTGATCGCGCGGCGCTATGGCGACCGCGTGAAGCGCTTCGCCACCTTCAACGAACCCTGCGTGTTCACCCTGTTCGGCTATGGCCTCGGCTGGCACGCGCCGGGAATCGCCGACAAGGTGGCGCTGCACAAGGCGATTCATCACGTCAATCTCAGCCATGGCCGCGCCGTCGACGTGTTGCGCCGGGACGTCGCCGGCGCGTCGATCGGCGCCATTCACAATCGCCAGCCCTGCTATCCCGCGACCGACAGCCCGGCGGACGCCGCGGCGGCCTTGCGCCTCGCGGCCTACTGGAACGACGCCTTCCCGTTCCCGCAATCCTTCGCCTGCTACCCGCCCGATCTGGCGGATGCGGTCGCGCCCCACGTGGCGCCGGGCGACATGGCCCAGATCGCCCGCCCCGTCGACTGGTTCGGGCTCAATCACTATTCGCCGCATTACGTCAAGGAAGCCACCAACCTGGTCGGCGCCGCGTTCGGCCCGGCGCCCGCTTCCGTGCCGCGCAGCGCCATCGGCTGGCCGGTGGTGCCCGGGGCCTTTCGCGACACGCTGCTCGACATTCACGAGCGGTTCCAGCTTCCGATCTATGTGCTGGAGAACGGCACGGCGGCCGATGATCTGCTCGGCCCGGGCGACCTGATTCAGGACGACGACCGGATCGCCTATCTCGCCGCCTACACCGCCGCCATGGAACAGGCGATGGCCGCTGGCGCCGACGTGCGCGGCTATTTCGTGTGGTCGCTCCTGGATAATTTTGAATGGGGGGCGGGCTATTCGCAGCGTTTCGGCATTGTCTATGTCGATCACGCCACCCAGCGCCGCATTCCCAAGGCATCGGCGCGGTGGTATGCGGAGACGATTGCGGCATGGAGGAGGTCGAACGAACCGGCCGGGCCGCACAACGGGCGGAAGATTGAGGGATGAGCGAGCGCGTTCTTCTGGGCGACATCGGCGGCACCAATGCGCGCTTCGCGCTGCTCGACGGCGGGGTGATCGGCGAGGTCGCGCATCTGAAGGTCGCGGACTTCCCGACCATCGCCGATGCGATCATTGACTTCCTGTCGCGCCATGCCGCGGGCGGTCCGCCATCGGCGGCCGTGCTCGACATCGCCGGCCCCATCGAGCGCAATCGCGGCATGCTCACCAACTCGACCTGGGTGATCGACGGCGCCGAGCTGGCGGCGCGGTTCGAGCTGCGCTCGGCGAAACTGCTGAACGATTTCGAGGCGGTCGGCTGGTCCCTGCCCGCACTGCATCCCGACGATCTTTTTCCGCTCGGCGGCAGCGCGGCCGTGGAGGGCGCGCCGATGCTGGTGATCGGCCCGGGCACCGGCTTCGGCGCGGCCTGCTATTTGCCCGGCGACGGACGCCCGACCGTCGCCGTCACCGAAGCCGGCCACGCCACCCTGCCGGCGACGACGGCGCGCGAAGCCGCGGTGCTGGCCAAGATGCGCGAGCGTTTCGGCCATGTCTCGATCGAGCGGGCGCTCTCGGGCATGGGAATCGAGAACGTCTACCAGGCCATCGCGGCGCTCGACGGCGTCACCGTGCCGAAGCGTGACGCCGCGGCGATCACCCACGCCGCGCTGGACGGTAGTTGCGCCACCAGCCGCGCCACGCTCGACATGTTCTGCGCCTGGCTGGGGGCCGTCGCCGGCAATCTGGCGCTGACCTTCTGCGCCCGCGGCGGCGTCTACATCGCCGGCGGCATCCCGCCGCGCTTTCCCGACGCCTTTGCGCGCTCCGACTTCCGCCGGCAGTTCGAGAGCAAGGGACGTTATGACAGCTATCTGCGTCAAATCCCGGTGCATCTCGTCACCAAACCCGACATCAGCTTCCTCGGCCTGAAATCCTTCTACGACTCCGGCATCACCACCAGCGGCGGATCTCCCGCGACCTGACCGATGAGCGACATCGTCACGATCACGCCGAACCCGGCCGTCGACGTCTCGACGACCGTCGAGACCATCGTGCCGGTGGCGAAGCTGCGCGGCACGACGCAGCGGCGCGATCCCGGCGGCGGCGGCATCAATGTCGCGCGCGTCATCACGAGGCTCGGCGGCGATGTCACCGCGCTCTATCCCGTCGGCGGCCCGACCGGCCTGCTGCTGAAGCAGCTCGTCGAGGCCGAGAGCGTCGCCAGCCTCACCTGGCCGACCGCCGACGATACGCGCGAGGATTTCTTCGTCCAGGAGCGCGCCACCGGCCAGCCCTATCGCTTCATCCTGCCCGGGCCGACGCTCAGCGAGTCCGAATGGCAGGGCGGGCTCGCGCTGCTGAGCCGGCTCGAGCCGTTTCCGCGCTTCGTCATCGGCAGCGGCAGCCTGCCCCGCGGCGTGCCGACCGACTACTACGCGAGCATCGCCACGATTGCGCGAACGCACGGCGCGCGGTTCATCCTCGATACGTCGGGCCCGGCACTGGCCGCGGCGGTCGCCGGCGGTGTCGACCTGATCAAGCCGTCGCTTCGCGAGATGCAGGAGCTCGTCGGCGGCGAGCTGCCCGATGCGGCGGCGTGGGAAGCCGCGGCGCGAACGCTGGTCGCCACCGGCAAGGCCGGGACGGTCGCGCTCACCATGGGCCATCTCGGCGCCCTGCTGGTCACACCGGAGCGCGTGCTGCGCGCGCAGCCGCTGACGATGGTGCCGGTCAACGCCGTGGGCGCTGGCGACAGCTTCCTCGGCGCGCTGGTCGCCAAGCTCGCCGCGAACGAGCCGCTGGAGGAGGCCTTCCGCTTTGCCGTCGCCGCCGGCGCCGCCGCGCTGCTGCGCACCGGCACCGCGCTGTCCGATCCAGCCGACATCAACCGTCTGCTGGCTGACGTGCGGCTGCAGACGGCGTGACCTCGGCAGCGGCAACGCCGTTGAGCCGGTCGAGCGACAGCAGCAGGCCGCCCACCCGCTCCAGCGACGACATCCACTCGGCGACGCGGCTGAAATTGTCCACCATCCAGTTGAACGAGCCCTGCACCAGCGTGAACGCCGCGGCTGCCTGGGTGAGCTCGCCGAGCGTCATCTGGTCGCCCAGGAATTTCGGCGCGCACAGCACGAGGCCGATGATCGGCGCCAGCAGCGAGTTCAGATGCGACACCAGGGTGTTGCGCATCAGCTGCCAGCACAGCCGCTTCCATTGCTGGATGGTACGGTCGAGCGCCAGCCAGATGCTGGCAATGACGCCGCGCTCCTCGTGCTTGGGCATGACGCCTTCGCCGATGTCGCGCAGATGATGCGCCGCCGTGATCAATTCCGACTCGACCTGGTTCTTGGTCTGGATCACGCGCGTGAGCGGCGCGCCGACCCACAGCATCGCGCCCGTGACGAGCCCCGAATAGACGACGACCCCGACCACCAGATAGCCGGGAATCCACAGCTGCAGCCCGGCCACGGCAAAGCCGATGGAGCCGCCGACCTGCCACAGCAACTGGACGAACACGACCGCCGTCAGCAGCGCCGAGATCACGCTCACCACGAAGTCGATCGGCGCATCGGTGGCGATGCGGACGTCCTCGGCAATTCGGTACTCGGGGATCTTCTGGTCGCCCTGCACCGTCGCCAGCCGCGCATAGCGGTCGTTCTCGACCCAATAGTCGATCACCTTGGCGCTCAGCCATTGCCGCCAGTTGCGCTGCATCGTCATGCGGCCCCACACCGAGACGATCGCCAGCACGACGCTCGACAGGCACAGCGGGATGAGCAGGACGGCCTGCTGCCGTAGCCGCGCCGGGTCGCGGCCTTCCAGCGCGTCGAAGAAATCCCTGTTCCAGTAGTTGAAACGGAACTGCACATAAAGCTGGAGCACGACCAGGACGATGAGGGCGGCGCAGAGCAGCCAGACCCGCCAGGCCGTCCATCCCAGCCAGAAGTGCCGTGCCGTCAGCCAGAACCGCGACCATTCGCGATTGCCGTCCTCGTTCTCGTCGTCGGAGCTCATCGCGGGGCGGGAGTCGTCCGGTTCATCGCAGGATGTGTCGAGCATGGACTGATGTACGGAGCTCCGGGACCCCCGCGCTTGATCTTCCGCAAGGCGTGGACCGTGCAACGCGACAAACTCCATGCCTGCGCTGCAATGCGGGAGACGATCGATGACGGCACCCGGTTACATCCGCTGGTTCAAGGATCTCCGCATCGAGGACGTCCCCGAGGTCGGCGGCAAGACCGCCTCGCTCGGCGAGCTGTATTCGGCCCTGGCGTCCCGGGGCGTGCGCGTCCCCAACGGCTTCGCCTTGACCGCCGCGAGCTATCGCGACGCGTTGCGTGCGGATGGCGCCGATGACGAGCTGCGCAAGCTGCTCGCCGGGCTCGACAAGCGGCGCATCGCCGATCTCGCCAGGCGCGCGGCCAAGGCGCGCGCGATCGTGTTCGAGGCGACCGATCGTGATGACCTGCGGCGCGACGTGGCGACCGCGTACAAGCAGCTGGAGCAGGAATACGGCCGCGGCGTCGCGGTCGCGGTGCGCAGCTCGGCCACGGCCGAGGATCTGCCGAATGCGAGCTTCGCCGGCCAGCACGAGAGCTTTCTCAACATCAGCGGTGCGAGGCAGCTGTTCAAGACCTGCCGGCGCTGCTTCGCCTCGCTGTACACCGATCGCGCGATCTCCTACCGCATCGACAACGGCTTCGCCCACGACAAGGTCGCGCTGTCGGTCGCCGTGATGAAGATGGTGCGCTCCGATCTCGGCGCCAGTGGCGTGATGTTCTCGCTCGACACCGAGAGCGGCTTTCGCGACGTCGCCTTCATCACCGGCGTCTACGGGCTCGGCGAGACCATCGTGCAGGGCGCGGTCGATCCCGACGAGTTCTACGTCCACAAGCCGACCTTCGCCGCCGGCTTCCGCAGCGTGCTGTCGCGCCGGCTCGGCGCCAAGGCGAGGCGCATGGTCTACGCCAAGGCGGGCGCGCGCGGCACCACGACGCGCATCGAGGCGACGCCGCCGGCCGCGCGCGCGACATTCTGCATCGATGACCGTGACGTGCTGGAGCTGGCGCAGGCGACGATCACCGTCGAGCAGCACTATTCGCAGAAGGCCGGCCGGCCGACGCCGATGGACATCGAATGGGCCAAGGACGGCCGCGACGGCGCGCTCTACATCATCCAGGCGCGCCCCGAGACGGTGGCCTCGCAGCGGCGACCGGAATCGGTCGAGACGTATGTGCTGAAGAAGCCGGGCAAGGCGCTGGCGACCGGCCGCGCCGTCGGCGAGAAGATCGCCGCGGGCAAGATCCGCCTGATCAAATCGGCGAAGGACCTGCGCGCCTTCAAGCCGGGCGAGGTGCTGGTAGCACCCTCGACCAGCCCGGACTGGGAGCCCGTGATGAAGACGGCGGCGGCGATCGTCACCGATCATGGCGGCCGCACCTGCCACGCCGCGATCATCGCCCGCGAGCTCGGCGTGCCCGCGGTGGTCGGTACCGAGGATTTCAGCAGGCGCGCCAGGACCGGCGCGAGCGTGACTGTGTGCTGCGCCGAGGGCGATGCCGGGCATGTCTATGACGGCGCCCTGCCCTTCGACGTCGAGCGCCTGGCAATCGACAAGATCGAGAAGCCGCGCACGCACATCATGGTCAATCTCGGCAACCCCGAGCTCGCCTTCAAGACCGCGCTGCTGCCGAACGACGGCGTCGGTCTGGCGCGCATGGAGTTCATCATCAACCAGTCGATCGGCATTCATCCGATGGCGCTGGCCGCGCCCGACAAGGTGAAATCGGCCAGGGACCGGGCGGCGATCAAGCGCCTGACCGCGCGCTACGACAAGCCGGCCGCATTCTTCGTCGAGCGGCTGTCGGAGGGTGTCGGCACCATCGCCGCCGCCTTCCATCCACGCCCGGTCATCGTCAGGCTGTCGGACTTCAAGACCAACGAATATGCCAGCCTGATCGGCGGCGCCGAGTTCGAGCCGAAGGAAGAGAACCCGATGCTCGGCTTCCGCGGCGCCTCGCGCTACGCGCACCCGGCCTATGCGGCCGGCTTCGCGCTGGAATGCGCCGCCTTGAAGCGCGTGCGCGACACGATGGGCCTTGCCAACCTCAAGATCATGATCCCGTTCTGCCGCCGCGTCGCAGAGGCCGAGAAGGTGATCGCGGCGATGGCCGGTCACGGCCTCGTCCGCGGCGAGAACGGCTTGGAGATCTACATGATGTGCGAGATCCCCAACAACGTCATCCTGATCGACGAATTCGCAAGGCATTTCGACGGCTTCTCGATCGGCTCCAACGACCTGACCCAGCTCACACTCGGCGTCGACCGCGATTCCGACATCGTCGCGTTCGATTTCGACGAGCGCGATCCCGGTCTCCTGACCATGCTGAAGCTCGCCGTCGAGGGCGCGCACCGCAACCATCGCCACGTCGGCATCTGCGGCGAGGCGCCGGCCAACTATCCGGACGTGGCACGCTATCTCGCGGGGCTCGGCATCGACTCGATCAGCGTCAACCCGGCCAGCGTGGTACGGACGATGGAGATCGTTGGCGGCGCGGAGCGCGATCTGGTGGCGCGGCGTCAGCAGGCGCTGGCCGGATAGAGCCAGGCGGGGCGTCGCCCGCCGATGGTCTTCAGGCGTCGCGCGGATGCGGATCGTCGGCCGGCGCGGCCGCGTCGGCGCGATCATTCATGTCGGAAATGGCGCGTTCGGCGTCGGCGATCAGCTGGCGGATCGGCCGGGATTGCTCATCCGGAACCGCATGCCCATCGGCCTTGGCCAGGTCGTCGAGCCGGCGCAGGATCTGCCGCCAGGCATCGAGCGTGCGCTTGAGCTGCATGAGCTGCATCACGACCGCCATTTCGAAGGCGAGGTCGATCCGCTTCGCACGAGCGATCCGCGTTGCGGCCGTCGCGAATTCGATGATGTCCGCCAACGCTCACCCATGAGATGCCTGCAGCACGGCCATCGATCCCCCCGGATGCGAGCGGCGCGAACTGCATGACCGCGTTCTCCGTTGAAGCGGTCCAGGTCAGATTGCGGCGCATTGTGGCCGGGGACCTTAAAGAACCTTGTACTTTGGTCACCCGTGGAACTCCGGTCGAGCGCCGTCGTGCGGCAGTCGGAGTCCGTAGCCCGCACGGCGAACGGCGCCCTGCTCCCCGTCGTCAAGCGAATTCAGTATCAAGACACCATCAGAGGCCCGTGCCTCGTCGCCAGGCGCGCACCAGCTGATAGCCGAGCATCGCGCCTAGCGCGGCGAAGACCAGCTGCGACGCTTCGACATTTGCGAACGTGCAATCCGGCCCATAGTCCGGTCGAACCCACCATGCCGGATGACCTGCGACGAGCAGCAGAGCTGCGACGACCGGCGGGGGCGGCGCTCGCGCCTGATCTCGATCACCACGATCGCAGCCGCGACCAGCGCGCTCGCGAGCCACCACGTCTGCGCGGTCGCGACCGCCCTTGCGATCGAGGTCTCGGGGTTGACCAGTGAGCAGGCCCACGCGGCGCGAAGCGGCATGCTCGCGCCCAGCAGGCCCAGGGCCGGCAGCAGACGCCGGCCGCGCCCGAGCAGCATGAGCGCCCCGTTTGGTGCCCGGCTCAGCGCGCCGCCTCGAACCCGCCGAGCACCGCGGTCAGGTTCTGCCCGAGAATGTCGGAGAGATAGCCGCCCTCCTGAACGAACACCGTGGGCAGGCCGAGCCGCGCGATCGCGGCCCCGATGCGCCGGAAGCCCGGCGTGGTCACGGCGAGGCCCTTCAGCGGATCATGCTCCGAGGCATCGAGGCCGAGCGCCACCACCAGCGCGCCGGGCGCGAAGGCGTGGATCGTCTTCGCCGCGGTCTCGAACGCCTTCAGATAGGTGTCGTCGCCGCTCTTCAGCGCCAAGGGAATGTTGAGGTTGGCGCCGAGCCCGGCGCCGGCGCCGCGCTCATGCGCGTAGCCCCAGACGAACGGATAGTAGTGCGTCGGATCGGCGTGAATCGAGATGGTGAGCACGTCGGGCCGTTCGTAGAAGATGCCCTGCGTGCCGTTGCCGTGATGGACGTCGACGTCGAGGATCGCGACCCGCTCGTGGCGCTGGCGCAGATGCGCCGCCGCGATGGCGGAATTGTTCATGAAGCAGAAGCCGGAGGCGATGTCGCGATAGGCGTGGTGCCCCGGCGGCCGGCACAACGCATAGACCGCGTCCTCGCCATCGAGCAGCAGCTGCGCCGCCGACGCCGCGACGTCGGTCGCGGCGCAGGCGCCGGCCCACGTCCCCGGCCCGATCGGCGCCGAAGTATCGGTCGTATGCCAGCCGAGCCGCCCGACGATATGGCTCGGATAGGTCGCGGCGTTGCGCACGGGATGCATGTTCGGGATCATCTCCGCGCCGGCGTCGCCGAGCGCGGCCCAGGCGTCCCAGGCCTCTTCCAGGAAATTGAGATATTCCGGACTGTGCACGCGGGCGCGGGCTTCCTGGCCGAACGAGATCGGCGCGACCAACTCGTGATGGCCGGCCTTCAATCCTGCAAGCAGGCGATCCGCCCGTTCCGGCTGCTCCGTGGTGCGCTTGACGACGCCGCGCACGAGATAGAATTGCGGATCATGGCTGCGGTGCAGCTCGGTGTAGACGGCCTTCACGCGATCGGGCTCCTGTTCGCTTGCGCGAACGATTGTGCATGCAGCAGGGACCGAGACAAGCACGGATGGTTTGCACCCCACATGGACCTGGGGGAGGCAACGTCCGGATGGCGGAACGGACCGGCGGCAGGCGTCTTCCGGTTGTCGGCAGCGAGTCCGCCAGCATCAAGGCGATGAAGCGCGCAGGCCAGGGTGGATGTGAGGAGAGATCCGCCGGGCGCTCGTCTGCCGGCAAGACGGTGGCAAGGACCGCCGTCTCAAAACCTCCGCGTGCAAGCCTGAGCAGCTCACCCGCCGCAACCGCCACGCGATCCTTCGAACCGTCGGCGCCTGGCCCGAGCGCATGAACGCCCCGGCATCGATGCAAAATTGGTATCAATCGATACCGGCTTGGGCTTGGACCCGGGCCCGTCATCTCCTCTAGGACAGGTGTTGAGGAACGTTTAAGAGAGGTAGCGCGCATGAGCGCAATCGTAACTGCGGCAGAATTGCGCCGATCGCGCGTGCGGCTGTTCATCGTGACCATGCTGTTCCTGGTCACCACCGTGAACTACGCCGATCGCGCCACGCTCTCGATCGCAGGCCCCGCGCTCGCCAAGGATCTGCATCTCGATCCCGTCGCGATGGGCTATGTGTTCTCCGCCTTCGGCTGGTCCTATGTTCTCGCGCAAGTCCCGGGCGGCTGGCTGCTCGACCGCTTCGGCTCGCGCTGGGTCTATGCCTGCAGCATCGTCGTCTGGTCGATCTTCACCATGATGCAGGGCTGGATCGGCTTTCTCTCCGGCGGCGCGGCCATCGTCGCGCTGTTCGCGCTGCGCTTCCTGGTCGGCCTGGCCGAGGCGCCGAGCTTCCCGGCGAACGCCCGCATCGTCGCCGCCTGGTTTCCGAGCAACGAGCGCGGCACCGCGTCGGCCTTTTTCAACTCCGGGCAGTATTTCGCGACCGTGATCTTCGCGCCGCTGATGGGCTGGATCGCGCACGAGTTCGGCTGGCGCCACGTGTTCACCGTGATGGGCGCGCTCGGCATCATCATGGGCCTGGTCTGGATCAAGACCATGTACGGCCCGAAGGAGCATCCTGGCATCAACGAGGCCGAGCTCGACTACATCAAGCAGGGCGGCGCGCTGGTCGACATGGAAGGCGCCCGGGACGAAGCCAAGACCTCCGGGGGACCGACCTGGTCGCACATCGGCCAATTGCTGTCGAACCGCATGATGCTCGGCGTCTATATCGGACAGTACTGCATCAACACCCTGACCTACTTCTTCCTGACCTGGTTTCCGGTCTATCTCGTCAAGGAGCGCGGGCTGTCGATCCTGCAGGCGGGCTTCGTCGCCACCCTGCCGGCGCTGTGCGGCTTCATCGGCGGCGTGCTCGGCGGCTTCATCTCGGACGCCATCCTGCGCAAGACCGGCTCGCTCACGCTCGCCCGCAAGATCCCGATCGTCGGCGGCATGCTGCTGTCGATGGCGATCATCGGCTGCAACTATGTCGACGGCCAGGCGCTGGTGGTCGGCCTGATGGCGCTCGCCTTCTTCGGCAAGGGCATCGGCGCGCTTGGCTGGGCCGTCGTCTCCGACACCTCGCCGAAGGAAGCGGGCGGCGTTTCCGGCGGACTGTTCAACACCTTCGGCAACCTGTCCAGCATCACCACCCCGATCGTGATCGGCTACATCCTGTCGGCTACCGGCTCCTTCAACGGCGCGCTGGTGTTCGTCGGCCTCAATGCCCTGGTCGCGGCGTTCGCCTATCTGTTCATCGTCGGGCGCATCCAGCGCGTCCAGCTCCGAGCCTCCTGAGCACCACGCCCCCTTGCGTGGTCCTCGACTTGAACGGCGGTCCCCCGGCCGCCGTTTTTTTTGCGCGCGTCGCATAAGCCCGCAAGAGCCTGCCGCAAAGACGGTGCACTCCCCTCCCCCTTGCGGGGAGGGGGAGCACACCTTCGCTGAAGTTGATTTCTCCTAATCAAAATCAACTTGCTATTTTTCCGCAATCATGTTTATCTCCCCGCATCCCGCCTCAAGCAGCAGGGGCGTAGCGCGCGATCGTCACGACACGCGAGGCGGGGATGCGATGGCCGCGAGAGATCGCAGCGCCCTCTCACGAGGGTGCGGACGAACGATCAATCGCGGACGTGAAGTCGCAGCGTCCTGATACCCCGAAGCTGGTATCAAGCCGCGATGGCGCCGATGCGCCGCGTGGTGATGGTGGCCAACAAGCCGGCGCACCAGGGAGACTGCGTATAAGCGTGAAG
>NZ_CAFJ01000490.1 GCF_000239795.1 Bradyrhizobium sp. STM 3809 | reverse complement strand
CGCACCGCGATCGCGGTGAAGAACTCGACTTTCACTCACACGTGGCGGCCAGCGCCCAGCCACCTAACTTTTATCGTCCGACACAGACGGAAGACGTCGCCTTTCGCACCAGCGCGAGCGCCACCTGCGACTACACACCCCACGGCAACCTGATCGTCGCGCTCGCCGTCGCCGCGATGCCTTCCTCGCGGCCGGTGAAGCCGAGGCGCTCGCTGGTGGTGGCCTTGACTGCGATGCGCGAGATGTCGACGCCGGAGATCTCGGCGATGCGGGCGCGCATCTGGTCGCGCAGCGGGCCGATCTTCGGGCGCTCGCAGATCATCGTCACCTCGAGATTGGCGACGCGGCCGCCGCGCGCGGTCACGCGCTCGATGGCATATTTCAGGAACTGGTCGGAGGAGGCGCCCTTCCACTTCATGTCGGAGGGCGGGAAGTGCGAGCCGATGTCGCCATCGGCCAGCGCGCCCAGAATGGCGTCGACCAGGGCGTGCAGGCCGACATCGCCGTCGGAATGGGCGAGGAAGCCCTTCGTATGCGGCACGCGCAGGCCGCACAGCCAGACGTGGTCGCCCTCGCCGAAGGCGTGCACGTCGTAGCCGGTGCCGGTTCGGATGTCGCCGAGCGCTGCCGCGAGCCGCGCTTCCTCGCGCACGAAATCTTCCGGGGTGGTGAGCTTCATGTTGGCAACATCGCCCTCAAAGGTCGCAACCGTCAATCCCGCCCATTCGGCGATCGCCGCATCATCTGTGAACTCGGTGAGGCCCTCGCGCGCCGCGCGGCGATGCGCCTCCAGGATGGTGTCGAACTTGAAAGTCTGCGGCGTCTGGGCGATGCGCAGCTTCGCGCGCTCGGGTGTCGCGGTGATGTCGCCGCCGGTTCCGACTTCCTTGACCGTGTCCGTCACCGGCACCACGGGGATCGCGGCGCCGGTCTTGCTGGCGGCCTGAATCGCGCGCGAGATCACCGCCGGCGTCACGAACGGACGGGCGGCATCATGGATCAGCACGATGTCCGGCTTGTGCGGCACCAGCGCCTCGAGGCCCGCGAGCACCGAGGCCTGGCGAGTCGCGCCGCCCTGCGCGGGCGCCTCGTGACGGAGGCCGGAGACGGCCGCGTTGAAGACGTCGATGTCATCGGGGTTCACCACCGGCTGCACGACCGCGACCTCGGGATGCTCCGCAAAGGCGGCGAGCGCGCGATGGATGACGGTGCGGCCGCCGACCGTGCGATATTGCTTCGGACCGCCGGCGCCGGCGCGCAGGCCGCGTCCGGCCGCGA
>NZ_CAFJ01000491.1 GCF_000239795.1 Bradyrhizobium sp. STM 3809 | reverse complement strand
CTCCGCGCTCTCCCCAGGGACCGGCTGTCTTGCCCCTGTCGCCCGCGCCAGCGTCGGCGCGGACTTGACCTCAGCTTCGGGAGGCCAGGACCACACGGCTTGACCGTGCGCACCGGACCGTTCGTCCACGCGATCGCTCGCGCTGCGGCCGGCACGCCCATCGCATCCCACCCCCACGTTCGTGACGACCGCGATACGCCCCTTGATCGAGGCGGGATGCGCAGATCCAATCATACTTTCTGTAAAAAAGAAAGTCTTTTCGTCTATCCGGATGCCATTTTTTGGCACGACGGCCGCTGTGCTCGCGCTCGGCCGTAGGGTGGGCAAAGCAGCCGCCCGGAGGGCGGATGCGTGCCCACCACCCAACCACGCATGCGGAGCCACAACGGTGGGCACGGCGCGCGAGAGAGCGCAGCAAGACGCAGACAGCGTTGCCGCGCCTTTGCCCACCCTACGGATCGCACCTACGACCGGCCTCGTCCAGCTGCAGCCGCGAGAAGCGGAAGCTGCAGTGGCGGGCGCCGACCGGTAAGCTTCGGGTGCGAAAGTCTGCAGGCAGCAGCAGGCCGGACGACTACTCGGCCTAGAACGACTGCCCACTGCCGCACCCGGGCGAGTGCAAGTTCGGGTCAGCGATCTCGAAGCCGAATCTGCCGATGATCACGAGCAGCACGCCAGATGGTGTCGACACCTGGATGCCCTGGCGTTGGCAGGCATCGAACCATCGAGGTTCAAAGCTCCAGGCCGCAATCGCGATCGCTTTGCGGGCCGTGAGAGTCATACTCAGCCGGTCGGCCGCGGTCCGAGACCTGCATTTGATGACCATCCGGCAAAATCTTCCCTCGCAATCGGCGTCCTCGAAGAACAGCACCTGCAGACCGACCTCGCACATCGAGTCCTGGGCCGGCAGCCACATCGAATGGACTGTGACGGCATTCTGTCGTTGAAGCCGGAGCTCCCGTTGCTCGATCCATTCCTTGTCGATGAGATCGAGGTCGTCGCGCCCCTGCAGACGGAACAGACTTTCAGCATTGCGATAGCCCGTCGCGAACAGATCGTCGGCCGCCGACACAGATCCGGCAAACACGGAGGCGAGCGCGATCACTACGGCCCCTCCGAACCTGAGCACCTGAGACAGATTCAAGACATTTCCTCCCTGGCTCACTCCGCGCTCGCCTTCGGTGGAGTGATCAGCGCGCGAAAGCCCACAACGTGACGCAATGAGGCCCGCACGCCGGCCGTGCTCTCCCGATCGCAAATGCACCATATCATCACTCTCGCGCGCTGACTGCCCTCGCTCACACCCCGTTCATCGCGCCACCCGCATGCTCTGCGTTGTATCTCAAATGGCATGGAACCGCAGGGCCGCAGAAATGTTTCTCCGCAGTTCCCATTCAGCAAAGCGAGAACAAGTTGAATCGCCGTCAGTTCATGCAATCTGCGGCTGCGATTTCGGTCGCCGCATCGTTCGCGCGGGGCGCAGCAGCCGCGACGCCGGCGCAGCCGTTCAGCGCCGCCACGGTGCGTGATCTCGCGCGGGCGCTCGCGGCCAAGCCTTATGCCGCACCGGACGACAAGCTGCCGGATGCGCTGGCGAAGCTCGACTACGACGCCTATCGCTCGATCCGGTTTCTGCCGGAGCATGCGCTGTGGCGCGACGACAAGCTGCCGTTCCGGGCGCAGTTCTTCCATCGCGGCTTCATCTACAAGGATCGCGTCGACATTTACGAGGTCGTCGACGGCCAGGCGAAGCCGGTGCCGTATCGCCCCGAAGACTTCGCATTCGGGCCGCAGGTGCCGGCGTTCCCGGCGGCCGATCTCGGCTTTGCCGGCTTCCGCCTGCATGCGCCGATGAACCGGCCGGACTATTACGACGAGGTCTGCGTGTTTCTCGGCGCGAGCTATTTTCGCGCGGTGGCCAAGGGCGAGATCTACGGGCTGTCGGCGCGCGGACTCTCCATCGACACCGGCGAGGCGAAGGGCGAAGAGTTTCCGGTGTTCAAGGCGTTCTGGCTGGAGAAGCCGGTCGCCGGCGCCACCGCGATGGTGGTGCATGCGCTGCTCGACAGCAAGAGCGCCACCGGCTCGTATCGCTTCACCATCCGTCCCGGCGACACCACCGTGTTCGACGTCGAGGCCTCGCTGTATCCGCGCGTCGAGATCGCGCATGCGGGGCTGGCGCCGATGACCAGCATGTTCCTGTTCGGACCCAACGACCGCAGCGACAGCGACGATTTCCGTCCCGCCGTGCACGATTCCGACGGGCTTGCGATGTTCAACGGCAAGGGCGAGCAGCTGTGGCGCCCGCTCAGCAACCCGCGCGACCTGCAGGTCAGCGTGTTCAACGATCTCAATCCGCGCGGCTTCGGCCTGATGCAGCGCGAGCGGCAATTCGCCGCCTACCAGGATCTGGAGTCGCATTTCGAGAAGCGGCCGAGCCTGTGGATCGAGCCGATCGGCGACTGGGGCGAAGGCGCCGTGGTGCTGTTCGAGATCCCGACCAAGCAGGAGATCCACGACAACATCGCCGCGTTCTGGCGGCCGAAGACGCCGCTCGCCGCCAAGGGCGAGCACAACATGACCTATCGCCTGCATTGGGGCCCGGACATGCCGAAGCCGCATGCGCTGGCGCGCTTCACCCGCACCGGCGTGGCTGCCCAGGGCGACGGCCGGCTGTTCGTGCTCGAGCTCGCCGGCGATGTCCTCAAGGATCTCGATCCGGCCACGGTGAAGGCGGTGGTCAACGCCGAGAAGACCGAGGTGAGCAACGTGGTCGCACAGCCCAATCCGGAGACGGGAGGTTGGCGGCTGAGCTTCCAATGCGCGGCCAAGGACGCGCCTGTCGAACTGCGGGCCGAGCTGTATGCGAGCGACAAGCTCGTCTCCGAGACATGGATCTATCGATGGACGCCGTGAGCGCCAGGCTGCCGCGCCCGCCGCAAGACCAGCCGCCCGCGGACTTCCTTCCCGCCGAGGCGCCGCGGGAGATGGTGCCCTCGCCGCTCTCGCAAGCGGCGTCCAACCGGCGCGCGACCGGCAGCGGAGCGAGCGTCGCGCTGCGCCGCGGACTCGTGCTCGCCGGCACCGCCGCGTTGACCCTGGCGGGCTGCGTCAAGATGTATCAGGTCGTCGAGGTCGGCGGCGTGACCGTGCTGGAGGGCCTGGTGCTGGCGCTGTTCGGCATCCTGGTCGCCTGGATCTCGTTCGCCTTCGTCACCGCGCTGGCCGGCTTCGCCGTGATGCTGATCAGGCCGCGCGAGACCCTTGCGATCGAGCGCGCAGGTCCCCTGCCCGCACTGTCCACGCGCACGGCGATGCTGCTGCCGACCTACAACGAGGATCCGGACGCCGTCATGGTGCGGCTGCGCGCCATGATCGACTCCATGGCCGAGACGGGTTTCGGAGCGCATGTCGACTGGTTCCTGCTCAGCGACACCACCGATCCCGACATCTGGATCGGCGAGGAGGCCGCCTACCTCGCGCTGCGCGAGGCGTGCGGCACGGCGCGCATCTACTATCGTCACCGCGCCGACAATGTCGCGCGCAAGTCCGGCAACATCGCCGAATGGGTGCGGCGCTTCGGCGCGGCCTACGACCACATGATCATCCTCGATGCCGACAGCCTGATGTCGGGCGAGACCATCGTGCGGCTGGCGCATGCGATGGAGCATCAGCCGCAGGCCGCGCTGATCCAGACGCTACCGGTGATCGTCAACGGCGCGAGCCTGTTCGCCCGGCTGCAGCAGTTTGCCGGCCGGCTCTACGGCCCGCTCATCGCATCGGGCAATGCCTGGTGGTACGGCGCCGAGAGCAACTACTGGGGGCACAACGCGATCATCCGCGTCGAAGCCTTCGCCCGTGATGCCGCCCTGCCCGAGCTGACGGGGCGAAAGCCGTTCGGCGGCCATATCCTCAGCCACGACTTCATCGAAGCCGCCCTGATGCGCCGCGCCGGCTGGGGAATCTACATGACCGTCGATCTCGGCGGCAGCTACGAGGAGGTGCCGCCGTCGCTGATCGACTATGCCGCGCGCGACCGGCGCTGGTGCCAGGGCAATCTGCAGCACCTCGCCGTGCTGCCGGCGCGCGGGCTGCATTGGGTGTCGCGACTGCATCTTCTGATCGGCATCGGCGCCTATGTCACCGCGCCGCTCTGGCTCGCTTTCCTCGTGCTCGGCATCCTGATCTCGCTGCAGGCCAATTTCGTCCGGCCGGAATACTTCCCCAAGGGGTTTGCGCTGTTTCCGTCCTGGCCGGCGCAGGACCCGGTGCTTGCTGCGCAGGTCTTCGGCGCCACGCTCGGCCTGCTGTTCGTGCCCAAGCTGCTGGCCTGCGTCGCCACGCTGCTGACGCCGGCGCTGCGGCGCGGCTTCGGCGGCGGCTTGCGGCTGTGCGCCGCCGTGCTGGCCGAGACGGTGCTGGCGGCGCTGATCGCGCCGTCGATGATGATCTTCCAATCGGTCGCGGTGATCGAGATCCTGCTCGGCCGCGACGCCGGATGGCAGGTGCAGCGGCGCAGCGACGGCGGCGTCAGCCGGCGGGAGATCGTGCGCAAATTCGCGCTGCCGACCGTGTGCGGCCTGGTCATGGCGGTGAGCGCCACCGCCGTCTCGCTGCCGCTGCTGGCCTGGATGTCGCCGGTCATCGCCGGCCTCGTGCTCGCGATTCCGATCGGGCTGCTCACCGCGGGACGCGGCCGCGGCGCGCGCCTGTTCACGACACCCGAGGACCACACGCCGCCGCCCGTCCTGCTCCGCGCCCGGGCGCTGGCGGATCAGCCGCGGCCCGCGCGAGGCGCGGCGCTCGCGGAATTGCGGCGGAGTGCCAAGCTCCGACGGGATCATGTGAGGTCGCTGCCGCCGCAGCGCCGGCGTGCGCCGGGCGACATCGACGTCGACCTCGCCACGGCCAGGGCGCGCATCGCCGATGCCGAGACGTTCGCGCAGGCGGCCGGCTTCCTGTCGCGCCGCGAGACGCTTGCCGTGCTCAACGACGGCCCGACGCTGGAGCAGATCGTCGCGCTGCCGGCCTGACGCCGCGGGTCCCGCCTACTTCGTCAGATGCGCCGAGGCGATCGCCTGCTGGAACAGCGCGTTCAGCGCCGAGCCGATGCTGCCGCTGGAATCGACTTCGTAGTAATAGCCGGGGCTGGCGCAGGACTTCATGATGTCGCCGATCGAGGATCGCCACGGCGCGATGTAGGTCGTGTACCAGCTGTTGTTGGTGATCGCGAGATAGGTGGTGTAGAGCACGGCGATCTTGATGCCGCGCGCCTTCAGCGACGTGCAGGTCGCGGTGTTCAGCGGCTCCTGGCAGCGTCCGCCGGAGACGGTCGTCTTGCTGCAGGTCGACGGGTAATAATAATCCGCGACGCCGTCGGAGACGAAGAACAGCCATTTCTGCGGATTGGACTGCGAGCCGTCGCCCTGCGCGGGGATCGCCTTGTCGGCAGCGGCCAGGATGCCGTCGAAGTCGGTGCACATGTCGTTGTTGTAGCCGCTGTAGGGAATGGTCATCAGGTCGAGCGAGCCGATCGACGACTTCACCGAGGACATGCTCGACGACAGGCTGGCGATGGTGGTCAACGCCACCGAGGAGCAGTCGCTGCCCATGCTGTAGACCGCCATGCGGTACTGGTTGCTGACGACCTGGCTCGTCGTCGCTGTGTCCGTCATCGACTGCGTCGCCGAGCGGACGACGTCGATCCGCATGGTGACGCCGAGGCTCTTGGCCTTGGCGTAATAGCTGTTGGTCTGCAGCGTCTTCTTCGAGCTCGACGTGTAGGTGTCGTGACAGGCGAAGGCGCATTTGTCCGAGGTCGCGTTCTGCAGCGTCGTCATGTCCGCCGTGGTCGCGCCGAGGCCCTGCGACGGCGAATTGTCGAGCACGACGTAGAAGTCCATGTAGGTCGGGAACGAAGCCGACGCCGACGAGGACGCCGACACGGTCATGCTGGGATAGCCGAACATGTACATGAAGGCGGTCTTGACGACCACCGTCGCGGTCCCCGTCACGGTTCGCGCGCTGACGCTGTCGCTGATGTCGATGCTGAGCGAGTTCGCCGTCAGATTATGCGCCGCCATCTGGCCGTTGAACATGTTGGTCGCGGCGGTCTTGGCATCCGAGGCGCTGCCCCGCATGGCGGTATAGCCGGTGGCCGCCAGCAGTGCCGCGTCGATCGAGGCCGACAGCTTGGCCTTGGCCCGCACCGCCATCGAATAGTCGATGGCCGAGCCGACGAAGGTCAGGATCGGCAACAGGGCGAGCGCGAAGATGATCGCGATGTTACCGCTGTCGTTACGGCGGAACCGCGACAGAAGACTGAGATACCGATTTGCGGCCTGCACGGCAAACTCCAACGAGCAAGTGCTTTCGAGCGGCGATGTTGCAGGCCAACAGTTGCATTCGAATTGATGCGATTGCAGAGACTTGGTTACAGCGCGTTTCTGATTGTCGTAAACGGTGCCGACGCACCATCGAGCAGCGCATGACTGATATGCCGGCCGCTTCCGTGCCGGTGGGACGACCGGGCCGGCTGCGGCGATTGGCCGTCGACGCAGGAGCTCTCCCCTCCTCTGATACCCCGATTGCAAAGCGGCCGCGCGGATAGCATAGTCCGCGCGCTCTGCGGCGCCTGGCGCGCTGATTCTTGCGGGAGTTCTGGGGACGACGATGGCGGATGCCGATCTTGATGCCGTGATCCGGCAACTGGCCAAGCAGCAGAACAAGACCATCCTGGCGGCGGCGAAGAAGCGGCGCGACCGCTTCAACGGCCTGGCCATGAAGGCCAAGGACAAGGACGCCAAGGAGCGCTTCAAGATGCTCGCCCGCGAAGCGGTCGAGCAGGCCAACGCCGCCGCGCGCCGGCTGCTGATCTCGGCCGACAACGTCGCCGACAGCTATGCCCGCGCGATGCGCCAGGCCGCCGCGGCGGAACTGCCGAAGAAGCCGGAGAAGAAGGCCGACGCCGCGCCGGCCGGATCGGCAAACGGCAAGGCGACGAAGAAGGCAGCCAAGGCCGCGCCGAAGAAGGCCGCGAAGCCCAAGGCCTGAGAAGCCAAGGCCTGAGAAGCCCGTCCTGAGACGCCAAGGCCTGAGAAACCAAGACGAGCCTAAGGCCTGAATCGTTCCCGCCCGCGTCTGACCGGCGTGCGGCGGGCTCCTGCCAGTTGCCCGTTCCTGCCGCGCGGGCGATCCATTGGACCGGCATCGCGGCCGGCCGATATTTCCGCCGCTGATAGCAACCATCGCCGCGCCCCCGACTTTGTCCGAGGGTCTTTTCGACGCGGAGATGGGAATGAAAGCGCTGGTCTGGCACGGCAAAGAGGACATCCGCTGCGACACGGTCAGCGATCCCGAGATCGAGCACGCGCGCGACGCGATCATCAAGGTGACGAGCTGCGCGATCTGCGGCTCGGACCTGCATCTGTTCCACAACTACATCCCCGCCATGATGCCCGGCGACATCATGGGTCACGAGACCATGGGCGAAGTGGTCGAGGTCGGCTCCGGCGTCGACGGCAAGCTGAAGAAGGGCGATCGCATCGTCGTGCCCTTCACCATCATCTGCGGCGAATGCGAGCAGTGCCGGCGCGGCAATTTCTCGGTCTGCGAGACCACCAACCGCAACAAGCATCTGGCCGAGAAGGTGTTCGGCCACACCACCGCGGGCCTGTTCGGCTACACCCATCTGACCGGCGGCTATCCCGGCGGCCAGGCCGAATATCTGCGCGTGCCCTACGCCGACGCCACCCACATCAAGGTGCCCGACGGCATGAGCGACGAGCAGGCGCTGTTCCTGAGCGACATCTTCCCGACCGGCTGGCAGGGCGCGGCGCAGTGCGACATCGAGCCCGATGATACGGTCGCGGTGTGGGGCTGCGGCCCGGTCGGCCAGATGGCGATCCGCAGCGCCATCCTGCTCGGCGCCAAGCAGGTGGTCGCGATCGACCGCATCCCGGAGCGGCTGGCCATGGCCGAGGCCGGCGGCGCCATCACCATCAATTTCGACAAGGAGAGCGTGGTCGAAAGGCTCAACGAGCTGACCGACAACAAGGGCCCGGAGAAGTGCATCGACTGCGTCGGCTTCGAGAGCCATATCAGCATGGCGCAGCCGGACAGCGTGCTCGATCGCGCCAAGCAGATGTTCATGCTGGAGAACGACCGGCCGCACGCGCTGCGCGAGATCATCTATGTCTGCCGGCCCGGCGGCATCGTCTCGATCCCCGGCGTCTATTCGGGCTTTTCCGACATGGTGCCGATGGGCGCGCTGATGAACAAGGGGCTGACCATCCGGACCGGCCAGACCCACGTCAACCGCTGGACCGACGAACTGAAGCGGCGCATCGAGGAAGGCCAGATCGATCCGTCCTTCGTGATCACCCACACAGTCCCGCTCGCGCAGGGGCCTGAGATGTATCGCACGTTCCGCGATAAGCAGGACAGCTGCGTCAAGGTCGTGTTGAAGCCGTAAGGGAAACACACAGCATGTTTCATTTTTCCAATCTGGTCCGGTCCAAGGGCGATCCGAAGATCATCTCGACCGGTCCGAGCTCGCTGACATCGGCCGACCGGCTGGCCCGAGGGCTCGGCTGGTTCTCGATCGCGCTCGGCACGCTCGAGCTGCTGGCGCCGCATCGGGTGACCCATGCGCTCGGCATGCATGGCCGCGAGGGCCTGGTGCGCGCCTATGGGGTGCGCGAGCTGCTCGCCGGCGTGATGACGCTGTCGGTGGAGAAGAAGGCGGGTCTGTGGGGCCGCGTCGCCGGCGACGGGCTGGACATGGTGACGCTGCTCGGCGAGGTCAGGCCGAGCAATCCGCGCGCCGGCACCGTGCTCGCGGCGCTGGTGATGGTCGGCGGCGTCACCATGCTCGACTACATCGCCGCCAAGGACGTGGCGGCGCAGCACGATCCGAGGCGCGGCCGCAAGCGGCTCTACAGCGACCGCAGCGGTTTCCCGAAGGGTCTCACGGCGGCTAGGTCTGCCGCGCTGCCGCGGCCCACGAACAGCCCTGCCACGACCTGAGGCGCGGCTGCAGCGGGCTCAGGGCTTGAGCGCGATCGAGAACAGGCGGAAGCCCGCGATCTTCGGAAACGCTTCGGCAGCTTCGGGCGAGGCCAAGGCGACGACGGCTGCACTCACCTCGCCGCTGCTCAGCCGGGTGATCGCAGTCGCCTGCCCTTCCAGCAGCAGCACCTCGGACGCGCCGGCCGCGTTCATGGCGGCCGTGATCCTGGCGTTGGATTTGGCGTAGCGCTCGTCGATGGCGATCACTTTGCCGCTGAGGTCGCCGAGGGCGCGCACGTTGGGACGCGCCAGCAGCACGGCCACCAGAGGACTGTCGCCAGGCCCCTCCGGCACGCGCAGCGCGGTCATCCGCTCGGCCAGTTCGGCTGCGACCTTGACCGCGGCCACCATCACCTCGCCCTGGACCTTGGCGGAGTTCGCGGAAGTATCCTTCGCGGCACCGTCCTTCGCCGGAGCATTTTGCGCCGGACTATCCTTCGCAGCGGAGGGCGGCTTGGCGACCGGGGCGGATGCGCCATCGGCCGGCGGAATGGGATCGGGCCGTGCTGCCCGTTGCGGCTTCTCCACCGGCTTTTCAACCAGCTTTTCAACCGGCTTCTCAACCGGTTTGGCCGCGGCGACGCTGCTCGCCGCACGCCGCTTGGCGGCACGGACGTGCTTGCGATGAAGGGCCGCACGCCGTGCCACGGCATGCGCCTTGCGGCTCGCCTTGGCGGGCTCGGATGGTGCCAGCGAAGCCGGCTGACCGACGGCCGGAGTCTCCGCGCAGGACTGGCCGCTCAGATCGACACAGGGCGCCGCGACCTGCGGCATGACCGGACGGCTGCAGCCCGCCAGCGCCAAGGCTGAGACGAAGGCCAACGCGCCGAGACAAAGCGCTCTCACTTTTCCGCTCCTGACGGCTCTCCTGCGCGCAAGATGCGCATCTGCGTTGGTCTGCTATTTCTCGCGTGATGCGTTAAGCTCACGCTTATTCCCCGGCGCCGAGCAGCCGTCTCAACGCGGCGTGGTTAATCTCCCACCACCAAGCCGGCAGCGCTGGCCGGGCTCGATCGGTCAGTCCGGCCGCCATCAAATATGTTCCGCGGAGTGCAGCCACGCCGACTGCGATTTATGGTAGTGTGCGCACGACCGACCAACGCGGGGGCGAGCAAATGCGTTTTTCCAGCACGGCATCGGCTGTGTGTGCTGCCATGGGAATTGCGACGGGGGTTGCGGTGGGTCTTGCGGCTGATGCCGGCCTCGGGACCGCCAGCGCCGACACCATCGCGCGCTACGACTGCACGATCGTCGGCACGCTCGGCCTCGAGCCGATCAGCGATCGTCCCGGTCACATGCTGGTCAGCTTTCAATACTCCTGCCTTGGCATCGACGGCCTGATGAAGG
>NZ_CAFJ01000492.1 GCF_000239795.1 Bradyrhizobium sp. STM 3809 | reverse complement strand
GGACATGGTCCGCCCATTGATGGTGAGATTAGGCATGTGGTTTCTTCCCCGCCCGGCGTGCGACTTCGCTTACGGCGAAGTTCGGTTTGTGAACGCTCGGCACCCACCGGTTCGATGCCAGCCAGGACGAAAGAATGATCGCGTTGGCCCCGCGACGCAACGGGATTTGGAACGACCGCTTGCGAAATGAATCGGCATTTTGCGTTGTGCGGCGCGGAAGCGCTGGGATGGCAGCGCTGCCCGGGCTAAGAGAAATCGTCTTGGTCGCCGGCGAGGGAGAGAGGTCAGCTGATGAGAATACCTGCGTCGGGACGGCGCCGCGTTGCGCTCAGCCTCTCCTTGCTGCCGGCTGGCCTGTTGATTGCAGGCGCTGCCGAAGCGAGGGAGGCGCCGCCGGTCGCCGAGACCCGCCCGCCTTTCACAGCGACGTTATCCAACGTGTCGCCGCTTGCCTTCGGCATGGATGTCGGGGAGACATCGCGCGTGCTGGCGCAGCCGCTGATCTATCTCAACGGCACGCCCGGGAACGAGACCTTTCTCGCCTTGCGCAATCTCGGCGGCAGCGGACTGGTCCCGCATCATCACCGCCTGTTCCTCAAGTTCCGCAAGGGCCGGCTGACCGGCTGGAAAGAGGACTACGGCACCAACTGGATGTGGCGCTGAAGCGCGCCATCGCGACGTGGTATTACCTGGTATAAGGAGTCAACGTGGGACAGGACATCAAGCTCACCGCATCGGACGGCTTCCAGCTCGGCGCCTATCGCGCCGACCCGTCCGCGCCGCCCAAGGGCGCGCTGGTGGTCATCCAGGAGATTTTCGGCGTCAACCATCACATCCGCAACGTCTGCGACCGCCTCGCCGCGGAAGGCTATGTCGCCATTGCGCCCGCGATCTTCGACCGCGTCGAGCCCAACTTCACCTCGGGCTACTCGCCGGATGAGATCGCCGTGGCGCGGAAATTCGTCGCCAATCCCGATTGGCCGGCCATGCTGCGCGACACCCAGGCCGCGATCGACGCGGTGAAGAGCACAGGACCCGTCGGCATCATCGGCTTCTGCCTCGGCGGCAGCATCGCCTATGCGGCCGCGACCAAGCTCACCGGGCTGAAGGCCGCCGTCGGTTACTATGGCGGCGCCATCGTGCGCTTCGCCGACGACAAGCCTTCCGTCCCGACGCAGCTGCATTTCGGCGAGAAGGATGCCGGCATTCCCCTCACCGACGTCGAGACCATCAAGGCCAAGCGCCCCGACGTCGAGATCTTCGTCTATCCCGGCGCCCAGCACGGCTTCGGCTGCGACGAGCGCGCGAGCTACGACAAGCCGAGCTCCGATCAGGCCTGGTCGCGCAGCCTGGCGTTCTTCGCGCAGCATCTGCGCTGAAGGTCTATCCAACGTCATTGCGAGGAGCCAACGGGTCCGCGCAAAGCGCGGCCCGATGACAGGCTCCGCGACGAAGCAATCCAGGGCCGCGCGCGCAGCCCTGGATTGCTTCGCTTCGCTCGCAATGACGACGGGTGGAGCATCGCGCTATCGCGCAGCGATCGGTCTTCGCAGCCGGACCATCAGAACCAGCGCTCGCCGACCTGGATCGTATCGCCGGGCTTGAGCGACGTACCCAACGGAACCTCGTAGCGCGCCGCGCCTCCGGCATCGGTGTGGGTGAGCGTCACCATGTCCCGCTTGGCTCGCGGCGAGAAGCCGCCGGCGATGGCGATCGCGCTCTCGACGGTCATGTTGGGCACGTAGGGATATTGGCCGGGCGCCTGCACCTCGCCGAGGATGAAGAACGGCCGATAGGACTCGATCTCCACCGCCACCGACGGCTCGCGGATGTAACCGTTGCGCAGCTTGGCGGTGATCTCGGCAGCAAGACCTGCCGTCGTGCGGCCACGCGCGGGAACGCTGCCGATCAGCGGCATGGTGATCGAGCCGGACGCATCGATCGCATAGGTGTTGGTCAGGCCTTCCTGGCCGTAGACGACGACGCGCAGCTTGTCGCCGGCATCGAGATGATACGCCGAGTCGGACCGTGCCGGCGCATAGCCGACCGGCATGACCGCAGCGCCGCGCGGGGCGGCGGCGAACGAGTTGCGAAGCGCGGGAATCGCTCCGCCCTGCCCGGTGGCGGCAACCGGGCCGGTCGAAGGAGTTCCATAGGCCATGGCATCGAGATCGCTCTGCGGCTGGCCGACGGCGACGGGGGAGGCCGTGTGCATGCAGCCCGACAGCAGGACCGTGGAGAGGATGGCAATGACCGGAAGGAAATACGCGCGCACTCGAACAATCCCTGAAGGAGGATGTGCCCTAGTCATGCGCGGTTAAGGTTAACAAACCGTTGGCGCGTGTGGCGGGCGTGACACACAAGTGCATCGCTGCAGCGAGAGCCAAAGAAAGACCCTCTCCCACGGCGTGGGAGAGGGTTTGGGTGTTCAGTCAGTGCGACGGATGCCGCCGGCCTCAAGCACTCACGCCGACGCCGATCGGACAGGCGACGCCGGTGCCGCCGAGGCCGCAATAGCCGGCCGGATTCTTGGCCAGATACTGCTGATGATAGTCCTCGGCGAAGTAGAACGGACCGGCCGGCGCGATCTCCGTGGTGATGGCGCCGAGGCCCTTGGCGCGCAGCGCCTGCTCATAGGCCTGCTTCGAAGCCTCGGCCGCCTCGCGCTGGGCCTCGCTGAAGGTGTAGACCGCCGAGCGATATTGCGTGCCGACGTCGTTGCCCTGGCGCATGCCCTGGGTCGGGTCGTGGCTTTCCCAGAACGTCTTCAGGAGGCGCTCATACGAGATGACCTTGGGATCGAACACGACGAGCACGACCTCGGTATGCGCCGTCAGGCCTGAGCAGACCTCCTCATAGGTCGGGTTCGGCGTATGGCCGCCGGCATAGCCGACCGCGGTGACGTGGATGCCGTCGCCGAGCTGCCAGAACTTGCGCTCCGCGCCCCAGAAGCAGCCGAGCCCGAACACCGCCTGCTCGAGGCCGGCGGGATAGGGCGGCAGCAAGGCGCGGCCGTTGACGAAATGCTTGGTGGCGGTCGGGATCGGCTGGGCGCGGCCAGGCAGCGCCTCGGCGGCGCTCGGCATGGCGGTGGGCTTGCGCATGAAGAACATGGGCTGTCTCCGGGCATGGCATCCGCCCGCCGGAGATGGTCCGGCGGCGCGATGCGTCACTGTGGGATTATATAGGTCTCTACGCCCCGGACCGCAGCGATGTTACGCCGCGCAGCCGCCGTCAGTCGCGGCCATAGCCGATCAGCGGCCGGCGCGGGCGGAACAGCAGCATCAGCAGGATCCCGACCACGCCGAGGACGGCAAAGACCGGCTGATCCAGGAACGCCCGGACGATCCAGTCCCACAGGAACGGGGCCTTGGCCTCGACCCAGGCCTTGAAGGCGGCCTGACTGGACTGGTGGACGTCGTTCCAGAGCTGGCCGAACCGGGTAAACTGCAGGGTCTGGTCGGCGACCCAGCGGGCCCCGTCATACACCAGGAAGATGAAGCTTCCGGCCAGCAGCAACAGTCCCACCAGGCGGAAAAAACCGCGGATCATGCCTCACCTGCCTTATCTTGCTTGCCCGGACGGGCAGCAAGGCCATAGCGGGGGCTCCTTGGAAATTCAACCTCGTCAGGGGCTTAGAACCGGCCTTGGCGCGGCTCCGGGGTCGCCTTCGGCTTCCGAGACCGTTGACGCTCGCGGCCCCTGCCCCTATAAGGTCGCCAAAGGCGGTGGGCGCGATCCCGCCGCCGCTGTTCTTTGAGCAGCGCCGATCCGCCGAGCAGACCCGCTCCGGTCATGGCATTCTCAGAGAGGCGTCCGAACAACCCACCGCGTCGATGGGGCCGCGTCAAGCGGGCCGCGCGCGTACCCGCAAATTGCGGCGACTGCTCGCCGTCGAAGGATATTTGAGAGCATGGCCAACACGACCTCCGCGAAGAAGGCGACGCGCAAGATTGCCCGCCGCACCATCATCAACAAGTCGCGCCGGACCCAGATGCGCGGTGCGGTCCGCTCCGTCGAGGACGCGATCAAGAAGGGCGACCGCGAGGCCGCGCTGAAGGCGATGGCCAATGCCGAGCCGCAGCTGATGCGCGCCGCGCAGCGCAACATCATTCACAAGAACAACGCCAGCCGCAAAGTCTCGCGCCTCGTCCATCAGATCGCCAAGCTCGCGAAGTGACGCGACCGATCGACTGACGAACTATCAAGATGCAAACAGCCCGGCTCCCGCCGGGCTTTTCTTTTGAGCCGTGGCTTGTGTGCGCTCGCGACTCGCTCGCATATCGTTTGCAAGGCACTTCAGACTCTATCTCCGGCGATATCACAACATCGCTGCGATCTCTGCGCGTATTGGAACGCATGCGATGTCGTGCCAGCCTGACACGTTCCGTACTCCTACGTGACGTTCCGTAATTTTACGCGGTGACAATTTTGTCTCACCGGAAACAACAGCGAATCTGCGCGCGATGCCGTGCCCTCGCTGTCAAGAGCGTGCGATGCGCCGTTCACTTCGCGCACGCGATGCGGCGGGAGTTACCCGCGTCAAGTAATCGCGAAAAACATCGGCTCGAAAATGACTTAAGCGCATAGCGCGACGAAGTGTTTGGAAAAGCGGTCGAGCTTGGCCGGAACGTAAAAAAATTATGAAGAAATTTTGGGCAGACCATGTTGTTTGTCACATCCGAGATTCCTCGCGATGATTCAAAACCTTGCTTTCTTAACGCCGAGCACCGCGCCGCGAGCGCTGCGAAGACTCGTCGCAAGCGTACCGATCAAATGGATTGCGAGTCCCGGCGCATCGTGTATTTCTTAAATCCACTCGCGGCGCCCACGATCTTGAGACCAGCGCGGTTTTAGAAATGGGGGCGGACGTGCAAATCGGCGGCGGTGTGCGCGTTGGCGACGCTTTCAAAAGCGATGGCCGGAATTGTACCCATAGTCATATGGGGAACGGGAGAACTTTGTCGAAATTTCTCGGGCACAACATCATCGTTGCGCCGTTTTGAACAAGAGAAATACGACAGCGCTCCAACCGGCTGACGCTTGCGACGGCTTCGCTCAGTGAGTGGACAATGGACGGGATGTACGGCGTTGCGACTGAATCTTGGGGTTCGGACGCAGGTGCCTATGGGACATGTGCGATATGACAACTTGCCGTGAGCAATTGCGGTGAGGCGGGGAGGTTGCATGCTTTACGGACACATCGCTGTTAGACATCAAGAGCTGGTTCCGGATCACGCCACCTTAGCGGTCAACACCACCAGCACGGCCATCGGTCCTCCCCTCCGCGCGCATCCGAGTATGCGCTGACCTCGCAGAGAACACCCTCGACCAGCATTGATCTGCCCAACGGCGTACGCGCCGGACGGTGAAGCTTTGCCTGGAGTTGAGCCTCCGCTCGAGGTCTCTCCGCGCAGACTCGTCCCCTCACGGGACATCTGCACGGCGATCACGACACCACCACTCAATTCGAAAAGTTGCGACTGCCATGACAAATTCGGAACAGGAACGCTGGTCTCGCGTGAAAGGTCGGCTGCGCTCGACCGTCGGCGAGGACGTCTATACGAGCTGGTTCGCCCGCATGGACCTCGAAGCCGTCCAGGACGAGAGCGTGCATCTGTCGGTGCCGACGCGCTTTCTGAAGAGCTGGATCCAGGCGCATTATGCGGAGCGCGTGCTGTCGGCATGGCAGGCCGAGATGCCGGAGGTGCACCGCATCGACCTGTCGGTGCGGACCGCGATGCGCTGTGCCGCGCCCGCCAAGGAAGCACCCGCCCCGGTCGAGACGCGCCGCGCCGAACGCAGCGACGCAAGGCCGGTTGCCGATACCCGCGCACCGGTGATGACTCCGGTCGCCGCCAGCCATGATGCGCTCGGCGGCTCGCCGCTCGATCCGCGCCTGACCTTCGCGAGCTTCGTCGTCGGCCGTGCCAACACGCTGGCGCACGCCGCCGCCCGTCAGGTGGCCGACGGCCGTCGCGGCGACCCCGTCATGTTCAATCCGCTCTACATCCATGCCGGCGTCGGCCTCGGCAAGACGCATCTGCTGCAGGCGGTGACCTGGGCCGGCAATGCCGGTGGTGAGCGCAAGGTGCTGTACCTCACCGCCGAGAAATTCATGTACGGTTTCGTCGCGGCGCTGAAATCGCAGACCGCGCTCGCGTTCAAGGAAGCGCTGCGCGGCATCGACGTCCTCGTGATCGACGACCTGCAGTTCCTGCAGGGCAAGTCGACCCAGGCCGAGTTCTGCCACACGCTGAACGCGCTGATCGACGCCGGACGCCAGGTGGTGATCGCGGCCGACCGGCCGCCATCGGATCTCGAGAGCCTCGACGACCGTGTCCGCTCGCGCCTGGCCGGCGGCCTCGTCGTCGAGATGGCAACGCTCGGCGAGGACCTGCGCCTCGGCATTCTCAAATCGCGTGTCGCGGCCGCCCGCGCCCATCATGCGAGCTTCGACGTGCCGGAGCCGGTGCTGGACTATCTCGCCCGCTCGATCACTCATAACGGCCGCGACCTCGAGGGCGCGATCAACCGCTTGCTCGCTCACTCCAAGCTCAACAACCAGCCGGTCACCCTGGAGATGGCCGAGCGCGAGGTCCGCGACCTGGTTCGGCCGCAGGAGCCGAAGCGGATCAAGATCGAGGACATCCAGCGCGTCGTGGCGCGGCAATACAATGTCAGCCGCTCGGACCTGCTGTCCTCGCGTCGCACCGCCAACGTGGTGCGCCCGCGCCAGGTCGCGATGTACCTGGCCAAGACGCTGACATTGCGCTCGCTGCCCGAGATTGGCCGCCGCTTCGGCGGACGCGACCACACCACGGTGCTCCACGCCGTCCGCAAGATCGAGGCGCTGGTCGGCAAGGACGTCGCGCTGAACGACGAAGTCGAGTCGCTCAAGCGCCAGCTGCAGGACTAGCCTGCCCGATAGGCCAGCCCGATGAGCCAAGGGGGGCGCGGACAGAAGGTCCGGCCCCAGGCGCCGCCATCCCTGCTCCAGACTCGCCATGGAAAGCGGTCCGCATTGTCGCGGAAACGCCTGCCGAAACATGGGAAATCGGCCCGCGCTCCCTTGCGCTTGGGCCTCATCCGCGCCACTTTACGCCTCCCTCTCACGCTCCTGGACGCTGAAAAAGCGCCGTTCGGGCGCGAGGTGCCATCGGCCGCGGCGCTGTTCCAGCCCGCCGGCATTCCAGGACAAGCTCAGTTGGGAACGGGCGGGTAGTGCAATGAAAGTAACCGTCGAACGCGCGCAGCTCCTGAAGTCGCTGGGCCACGTCCATCGGGTGGTCGAGCGGCGGAACACCATTCCGATCCTGGGCAACGTGCTGGTGCGCGCCGAGAATGCCCGCTTGTCGCTGCGCGCGACCGACCTCGACCTCGAGGTGACGGAGACGCTCGCCGCCGAGACCGCCACCGCCGGCTCCACCACCGTGCCGGCGCACATGTTCTACGACATCGTGCGCAAGCTGCCGGACGGCTCGCAGATCGTGCTGGAGAGCGACGGCGAGCGTGCCGTGCTGGCGATCCGCGCCGGCCGCTCCAAGTTCACCCTGCAGACCTTGCCCGAGAGCGACTTCCCGGATCTCGCCGCCGGCGAGATGACGCACGCCTTCGGCGTTCCCGCCAAGGACATCAAGAGCCTGATCGACCGCACGCAGTTCGCCATCTCGACCGAAGAGACGCGGTATTATCTGAACGGCATCTACCTGCATGCCGGCGGCACCGCCAAGCAGCCGACCTTGCGCGCGGTGGCCACCGACGGCCACCGGCTTGCGCAGGTCGATCTGCCGCAGCCGGCCGGCGCCGCCGAGATGCCCGGCGTCATCGTGCCGCGCAAGACCGTCGGCGAGGTGCAGCGGCTGATCGAGGACAATGACAGCGAGGTCAGGATCGAGCTGTCGCAGGGCAAGATCCGCTTCACCCTGGGCCAGGTGGTGCTCACCTCTAAGCTGATCGACGGCACCTTCCCGGACTACGGCCGCGTCATCCCGCAGAACAACGACAAGGAGCTCGTCGTCGACAAGGCCGATTTCGCCGCCGCCGTCGACCGCGTCTCCACCATCTCGAGCGAACGCGGCCGCGCCGTGAAGCTGGCGCTCTCGGCCGGCAAGCTCGTGCTCTCGGTCACCAATCCGGACTCCGGCAGCGCCACCGAGGAGCTCGAGGTCGAATACGCCTCGGACGCGCTCGATATCGGCTTCAACTCGCGCTATCTGCTCGACATCGCCGCCCAGATCGAAGGCGAGGTCGCCGTGCTGCGCCTCGCCGATCCCGGCTCGCCGACCCTGATCCAGGACCGCGACAACAGGAACGCGCTGTACGTGCTGATGCCGATGCGGGTGTGAGGCGCGCCGCGAGTTGCTGCGCAGGGTGGGCCAAGCGAAGCGTGCCCACCATAACCAACTAACAAAAAGTGGGCACGGCGCTCCGCGCCTTTGCCTACCTTACGAGCCAAGGACGCACCGCCAGACCGAACCAACTCTCGTCATGGCCGGGCTTGACCCGGCCATCCATCTCAGCACATGGCCTACTGGGTGTACATTCTCGCCAGCAAGCCCGGCGGCACGCTCTATGTCGGCGTGACCAACGATCTCGTTCGGCGCGTTCATGAGCATCGCGAAGGTTTGGCTGAGAGCTTCACAAAGCGCTACGGCGTCAAGCGGCTGGTCTATTTCGAGGCGCATGAGACGATCGCAGCAGCCTTGCAACGAGAGAAGAACATCAAGCACTGGTCACGCGAATGGAAGATCGACCTGATCGCCAAGGACAATCCGGACTGGCGCGATCTCTATGATGAAATAGTCCGCTGACGCGGACGATGGATTGCCGGGTCGA
>NZ_CAFJ01000493.1 GCF_000239795.1 Bradyrhizobium sp. STM 3809 | reverse complement strand
CAACGCGGCTGTAGCGCCGACCCGGGTGACGTTTGATCGCCTCGAGCTGAACCGCATCCTCAATCTCTATGGCCGCATGGTCGCCGATGGCGAGTGGCGCGACTACTCGATCGACTTCCTGCGCGACCGCGCCGTGTTCTCCGTCTTCCGCCGCGCGTCCGAGGTGCCTCTCTACCGCATCGAAAAGGATCCGCGGCTGGCACGCAAGCAGGGCATGTACAGCGTGATCTCGGCCACCGGCCTGATCCTGCGCCGCGGCCATGAGCTGGAGCGCGTGCTGCTGGCGATCGCGCCAAAGCCGGCGCTGGTCTGAGCCGCCGTCCGCGCCGATCGCGATGCCTATGCGGGGATGTCGCCGCTGCCCGCCCCGAGCGGCCGCTGCATCATGACCGTATCCAGCCAGCGGCCGAATTTGAGGCCGACGCTGGGATGGGTGCCGATCATCTGGAAGCCGCAGGCGGTGTGCAGGCCGACCGAGCCGGCGTTGGCGGAGTCGCCGATGACCGCGATCATCTGGCGAAAGCCGCGCGCCTCGCACGCTTCGATCAGCGCCCGCATCAGCCGCATGCCGATGCCACGGCGCTGGCTGGCGGGCGCGAGATAGACCGAGTTCTCCACCGTGAAGCGATAGGCGGGCCGCGGCCGGTACGGCCCGGCATAGGCATAGCCTACGACCTCGCCATCCAGCAGGGCGGCGAAATAGGGGAAGCCGCCATCTCGGAGCGCCCGGAAGCGGCGGGTCATCTCCGCCAGATCCGGAGGATCGAGCTCGAACGTGGCCGTGCCCTCGCGGACGGCCTGCCCGTAGATGGCGGTGATGGCGGGAAGGTCGGCCTCCTGCGTGGGCCGGATCTCGATGTCGGACATGGGCGGGACAATACCAGCGCGAGGCGGCCGATCAAACCTCGTCACGGGATGGCTGCCCGTACGCGGCGCGAGATCGAGCCGGGTCCGCGATCGCCACGATGAACAAACGAAAAGCCCCGGCGCTGAGGCCGGGGCTTCGAAGGTCGCTCCTGCGAGCGGTTGGATCAGTCGCGCTGTCCGAGCAGCTGCAGCAGCAGCGTGAACAGGTTGATGAAGTTCAGGTACAGCGACAGCGCGCCGGAGATCGCTGCACGCTCGGCAATATCGCCGCTCGCGGAGGCGTAGCCGTAGATGTACTCATTCTTCAGGCGCTGCGTATCCCAGGCGGTCAGGCCGGCGAACACGAACACGCCGATCACCGACACGATGAACTGCAGCATCGAGCTCGCCAGGAACAGGTTCACGAGGCTCGCCAGCACGATGCCGATCAGGCCCATGAACAGGAACGAGCCCATGCCCGTCATGTCACGCTTGGTCGTGTAGCCGTACAGGCTGAGCGCGCCGAACGTCGCCGCGGTGATGAAGAACACCCGCACGATCGAGGTGTGGGTGTACACCAGGAAGATCGACGACAGCGAGATGCCCATCAAGGCCGAGAACACCCAGAACAGGATCTGCGCGGTCGACGGCGCCAGGCGGTTGATGCCGGCCGAGATCGCGAACACCATGACCAGGGGGGCCAGGATGAACAGCCACTTCAGCGGGCTCACGAACATCGCGTAGCCGAACTGCGTCAGGTAGGCGTTGCCGAACTTGAACACGCCCGCCGCCGGATCGCCGGTCACCGACGCCATGTAGACGCCGAGCGCCGCGAGGCCGGTGATGGCCAGGCCGATGCTCATGTAATTGTAGATGCGCAGCATGTAGGCGCGCAGACCGGCGTCGACGGTCGCGGCATCGGCGCGCCCGGCCACCCGGCCAAAGGGTGAAGCATAGTTGCGGTTGAGGTCCGACATGGTCGAATTCCCGTTGGTTGCCCGGCGGTCCGTCCTGGCAGGACTTTAGGCCGGTTCTAGAAAACCCTATCTCATAGCCGCTGCCGCCGATATTAAATTTGCGTCATCGGCAAATTCGCCATCTTTCGGCAGATCTCTTCGGCAGCTCTCTGAGCCCATTTCCTAGATGGGAAACTAGCATATCCCCCGCAAGCTTCCACGCGCGGCTGAATGTCGCTCCGCGCGCGTTTGCGCCGTGAAAATCCCGTTAACCGTGCGGCATGAGCGCACAATCCCCTAAAGGTTCCTCAGAACCGTCGCCGGCTTCTGGTTGAGCGCCAGCAGCGTACCGGCGAGGCCGAGGCCCACGGTCACCACCAGCGCCGCGAGCACGACCAGCGCGGCGCTGCCGGCCTGCCAGGCGAAGCTCAGGGTCATCAGCCGGGTCACGATCAGCCACGCCGACACGGAGCCGGCGATGACGCCGAACGCGGCGGTCGCAAAGCCGATCAGGAGGTACTCGAGCGCGTAGGCGCCGAGTAGCCGCAGCCGCGTGGCGCCCAGCGTCTTGAGGATGACGGCATCGTAGACGCGATGACGATGGCCCGCGGCCAGCGCGCCGCCCAGCACCAGGATGGCCGAGATCAGCGTGACCGCGCTGGCGCCGCGGATGGCGAGGGCGAGGTTCGAGACCACCGAGCCGACCGTCTCCATCACCTCGCGAACCCGCACGCTGGTCACCATCGGGAAGGCGTCGGCCACCTTGCGGATGACGCGGGCGTCCTCCGCGGCGTCCGAGCGCGCCTCCGTCAACGTGGCGACGTGAGTATGCGGCGCGCCGCGGAAGGCGTTCGGCGAGAACACCAGCACGAAGTTGATGCCGAGCCCCTGCCAATCGATCGTGCGCATGTTGCCGATCTTCGCGCTGATGTCGCGCCCGAGCACGTTGACGACGATGTCGTCACCGAGCTTCAGGCCGAGCCCGTCGGCGATCCGCTTCTCGATCGAGACCAGCGGCGGGCCGCTGTAGTTCTCGCCCCACCATTCGCCCTCGACCACCTTGGAGCCCTTCGGGATCTCGCCGGTATAGGTCAGGCCGCGGTCGCTCTGCAGCACCCACTCGGTGTCCGCGGTCGCCTTGAGGTCCTCGGCACGCACGCCGCGGGCAGAGACGATGCGGCCGCGCAGCATCGGCACGTTGTCGACGGTGGATTGCGGCGCGAGCGTCTTGAGGAAGTCGCGGAAGCGGTCGGCGTCGCCGGAGGGCACGTCGATGAAGAAGAACGACGGTGCCTGCTCCGGCAGTTGCGCCAGGAATTGCCGCCGCAGATTGCCGTCGATCTGGGTGATCGTGACCAGCACCGCGAGGCCCAGTCCGAGCGACAGTACCACCGAGGGCGTCAGCGCGCCCGGGCGGTAGATGTTGCTGACCGCGAGCCGCAGCATCGGGAAGCGGCTGCGCGGCGCCGCGCGGGCCATCGCCATCACGACGGCTGCGATGCCGCGCAACAGCACGAACACCAGAGCGGCGGCGACCACGAAAACCGCTGCGATCTTCTTGTCGTAGGACAGGCCGACCACCACCGCGATCAGCAGCGCGACCGTGCCGGCGATCAGCGCCAGATAGCTCCAGCGCGGCCGGTGCCATTCGGCGATCACGGCCTCACGAAATAGCGCGGCGACCGGCACGTCGCGGACGCGCCCGAGCGGCCACAGACCGAACGCCAGCGCCGTCAGCAGGCCGTAAACGAACGACAGCGCCAACTCGTCCGGATGAACTGCAGGAATGACGGGCAGCGGCAGGATCTTGCCGAACAGGCCGACGATGGCGAAGGGCAGGGCGGCGCCGGCGCAGAGTCCGATGATCGAGCCGATCGTCGCCAGCACCATCACCTGCACGAGATAGATGCCGAACACGTCGCGGCTGGTGGCGCCGAGCGCCTTGAACGCCGCGATCACCTCGGTCCGGCGGTCGACATGGCTCTTGACGGCGTTGGCGACGCCGACGCCGCCGACCAGGAGCGCGGCCAGTCCGACCAGGGTCAGGAATTGCGTGAACCGGCCGATGGTTCGCTCCAGCTGCGGCGAGGCGTTGCTGCGGCTGCGGACCTCCCATCCCGCCTGCGGCAGCGTCTGCCGGGTGTCGGCGATGAAGGAGGCGACGGCGCGGTCATCGGTGGCGTTGTCGGGCAGCCGGACCCGATAGGTCCAGCGCACGAGACTCCCCGGCTGCAGCAGCGGCGTCGCGCGCAGGCCGGCCTCGCTGATCAGGAAGCGCGGCCCCAGCCCGATGCCGCCGGACAATTTGTCCGGCTCCGCCTGCAGCGCGCTGCGGATCTGGAAGCGGACCGTGTCGATGTTGACGATGTCGCCGACCTTGAGGTCGAGCCGCGCCAGCAGCGCCGGATCGGCCGCTGCGCCGAACACGCCATCGCGCTCGGCGAGAATCTCGGCCAGCGGCAGGTCGGGTTGCAACTCGGCCTTGCCGAGCAGCGGATAGGCGCTGTCGACCGCCTTCAGCTCGACCAGCGCCAGCTTGGCATCACCGGCCCTCACCATGGCCCGCAACGTCGCCGCCAGCGACACCTGTCCGCGCGAGCGCAGGAAAGCGATCTCCTCCGGCTTGGCCTCGCGCTGGAACAGCGAGAAGGCGGCGTCGCCACCGAGCAAGGTGCGGCCCTCGCGGACGAGGCCATCATTGAGGCTCGCCGCCACCGAGCCGACGCCGGCAATCGCCAGCACGCCGAGCGCGATGCAGGCGATGAACACATAGAAGCCGCGCAAACCGCCGCGCAGCTCGCGCAGGGCATAACGCACCGGCAGCGCCGCCATGCGGCGGCGGGGAAGCGGCTCGGCCAGCGTGCTCATGCGTCGGCGGGCTCGTGCGCGCCGTCGGCTTCGATCCGTCCCGAGCGCAGCCGCACGACACGGTCGCAGCGATGCGCGAGGCCGCTGTCATGGGTCACCAGCACCAGCGTCATGCCGCGCTCGGCATGCTTGGTGAACAGCAGATCCACGATCTGCCGCCCGGTGGTCTCGTCGAGATTGCCGGTCGGCTCGTCAGCCACCAGGATGGCCGGATCCGGCGCCAGCGCCCGGGCGAGCGCCACGCGCTGCTGCTCGCCGCCCGACAATTGCGTCGGGTAGTGGTGCAGCCGGTGGCCGAGTCCGACCGAGTCCAGCTCGCGGGCGGCACGCTCGGCGGCGCCGGAATGGCCCGCCAGCTCGAGCGGCACCGCGACGTTTTCCAGCGCCGTCATGGTCGGAATCAGGTGGAAGGACTGGAAGACGATGCCGACCTGGCGGCCCCGGAACCGGGCCAGGGCGTCCTCGTCCAGGGCATTGAAAGCGGTGCCGTTGACCACCACCTGACCGCTGTCCGGACGTTCCAACCCCGCCATCACCATCAGCAGCGTGGACTTCCCCGATCCCGAGGGGCCGATCAGGCCGATCGTCTCGCCCTGTCCCACCCGCAGGCTGATGTCCTTGAGGATATGAACCCGCGCCGCGCCGGTGCCGAGCGAGAGGTTGACGTTCGAGATGGTAATGGTGTCCGGCGCAGTGCCGGCCAAACGCGAGGTTTCGATGAGACTGTCCATGGCTCGGTCATATGGCAACTCCGCAAGCCGGGTCGAGGGGCGCGGACGCATCTTCGTGCACATACTCGTGTTGATGCTCGCCTTGATGACAGCCGGGCCGGCACTCGCCGGCTCTGACCCGGCCAAGCCGATCAAGCTCGTCGTCCTCGGCGACTCCTTGAGCGCGGGCCTCGGCCTGTCCGCCCCGGACTCCTTCCCCGCCAAGCTGCAAAAGGCGTTGCAGGCCAATGGGCTGCCGATCGACCTGACCAATGCCGGGGTGTCCGGCGATACGTCTTCGGGCGGCCGTGACCGGCTCGACTGGTCGGTGCCCGATGGCACCGAGGCGGTCATCGTCGAGCTCGGCGCCAATGACGCGCTGCGCGGCATCGATCCCGCGGTCACGCGCAAGGCGCTGACCGAGATCGTCACCCGGCTGAAGGCGCGCGGCATCGCCGTCATGCTGTGCGGCATGCTGGCGCCGCCGAATTACGGCAGCGACTACGCCGCCAAGTTCAACGCGATCTACCCCGACCTCGCCAAGGAATTCGGCGTGCCGCTCTATCCGTTCTTCCTCGACGGCGTTGCTGCCGACCCCAAGCTCAACCAGGCGGACGGCATTCACCCCACGGCGGCCGGGGTCGACATCATCGTCTCCCGGATGCTGCCTAGGGTCGAAGCATTCCTGCGTCCGCTTCGTGGGCAATGATGGAACGAAGCCGTCGGCCGGACATTTTGCGATAACCTTACGGACCAGGTTTTCCGCAGGTTTTCACGGCGTTAACGCCCCCTCCGTCGCGGAGTCATATAAGTTCGGTAGGAATGTTGCATTGGCGATTCGTCGTCGATCACCTCGTCAAGGCATGATCTCGTCAATTTTCGAGATCAGCCTCCAGCATCGGGAGTCCTGAAACGATGCCGCGTCTGTTTACTGGACTGGAGATCCCGGCCGAGGTCGGCCAGACCCTCTCCACGTTGCGGGGTGGCCTTCCCGGCGCCCGCTGGATCGATCCTGAAAATTATCACGTGACCTTGCGCTTCATCGGCGACATCGACGGCGCCTCCGCCAACGAGATCGCCGCGATGCTGTGGCGGGTGAACCGCAAGCCGTTCGAGGTCACGGTGCAGGGTCTCTCCAGCTTCGGCGGCCGCAAGCCGCGCGCCGTGGTCGCCAACATCGCGCCGAGCCGGCCGCTGATCGAGCTGCAGGCCGAGCTGGAGCGGATGATGCAGCGGATCGGGCTCGACCCGGAGGGACGCAAGTTCGTCCCTCATGTGACCTTGGCGCGGCTGCACGATGCCTCGAGCCAGGACGTCGCCGATTATCTCTCGGTCCGCGGCTACTTCCCGAGCCGGGTGTTCATGGCCGAGCGCTTCGTGCTGTTCTCCTCCCGTGCTTCCACGGGCGGCGGCCCCTATGTCGTCGAGGACGCCTACGATCTGTGCGCCGCCTGAGGCTGCGGCTGGCCCAAGTGCCTGACGTCGGGCCGGTCTGACCCGACCAAGACGTCGTTAGCCGCGGACTAACTCCCGCGGCGGCGTTTGCGTGCCATATACCACGATCCCACCGCCCGGCTGCATGGCGGCTTCCACCATTTGCGGATTGCATTTTCCGTTAGTCTCATGACCTAGAGTGGGCTCATGCTGTCCACTCCATCAGACGCGTTCCGCGCGCAATATCAGTCGCTGGTCGACACCGGCGCGATCGAGGCCGACCCGGCCCAGGCCGAGGTCGCCGATGCCCTGGCGGCGCTGGAGCGACGCCTCTCCACCTACAAGCCGGCGCGCAAGCAGAGCCTGTTCGGCCGCCTGTTCAGCGACAAGAGCGAGCCGCCGAGCGGCCTTTATGTCCATGGCGAGGTCGGCCGCGGCAAGACCATGCTGATGGACCTGTTCTTCCAGACCTGTCCGGTCGAGCACAAGCGCCGCGCGCATTTCCACGAGTTCATGGCCGAGGTGCACGAGCGCATCTACGGCTATCGCCAGAACATCGCGCGCGGCGAGCTCGCCGATGCCGACGTGATCGGGCTGACCGCGCAGGCGATCTTCGACCAGGCCTGGCTGCTCTGTTTCGACGAATTCCACGTCACCGACATCGCCGACGCGATGATCCTGGGCCGGCTGTTCGCAAAACTGTTCGAACTCGGCACGGTGGTGGTGGCGACTTCCAACGTGGCGCCGGAGGATCTCTACAAGGGTGGCCTCAACCGCGCGCTGTTCCTGCCCTTCATCAAGCAGATCGCCGACCACATGGATGTGGTGCGGCTGGATGCGCGCACCGATTTCCGGTTGGAGAAACTCGCCGGCGTGAAGATGTGGCTGGTGCCGGCCGACGTCGATGCGCGCGCCGCGCTCGACAAGGCCTGGGCGCGGCTGACGGGACAGGCCAAGTGCAAGCCGCGCGACATGACGATCAAGGGACGCATCCTGCACGTCCCGTGCTCGGCCAATGGCGTCGCCCGTTTCGGCTTCGCCGATCTCTGCGAGAAGCCGCTCGCCGCGTCCGACTATCTGCGGCTGGCGCACGACTATCATACGATCCTGATCGACCACGTTCCGGTGATGGACTACGCCGAGCGCAACCCCGCCAAGCGCTTCATCACCCTGATCGACACGCTCTACGACAACGCCGTGAAGCTGATCGCCTCGGCCGAAGCCGACCCGATCTCGCTCTACGTCGCGACCGAGGGCATCGAGGCGATGGAGTTCAAGCGGACGTCGTCGCGCCTGATCGAAATGGGCTCGGAGTCCTACCTGGCCCTGCCGCACGGCCGGAAGGATTCGGCCGCCTCCGGGACTTCTACGGGCCTGGTCGAAACCTGACAAACACTGCTTTTCCGGCAGCGCCCGCCGCCGGGCACACAGCCGCGAAAAGGCCACGTCCATCATGCTGAAAGGATCATCAGCAGCCGCCGTCCGGTCCTGATCGAAATCAAGGCACGCCCGTCAATTGGCCATAGCGTGACTTGAACGGCCCGGGCGAAAGGGATAACCACCCACTCGACTTTTCAACCTCCCTCACCCCTACGGGTTCAAAGGAAAATTTGCCATGGCGCGCGACAAGATTGCTTTGATTGGCTCCGGTCAGATCGGCGGAACGCTGGCTCACCTCGTTGGCCTCAAGGAGCTCGGCGACGTCGTGATGTTCGACATTGCCGAAGGCGTTCCGCAGGGCAAGGCGCTCGACATCGCGCAGTCCTCGCCGGTCGACGGCTTCGACGCCCACTTCACCGGCGCCAATTCCTACGAGGCGCTCGACAACGCCAAGGTGTGCATCGTCACCGCCGGCGTGCCGCGCAAGCCGGGCATGAGCCGCGACGACCTTCTCTCGATCAACCTCAAGGTGATGGAGCAGGTCGGGGCCGGCATCAAGAAGTACGCTCCCGACGCGTTCGTCATCTGCATCACCAACCCGCTCGACGCGATGGTCTGGGCGCTGCAGAAGGCCTCCGGCCTGCCGGCCAAGAAGGTCGTCGGCATGGCCGGCGTGCTCGACAGCGCGCGCTTCCGCTACTTCCTGGCCGATGAGTTCAACGTCTCGGTCGAGGACGTCACCGCCTTCGTGCTCGGCGGCCACGGCGACACCATGGTGCCGCTGACCAAGTACTCCACCGTCGCCGGCATTCCGCTGCCGGATCTCGTCAAGATGGGCTGGACCTCGCAGGCCCGCATCGACGAGATCGTCGACCGCACCCGCAATGGCGGCGCCGAGATCGTCAACCTGCTCAAGACCGGCTCGGCCTACTACGCCCCGGCCGCCTCGGCGATCGCGATGGCCGAGAGCTATCTGCGCGACAAGAAGCGCGTGCTGCCGTGCGCCGCTCACCTCAACGGCGAGTTCGGCGTCAAGGACATGTATGTCGGCGTGCCCGTTGTCATCGGCTCGAAGGGTGTCGAGCGCATTGTCGAGATCGAGCTGGCCGGCAAGGACCGCGAGGCGTTCGACAAGTCGGTCGCCGCCGTCCAGGGCCTCGTCGACGCCTGCAAGAAGATCGCGCCCGACCTGCTCGGCCGCTGAGGTAGCAGGGCGGGCAGCCAGCCCGCTCCGATGAGTTGCAGGATGCTTGGTATATGGTATACCAAGCATCCGCAGAACACGTCCAGACGTCACCACCCCAGCGGGGGTTCGGGGAGCAAGCGCTTATGAACATTCACGAATATCAGGCCAAGGCACTGCTGCACGAGTTCGGCGTGCCGATTTCCAAGGGCGTGCCGGTTCTCCGTCCGGAGGACGCGGATGCGGCGGCGAAGACGCTCGGCGGTCCGGTCTGGGTCGTGAAGAGCCAGATCCACGCCGGTGGCCGTGGCAAGGGCAAGTTCAAGGAGGCCTCGGCCGGCGACAAGGGCGGCGTCCGCCTCGCCAAGTCGATCGACGAGGTCAATGCCTTCGCCAAGCAGATGCTCGGCGCGACCCTGGTGACGGTGCAGACCGGTCCCGAGGGCAAGCAGGTCAACCGCCTCTACATCGAGGACGGCTCCGACATCGACAAGGAATTCTATCTGTCGCTGCTGGTCGATCGCGAGACCTCGAAGGTCGCCTTCGTGGTGTCGACCGAAGGCGGCGTCAACATCGAGGACGTCGCGCACAGCACGCCCGAGAAGATCGTGACCTTCTCGGTCGATCCCGCGACCGGCATCATGGGCCATCACGGCCGCGCCGTCGCCAAGGCACTGAAGCTGTCCGGCGACCTCGCCAAGCAGGCCGAGAAGCTCACCACCCAGCTCTATACCGCGTTCGTCGCCAAGGACATGGCGATGCTCGAGATCAACCCGCTGGTCGTGACCAAGCAGGGCCAGCTGCGCGTGCTCGACGCCAAGGTGTCGTTCGACTCCAACGCGCTGTTCAAGCACCCGGAAGTCGTCGCGCTGCGCGACGAGACCGAGGAGGATGCCAAGGAAATCGAGGCGTCGAAGTACGACCTCAACTACGTCGCGCTCGACGGCACCATCGGCTGCATGGTCAACGGCGCCGGCCTCGCCATGGCGACGATGGACATCATCAAGCTGTACGGCATGGAGCCCGCCAACTTCCTCGATGTCGGCGGCGGCGCCAGCAAGGAGAAGGTTGCGGCGGCCTTCAAGATCATCACCGCCGACCCTAACGTGAAGGGCATCCTGGTCAACATCTTCGGCGGCATCATGAAGTGCGATGTCATCGCCGAGGGCGTCGTTGCCGCGGTGAAGGAAGTCGGCCTGAAGGTGCCGCTGGTGGTGCGCCTCGAAGGCACCAATGTCGATCTCGGCAAGAAGATCATCAGCGAGTCCGGTCTGAACGTGCTGCCCGCCGACAATCTCGACGACGCCGCGCAGAAGATCGTCAAGGCCGTCAAGGGAGGCTGAGCGCCGGTTCAGGCGCTCGCTTCGTCCTCACCGCAACGCTTTTAGAGAAAGCACGATGTCCATCCTCATCGACAAGAACACCAAGGTCATCTGCCAGGGCTTCACCGGCAAGAACGGCACCTTCCACTCCGAGGCGGCGATCGCCTACGGCACCAAGATGGTCGGCGGCACCTCGCCGGGCAAAGGCGGCTCGACCCATCTCGGCCTGCCCGTCTTCGACACCGTCAAGGAGGCCCGCGAGGTCACCGGCGCCGACGCCTCGGTGATCTACGTGCCGCCGCCGGGCGCCGCGGACGCGATCTGCGAGGCGATCGACGCCGAAGTGCCGCTGATCGTCTGCATCACCGAGGGTATCCCGGTGCTCGACATGGTCCGCGTCAAGCGTTCGCTTGTGGGATCCAAGTCGCGCCTGATCGGGCCGAACTGCCCGGGCGTCATGACCGCCGGCGAGTGCAAGATCGGCATCATGCCGGCCAACATCTTCAAGCCCGGCTCGGTCGGCATCGTGTCGCGCTCCGGCACTCTGACCTATGAGGCGGTGTTCCAGACCACCTCCGAGGGCCTCGGCCAGACCACCGCGGTCGGCATCGGCGGCGACCCGGTCAAGGGCACCGAGTTCATCGACATGCTGGAAATGTTCCTGGCCGACCCCAAGACCACCTCGATCATCATGATCGGCGAGATCGGCGGCTCGGCCGAGGAGGACGCGGCGCAGTTCATCAAGGACGAGGCCAAGCGCGGCCGCAAGAAACCGATGGTCGGATTCATCGCCGGCGTCACCGCCCCTCCCGGCCGCCGCATGGGTCATGCCGGCGCGATCATCTCGGGCGGCAAGGGCGATGCCGGCTCGAAGACGGCGGCGATGGAAGCCGCTGGTATCACTGTCTCTCCGTCGCCCGCGCGCCTCGGCAAGACGCTCGTCGAAAAGTTGAAGTCCTGATTCAGGCCTTAGTGCTTTTCGGGGCGCATCTTTACAAAGAATAAGGTAAACCGTCCTAACCCGAGCCTGACCCCTTCCACGGGGTCAGGCATTGCGCCGTTTTTGATGGGCGCATCGAAATTACCAGGACGCTACCATGTCTCGCCAAGATGCGAACGCCGCCTTCGCCCTGTCGTCTTTTCTGCAGGGCACCAATGCCACCTACATCGATGAGATCTACGCCCGCTACGAGAAGGATCCCGCTTCGGTCGATCCAGAGTGGCAGGAATTCTTCAAGAGCCTGAAGGACGCGCCGGCCGACGTCCAGAAGAACGCCTCGGGGCCCTCCTGGGCGCGCAGCAACTGGCCGGTGTCGCCCCGCGACGAATTGACCTCGGCGCTCGACGGCAACTGGGCCGTGGTCGAGAAGAAGGTCGGCGAGAAGATCGCGGCGAAGGCGCAGACCAAGGGCGTCGAATTGTCGCCGGCCGACGTCAACCAGGCCACCCGCGACTCTGTCCGCGCGTTGATGCTGATCCGCGCCTACCGCATGCGTGGTCACTTCCACGCCAAGCTCGACCCCCTCGGGATCGAGGCGCCGAAGAACCGCGAGGAGCTCGATCCGCGCTCCTACGGCTTCACCGAAGCCGACTACGACCGCAAGATCTTCCTCGACCACGTGCTTGGCCTCGAATACGGCAGCTTGCGTGAGATCGTCGCGATCTGCGAGCGCACCTACTGCCAGACGCTCGGCGTCGAGTTCATGCACATCTCGAACGCGGCGCAGAAGGCCTGGATCCAGGAGCGCATCGAGGGTCCGGACAAGGAGATCTCGTTCACCCGCGAAGGCCGTCGCGCCATCCTGCAGAAGCTGGTCGAGGCCGAGGGCTTCGAGAAGTTCTGCGACGTCAAGTTCACTGGCACCAAGCGCTTCGGCCTCGACGGCGGCGAGTCGCTGATCCCCGCGCTGGAGCAGATCATCAAGCGCGGCGGCAATCTCGGCGTGAAGGAGATCGTGCTCGGCATGCCGCATCGCGGCCGCCTCAACGTGCTGACCCAGGTGATGGGCAAGCCGCACCGCGCGCTCTTCCACGAGTTCAAGGGCGGCTCGGCCAATCCCGACGCGGTCGAAGGCTCCGGCGACGTGAAATATCACCTCGGCGCCTCCTCGGACCGCGAGTTCGACGGCAACCGCATCCATCTGTCGCTGACCGCCAACCCGTCGCATCTCGAGATCGTCGACCCCGTCGTGCTCGGCAAGGTCCGCGCCAAGCAGGACCAGCACGGCGATCCGCCGGACATGCGCATCTCCGTGCTGCCGCTGCTGATGCATGGCGACGCCGCCTTCGCCGGCCAGGGCGTCGTGGCCGAGTGCTTCGCGCTGTCCGACCTGAAGGGCTACCGGACAGGTGGCTCGATTCATTTCATCGTCAACAACCAGATCGGCTTCACCACCTATCCGCGCTACTCGCGCTCGTCGCCGTATCCGTCCGACGTCGCCAAGATGATCGACGCGCCGATCTTCCACGTGAACGGCGACGATCCGGAAGCCGTGGTGTTCGCGGCCAAGGTCGCGACCGAGTTCCGGCAGAAGTTCCACAAGCCGGTCGTGATCGACATGTTCTGCTATCGCAGGCATGGACACAATGAAGGCGACGAGCCCGCCTTCACCCAGCCGGTGATGTACAAGAAGATCGGCGCGCATCCGTCGACGCTTGAGATCTACTCCAAGCGCCTGGTCGCCGAGGGTGTGATGACCGAGGGCGAGGTCGACAAGGCCAGGGCTGATTGGCGCGCGCGGCTCGATGCCGAGTTCGAGGCCGGCACCTCCTATCGTCCGAACAAGGCCGACTGGCTCGACGGCAAGTGGGCAGGCCTGAAGTCCGCCGATCAGGAGGAAGAGGCGCGCCGCGGCGTCACCGGCGTCGAGCTCGACCGCCTCAAGGAGATCGGACGCAAGATCACCAAGGTGCCGGACGGCTTCCGCCTGCACCGCACGATCCAGCGCTTCCTGGAAAACCGCGCCAAGGCGATCGACAGCGGCATCGGGCTGGACTGGGCGACCGGCGAAGCGCTGGCGTTCTGCTCGCTGCTGCTCGAAGGCCACAAGGTCCGCCTGTCTGGCCAGGACTGCGAGCGCGGCACCTTCTCGCAGCGCCACTCGGTGCTGATCGATCAGGAGGACGAGAGCCGCTACACGCCGTTCAACCATCTGGCGCCGGAGCAGGGTCATTTCGAGGTCATCAACTCGCTGCTCTCCGAAGAGGCGGTGCTCGGCTTCGAATACGGCTACTCGCTGGCGGAGCCCAATGCGCTGACGCTGTGGGAGGCGCAGTTCGGCGACTTCGCCAACGGCGCCCAGGTGCTGTTCGACCAGTTCATCTCGTCGGGCGAGCGCAAATGGCTGCGCATGTCCGGACTCGTCTGCCTCTTGCCGCACGGCTATGAGGGCCAGGGACCGGAGCATTCGTCGGCCCGCCTGGAGCGCTATCTGCAGATGTGCGCCGAGGACAACATGCAGGTGGTCTACCCGACCACGCCGGCGAACTACTTCCACGTCATGCGCCGGCAGCTGCATCGCGAGATCCGCAAGCCGCTGATCGTGATGACGCCGAAGTCGCTGCTGCGCCACAAGCGCGCGGTGTCGCGGCTGGAGGAGCTGGCCAAGGGCACGACGTTCCACCGCATTCTGTACGACGACGCCCAGATGCAGGCGGACGACAAGACCAAGCTGGTGCCGGACGATCAGATTCGCCGCATCGTGCTGTGCTCGGGCAAGGTCTATTACGACCTCTACGACGAGCGCGAGAAGCGCGGCCTGAACGACATCTATCTGATGCGCCTCGAGCAGCTCTATCCGGTGCCGCTCAAGGCGCTGGTCGCCGAGCTCGGCCGCTTCAAGAACGCCGAAGTGGTGTGGTGCCAGGAAGAGCCGCGCAACATGGGCGCCTGGTACTTCATCGAGCCTTACATCGAGTGGGTGCTGAACCAGACCGGGGCTAAGAGCAAGCGTGCGCGCTACGCCGGCCGCGCCGCCTCGGCCGCGACCGCCACGGGCCTGATGTCCAAGCATCTCGCCCAGCTGAAGGCGCTGCTCGACGACGCCCTGAACTGAACCTGCCTTAGAAGGCGCCCCGCAGATCCTTGCGGGGCGCGAGTACAAGTCCATCGCGTTGATCGTCCGTACCGCATCGCTTGCTCGCCGCAAGGCGATGGCGGACGGGCTTTATGACCGCACGGGTTATTGAGGATAGAGACCATGACTGACATTCGCGTTCCGACGCTCGGTGAATCCGTCACCGAAGCCACTATCGGCCGCTGGTTCAAGAAGGCGGGCGACGCGGTCGCCGTCGACGAGCCGCTCGTCGAGCTCGAGACCGACAAGGTCACCATCGAGGTGCCGTCGCCGTCGGCCGGTACGCTCGGCGAGATCATCGCCAAGGATGGTGAGACCGTCGCCGTCGGCGCGCTGCTCGGCCAGATCAACGATGGCGCGGCCGCTGCCAAGCCGGCCGCCGCGGCTCCCGCACCGGCGCCGACGAAGCCCGCCGCTGCGGCTCCGGCTGCTGCTGCTCCCGCCCCGGCCAAGGCGCTGCCCGCCGACACGCCGCAAGCGCCGTCGGTGCGCAAGCTCTCGGCCGAGAGCGGCGTCGATGCCACCACCGTGCCCGGCTCGGGCAAGGACGGCCGCGTCACCAAGGGCGACATGCTGGCCGCGATCGAGCGCGCCGCCTCGGCGCCGACCCCGGTCAATCAGCCCGCCGCCGCCGTGCAGGTCCGCGCACCGTCGCCCGCCGATGACGCCGCGCGCGAGGAGCGCGTGAAGATGACGCGTCTGCGCCAGACCATCGCGCGCCGCCTCAAGGACGTGCAGAACACCGCGGCGATGCTGACGACCTTCAACGAGGTCGACATGACCAACGTCATGGCGCTGCGCAGCCAGTACAAGGACGTGTTCGAGAAGAAGCACGGCTCGAAGCTCGGCTTCATGGGCTTCTTCACCAAGGCCGTCGTGCAGGCGCTGAAGGACATCCCGGCCGTCAACGCCGAGATCGACGGCAGCGATCTGATCTACAAGAACTACTACCACATCGGCGTCGCCGTCGGCACCGACAAGGGCCTGGTCGTGCCGGTCGTGCGCGACTGCGACCACAAGTCGATCGCCGACATCGAGAAGAGCATCGCCGATTTCGGCCGCCGCGCCCGCGACGGCCAGCTCAAGATCGACGAGATGCAGGGCGGCACCTTCACGATCACCAATGGCGGCATCTACGGTTCGCTGATGTCGACCCCGATCCTGAACGCGCCGCAGTCCGGCATCCTCGGCATGCACAAGATCCAGGAGCGGCCGGTGGTGGTCGGCGGCAAGATCGAGGTGCGGCCGATGATGTATCTGGCGCTGTCCTACGACCACCGCGTCATCGACGGCAAGGAAGCCGTGACCTTCCTGGTGCGCGTCAAGGAGAGCCTGGAGGATCCGGCGCGGCTCGTGCTGGATCTCTGACGACCACACCTCTGATGCTCGGGAGGCGCGCCGAAAAGCGCGCCTCAAACCTAACGGGGGCCATCATGACCGACAGGGTTGCAGTAATCACCGGCGGCAGCCGCGGCATCGGCCGCGCCACCGCGATCGCCGCCGCATCGCGCGGCTTCAAGATCGTCGTCGGCTATGCCTCGAACGAGGCCGCCGCGCAGAGCACTGTCGCGGCGATCGAGGCCAAGAACGGCAAGGCCATCGCGGTGAAATGCGATGTCGGCCGCGAGCACGACATCCTCGCTTTGTTCAAGGCGGCCGACAAGTTCGGCACGCTCGGGGCGCTCATCAACAATGCCGGCATCGTCGGTCCGACCACGCGCGTGGACGAGATGAGCGCCGAGCGCATCGAGCGTTTGATGGCGGTCAATGTCACCGGCAGCATCCTGTGCGCACGTGAAGCCGTGAAGCGGATGTCGACACGGCATGGCGGCAAGGGCGGGGTGATCATCAATCTGTCGTCGGTCGCTGCCAAGCTCGGCTCGCCCAACACCTATGTCGACTACGCCGCCTCGAAGGGCGCGATCGATTCCTTCACCGTCGGCCTCGGCCACGAGGTTGCGAGCGAGGGCATTCGCGTCGCCGCGATCAGGCCCGGCCTGATCGATACCGAAATCCATGCTTCCGGCGGCGAACCCGATCGCGCTCACCGCCTTGCTCCGAACGTGCCGATGAAGCGCGTCGGCACCGCGGAGGAAATCGCCAACGCCATCGTCTGGCTGCTGTCGGACGAGGCCTCCTATGTGACTTCGGCCATTCTCGACGTGTCGGGCGGACGCTGACGACCGTCATCATCTCTGACTGCAAAGCTTACGGAACATTCGATCATGGCACCTTACGATCTCGTCGTCATCGGCACCGGACCCGGTGGTTATGTCTGCGCCATCCGCGCGGCGCAGCTCGGCATGAAGGTGGCGGTGGTCGAGAAGAACGCCACCCTCGGCGGCACCTGCCTCAATGTCGGCTGCATGCCCTCGAAGGCGCTGCTGCACGCCTCGGAGCTGTTCGAGGAAGCGGGGCACTCCTTCGCCAAGATGGGCATCAAGGTGTCCGCGCCCGAGGTCGATCTGCCGTCGATGATGACCTTCAAGCAGCAGGGCATCGACGGCAACGTCAAGGGCGTCGAGTTCCTGATGAAGAAGAACAAGATCGACGTCCTCGCGGGCAAGGGCAAGATCCTCGGCACCGGCAAGGTGCAGGTCACCGGCAATGACGGTGCCGCTCAGACCGTCGAGACCAAGAACATCGTGATCGCCACCGGCTCGGACATCGCGCGTCTCAAGGGCATCGAGATCGACGAGAAGCGCATCGTCTCTTCGACCGGCGCGCTGTCGCTGGAGAAGGTGCCGTCGAGCCTGCTGGTGGTCGGCGCCGGCGTGATCGGGCTCGAGCTCGGCTCGGTGTGGCGCCGTCTCGGCGCCAAGGTCACCGTGGTCGAATTCCTCGATCGCATCCTGCCGGGCATGGACAGCGAGATCGCGAAGCAGTTCCAGCGCATCCTCGAGAAGCAGGGCTTTGCGTTCAAGCTCGGCGCCAAGGTCACCGGCGTCGATACGTCCGGCGCGACGCTGGCGGCCACGATCGAGCCTGCCGCCGGCGGCGCGGCCGAGAAGATCGAAGCCGATGTCGTGCTCGTCGCCATCGGCCGCGTGCCGTACACCGACGGGCTCGGCCTGCAGGAAGCCGGCGTGGTGCTCGACAATCGCGGTCGCGTCCAGATCGACCATCATTTCGCGACCAGCGTCCCCGGCGTCTATGCCATCGGCGACGTGGTCGCAGGACCGATGCTCGCGCACAAGGCCGAGGATGAAGGCGTGGCGTGCGCCGAGATCCTCGCCGGCCAGGCCGGCCACGTGAACTACGACGTCATTCCGGGCGTGGTCTACACCACGCCGGAGGTCGCCTCGGTCGGCAAGACCGAGGATGAGCTGAAGCAGGCCGGCGTCGCCTATACCGTCGGTAAGTTTCCGTTTACCGCGAACGGCCGTTCCAAGGTCAACCAGACCACTGACGGTTTCGTGAAGATTCTCGCAGATGCGAAGACCGATCGCGTGCTCGGCGCCCACATCATCGGCCGCGAGGCCGGCGAACTGATCCACGAAGCCGCCGTATTGATGGAGTTCGGTGGATCCGCCGAGGATCTGGCCCGCACCTGCCACGCCCATCCGACGCGGTCGGAGGCGGTCAAGGAAGCCGCCCTTGCGGTGGGCAAGCGCGCCATCCACATGTGATCGACGCCCGGCGGCGGGGATCGGCAGGTGCGACAAAATAGCCTGCCGATGACGCTGAACCAAACGGCAAGGTGTGAGGTCCTAACGTCATAGCGGCCTCACGCCCGGGGCCTGGCGGAGATGGAGACCGATGCTGCGCCGCCTGCTTCAGCCGTTCTGGATCCTGCTCGCGATCATCTTTCTGATCGAAGCATGGCTGTGGGACCATCTCGAGCCCATCGTGGCCCGGATCGTCGCCGCGATCCCGCTGCGCAGTCTCAAGCACTGGCTCGCCGCGCGCATCGAGACGCTGTCACCCGCGCTGACCTTGCTGGTCTTCATCGTGCCGTTCGTGCTGCTGTTTCCGCTCAAGCTGGTGGGCATGTGGCTGCTGATGCATCACCAGTGGAAGCTGGCGTTGCTGACGATCGTGTTCGGCAAGATGGTCGGCGTCGGCATCACCGCCTTCATCTTCGACGTGACACGCCACAAGCTGCTGCAGATGGGCTGGTTCGCCTGGCTGTATGAGTCGGTCCTGACGCTGCGCCGCAGAGCCGCCGAGCTGGTCGACCCGATCAAGCAGCGCATCCGCGACATCGTCGGCGACGTGCTCCGCACCAACACCAGCGGCTGGTCGTCCCGCGTGCTCCGCCAGATCCTGCGCTTCCGCCGCAGCGTGCAGGCGCGGTGACGTTTTCAATCGCGGCGACGCAGTTCATGCCACCATTGCCGTCATTCCGGGGCAATCGTCAGTGCGCGCAGCGCGCTGGCGATTGAACCCGGAATCTCGCGATTGTTGAAATAGAACACGACACCACATCGAGATTCCGGGTTCAAGGCCTGCGGCCATGCCCCGGAATGACGGTTGTTCGTGGCTAGTGCAGATGCAGCAGATGCGGCTGGAACAGCCCGAGCAGCGTCATCGCGATGCCGACCAGCGCGAGCGCGCCGGAGGCCCAGGCTAGCACGATCATACCCGTGATGATCGTCGCCGAGGCCAGCACGATACCGATCTGGAAGGCGGCCGAGGCGAGCTCGTAGTGATGATACTTCGCCGTCGCTTCGTCGCGCTCGTGCTCAGCATGCTTGGCGCGTTCCGCGAGCTGCTCGCTGCCTTCCCCGGTCTCGGGCTCCGAGCGGTAACGGGCGGCATTCTTCTGCCAGTCGTCGATCTGCTTCTGCAAGGCCGCCTTGGCCGCCTCATCCGGCAGCGCCGGCAGGTTCAGCTTGCCCTGCTCGGCGGCGGTCTGCACCACCGTGCGGCGCACGGTCTTGGCCTGGAAGAAGGCCCAGAGATTGGAGGCTTCGACGTTCTTGCTGATCGATTCGGTCTGCGCACCCTTGCCGAGGGTTTCCGACAGCGCCAGGAACAGCGCGATCACCGCGATCAGCAGCGCGATCTTCTTATTCTCGCCCGAGGCGTGCTCGGCGTGCTCCGCATGCTCCATGCTTTCATGTGCGCTCATCTGTTCCCCTCCGGATCAAGCGAAGCTGACGATTGCCGGAACCGCCGGGCCAGCGCAAGGGAAAGGATATGAACGAACCATGTCACCGCCGCGGATGCGCCGAGGCGTAGACCTGTAGCAGCCGCTCCGAATCGATGCCGGTATAGACCTGGGTCGTCGACAGCGAAGCGTGGCCGAGCAGCTCCTGGATGGCGCGCAGGTCGCCGCCGCGTGACAACAGATGCGTGGCGAAGGAATGACGCAGCGCATGCGGCGTGGCGCTGTCGGGCAGGCCGAGCGCGCCGCGCAGCCGCTCCATGGCCAGCTGGATGATGCGCGGGCTCAGCGGCCCGCCCTTGGCGCCGACGAACATCGGCCCGTCCGCCGGCAGCGGATAGGGACAGAGCCGGGCGTATTCGTCGATCAGCTGCAGCACGTTCTGCAGCACCGGCACCATGCGAGTCTTGTTGCCCTTGCCCGTCACGATCAGCACGTCGCCTTCGCCCGGCTTGGGCACCTCACGGCGCTTCAGGCCGAGCGCTTCGGAGATGCGCAGGCCAGAGCCGTAGAGCAGCGCCATGACAGCGGCGTCGCGCGCCAACACCCACGTGTCCCGGCTCTCGCCGGCGCGCTCGTCGGCATCGGCGAGGCGCTTGGCGGCGTCCATCGGCAGCGGCTTCGGCAGGCTCTTGGCGATCTTCGGCGCGCGCACGCCCGCGAGCGCGCCGACCTTGCCCTGGCCCTCACGCTCGAGGAAGCGGCCGAACGAACGCAGGCCGGCCAACGTCCGCATCAGCGATCGTCCGGCAATGTCGTCGGCACGGCGCATCGCCAGGAACGCGCGGATGTCGGCGGCCTCGAGCGACGCAAAGCGCGTCAGGGTCACCGGCTCACCCCAATGCGTGCAGAGGAATTGCAGGCATTGCCTGAGATCGCGCGCATAGGCCTCGACCGTCTTCGGCGACAGCCGCCGCTCGCTGCGCAGATGCGCCAGCCACTGCATCATCGCGTGAACCACGCCCTGATCGGCGCCGATGAGGTCGGGCGCCTCAGGCGCGTTGTCAGTCGCTTTTGCCGTCTTGACCATTGACCGCGCACACCTGCCGACTCATCGTCCCCAGTTGATGTCGATCGAACGGGCGGCGGCATGCGCGGTACATCCTCTCCCACAAGAGGAGAGGGTGCACGGCCGATGCCGAAAGTGCTCGACCTCATCTGGTGACCATCCCATATATCCCACCCGCGCCTTTACCGTTCGCTAACTTTGCCGGGCGGCTTTCGCTTGAGCCAGAGCAAGGCTATCTCCGCCCTCATGGACCGCCCGACCGATCTCTTCCCTGGTGCAGCCCGCACGGCCGGCGTGGTCGACGTGCTGGTTCCGGTCGCGCTCGATCACACCTATTCCTACCGCGTGCCGCGCGGCATGGACCTCAAGCCCGGTGATGTCGTCGGCGTCCCGCTGGGGCCGCGCGAGGTAATGGCGGTGGTGTGGGCGGAGAACGCCAATCCGGACCCGCGGCTGCACAACCGGCTCAAGGACGTCAGCGAGAAGCTCGACGTGCCGCCGCTGAAGCCGGAACTGCGGTCGCTGGTCGACTGGGTCGCCAATTACACGCTGTCGCCGCGCGGCATGGTGCTGCGGATGGCCTTGCGCATGGGCGAGCATCTCGGCCCCGAACGCGTCCGGCTCGGCGTCCGGCTGGTCGGCGAGCCGCCGAAGCGGCTGACGCCGGCCCGGCGGCGGGTCATCGACGTCCTGTCGGATGGCCTGCTGCACGGCAAATCCGATCTCGTCCGCGAGGTCGGCGTGTCCGCGAGCGTCATAGACGGGCTCGTTGACGAGGGCACACTGACCGTCGAGGCGATGCCGCGTGCGCTGCCGCCGCCGGCGCCCGATCCGTCCTTTGCGCAACCGGAGTTCTTCGATGCCCAGCGGGCCGGCGTCGAGGCGATGCGGGCCCTGGCGGCCAGCGGCCTGTTCAATGTCGCGCTGCTCGACGGCGTCACCGGCTCCGGCAAGACGGAGGTGTATTTCGAGGCGGTCGCCGAGACCGTGCGCCGCGGCCGGCAGTCGCTGATCCTGATGCCGGAGATCGCGCTGACGGGGCAGTTTCTCGACCGCTTCTCGCGCCGCTTCGGCGTGCGTCCCCTCGAATGGCATTCCGAGCTGACGCCCCGCACCCGCCAGCGCAATTGGGCGGCGATCGCCGCCGGCGAGGCGCCGGTCGTGGTCGGCGCGCGCTCGGCGCTGTTCCTGCCCTACGCCGATCTCGGCCTCATCGTCGTCGATGAGGAGCACGACCAGGCCTACAAGCAGGACGAGGGCGCGCATTATCACGCCCGCGACATGGCCGTGGTGCGCGGCCACATCGCCAAATTCCCGGTGGTGCTGGCCTCGGCCACGCCCTCGGTCGAGACCGAGGTCAATGCCCGCAAGGGCCGCTACCAGCGGGTGGCGCTGCCGTCGCGCTTCGGCGGCCAGCACATGCCGCATATCGAGGCGATCGATCTCCGCCGCGAGCCGCCGCCGCGCGGCCGCTACATCTCACCGCGGCTGGCCGGCGAGATCCGCACCGCGATCGAGCGCGGCGAGCAGGCGCTGCTGTTCCTGAACCGCCGCGGCTATGCGCCGCTGACCCTCTGCCGCGCCTGCGGCCACCGCTTCGCCTGCACCATCTGCGACGCCTGGCTGGTCGATCACCGCTTCCGCCAGCGCCTGGTCTGCCATCACTGCGGGTTCTCGATGGCCCGGCCGCCGACCTGCCCGCATTGCGCGGCGGAGGAATCGCTGGTCGCCGTCGGTCCCGGTGTCGAGCGGCTGCAGGAGGAGGCGGCGGCGCTGTTTCCGGACGCGCGGAGCATGGTGCTGTCGAGCGACCTGATCACCTCGATCGAGACGATGCGCGCCGAGCTCACCGAGATCGCGGAAGGCAAGGTCGATCTCATCATCGGCACCCAGCTCGTCGCCAAGGGCCACAATTTTCCGCGGCTCAATCTGGTCGGGGTGGTCGATGCCGATCTCGGCCTCGGCAATGGCGATCCGCGCGCCGCCGAGCGCACCTGGCAGCTCCTCAACCAGGTCATCGGCCGCGCCGGCCGCGAGCAGGGGCGAGGGCGCGGCTATCTGCAGACCCACCAGCCCGAGCATCCCGTCATGAAGGCGCTGGTCGCCTGCGACCGCGAGGCGTTCTACACCAGCGAAATCGACGCCCGCGAGCGTACCGGCTATCCGCCGTTCGGACGGCTGGCGAGCCTGATCATCTCGGCCGGCGACCGGCCGACTGCGGAGGGCTTCGCGCGCCGGCTGGTGGCGTCAGCGCCGCGGGAGGAGGGCGTGCTGCTGCTCGGTCCGGCCGAGGCGCCGCTCGCCGTCATCAAGGGCCGCTACCGTTTCCGGCTGCTGCTCAAATCGGCGCGCAATTTCGATCTGTCGGATTATCTGCGGCACTGGCTGGCGCATGCCGAGAAGCCCAAAGGCAATCTCAA
>NZ_CAFJ01000494.1 GCF_000239795.1 Bradyrhizobium sp. STM 3809 | reverse complement strand
CGCAGGCGGGCCATGGGTGAGGCCTTCACCCGGCATTCCCTGCGCCCTCTCATGTTTGCGAGGGACATGGTCGATGCACCACTCGGGCGCGACGCGCCGCGAGATCGCGATGACATGTCCCTACTCCATGGCTGTTTGAATCGTGAATCCCGCCCCGCCACTTCCGTCGTCCCGGACAAGCCGCGACGCGCGTCGGCGCGGCGTGGCGCCGATCCGGGACCAACGCAGCAGATGTGTGGGGCAAAAGGCCAATGACCGGCATGCCTCAAACCGCTCCCGGGGGGTATGGGTCCCGGCTCAAGGCCGGGACGACAGCGGCGGGTGTTGAAGCGGGGATGGTCGATGCGCGACCTTGTAGGGTGGGCAAAGCGGACGCCCGCTGGGCGGTCGCGTGCCCACCGTGCATCGGCACGCGAGATGCAGCCGCGCAAACCACTCACGGCTTCGGCGCGCCTTTGCCCACCCTACGGACCGCGCAAGCTTCTAGAACGGCAGTCCGACATAGTTCTCCGCCAGCGACCGCTGCGCGGCCTCGGAGGAGAACAGATACGCAAACTCGGTGTCCTGCAGCTTGTCCTCGTAAGGCAGGCGATCGGGGAAGCGATGCAGCAGGGTCGTCATCCACCAGGAGAAGCGCTGCGCCTTCCAGATGCGCGCCAGTGCCCGCTGCGAGTAGCCGTCGATACCGGTGTCGTCGCCCTTTTTGTAATGGTCGAGCAGCGCATGATAGAGATAGTAGATGTCGGACGCCGCCGAGTTCAATCCGCGCGCGCCGGTCGGCGGCACGATGTGGGCGGCGTCGCCGGCCAGGAACAGCCGGCCATAGCGCATCGGCTCGCAGACGAAGCTGCGCAGCGGCGCGATGCTCTTCTCGATCGACGGGCCGGTGATCAGCTTGGCGGCGACCTCCTCCGGCAGGCGGCGCTTGAGCTCCGCCCAGAACGCGTCGTCGCTCCAGTCCTCGACCTTGTCGGTCAGCGGCACCTGGACGTAATAGCGGCTCAGCACCTGCGAGCGCAGCGAGCACAGCGCGAAGCCGCGCTCATGCTTGGCATAGATCAGTTCCGGCGACACCGGCTTGGTGCGGGAGAGCACGCCGAGCCAGCCGAACGGATAGACCCGCTCATATTCCTTGATCTTGTCCTGCGGGATCGACTTGCGGCTGACGCCGTGGAACCCGTCGGCGCCGATGATGTAGTCGCAATCGACGCGGATCACCTCCTCGCCGCTGCGATAGGTGACGTAGGGCTTGTCCGAGGCGATGTCGTGCGGAGTGACGTCGGCCGCGTTGTGCACGACCTTGCCGCCGAGCTTGTCGCGGGCTTCGTAGAGATCGCGCGTCAGCTCGGTCTGGCCGTAGACCATCACCGAGTTGCCGCCGGAATATTTGTGCAGGTCGACACGATCGAGCTTGCCGTCATGGGCGATGTAGAAGCCGTGATGGATCTCGCCCTCGCGGTCCATGCGCTCGCCGCACTGCGCCTCGCGCATCAGCTTGGCAAAGCCGTGCTCGAGCACGCCCGCGCGGATGCGCGACAGCACGTAGTCGCGGCTGGATTTTTCCAGGATGATCGTATCGATGCCCTGCAGATGCAGGAGTTGCGACAGCATCAGGCCGGAGGGCCCACCGCCGATGATGCAGACTTGGACTTTCATGGGCCTGTTCTCCCGGATTCGCGGCAACTGGATTTTTTCGGTTTGCTTGTCAGTCGCGAATTTATCAAGGAAAGCGCCGGCCCAATTGGATGGACGCTGCATTCTCTTGTACTTTTCCGACGCGGCGACGGAACGCCGCAACGGTATCCCATTCCCGCAGGATCAACGGCGAGCGCCGCCGGGCTCCTCCGCCACGCCCATCGCACGACGGTAGTCGCGCGGGCTGGCGCCGGTATGGCGCTTGAAGAAGCGGCAGAAATAGGCCGGGTCCTTGAAGCCGAGCTCGAACGCCAGCTTCGACACCGGCGCTGCAATATAGGTCAGCCGCCGGCAGGCCTCGCGGGCCAGCCGCGCATGCACAATATCGAGCGCAGACTGCCCGGTCTCCACCCGCGTCAGCCGGTTCAGCCGCTCCGGCGTCATGCCGAGCTCGTCGGCATAGCGCGCGACCGACCAGTGATCGCGGTGATGGGCCTCGACCAGCACGATGAAGCGCGTGAACAGGTCGGCATGACCGCTGCCGCGCCGCGCACCCTGCGACAGCCGCGCGCTCTGCTGCGCCAGCCGCCACACGATCGAGCGGCCGAGCCAATGCGGCACCGGCGAGGCGGCCGAGTCCGCGGCGGCGAACTCGTCGGCAAGGTCGACGAACAATGCCGCGACACGTCCCGTCGCGGTCGCCTGCGGCTCGAGATGCAGGATCTGCGCGGCTGCGAACAGGTCGCGCAGCGCCTCGCCGGTCGCCGGGACATCGCCCTCGACCACGGCGCGTGGATTGAAGGTGAGCACGAAGCCGTCGGTCTCGCGCGAGAAGCGGAAGGCATGAACCACGCCGGGCGGAATGATCACCGCGACCGGGCCGCTGCAGCGCTCGCGGCGTTCGTCCAGGGCGATCTCGGCCGGGCCGGCGGCGACCCACAGGATCTGGTGCAGGCCCTGATGCGTATGCGCCTCGATCTCCCAGCGATACAGCTTGCTGCGCACCTGGATCGGCTCGATATGCAGCATGTCCGGCTGCGCCGCGGAGGCCTCGCCATACAGCGCGAAGGCGGGGATCGACGGTTTGGTGCGAAAGCGTGGCATGAGCGGCAGCTAAGCCGGAATGTCGGAAAAGTACAAGTCTTGACCAGCGTTCTTGCCTCACGCCGCGGCGGCGGCTCGATTAGGATCGTGAAAAGAACAACAACGACCATACTCAATGGAGAGGAGGCCCGACAGATGTTCACGTTCGACCCGTATTCGCCGGCGGTCGATGCCGACCCGTTCCCGTTCTACAAGACCTTGCGCGACGAGCATCCCTGTTTCTGGAGCCCGCAGGCGCAGGTGTGGATCCTGTCGCGCTACGCCGATGTCGCGGCGGCCGGCACCAACTGGCAGACCTATTCCTCGGCCAAGGGCAACCTGATGACCGAGCTGCCGAACCGCGCCGGCGCAACGCTCGGCACCACCGATCCGCCGCGTCACGACCGCCTGCGCGGCCTCGTGCAGCACGCCTTCATGAAGCGCAATCTGGAGAGCCTGTCGGGCCCGATCCGCGACATCGCCCGGGCCAGCGCCGAGGCGCTGCGCGGCCAGGAGCGCTTCGACTTCATCGAGGCGTTCTCGTCCAAGTTCACCGTGCGCGTCCTGTTCGCCGCCCTCGGCCTGCCGCTCGGCGACGAGCAGACGGTGCGCGACAAGGCGGTGCTGATGGTGCAGAGCGACCCGGTCAGCCGCGCCAAGGGCCCGCAGCACATCGCCGCCTACAACTGGATGCAGGACTACGCGGCGGGCGTCATCGCCGAGCGCCGCGCGCGGCCGCAGAACGATCTGATCTCGCATTTCAGCATGGCCGAGATCGACGGCGACAGGCTCGACGAGCGCGAGGTGCTGCTGACGACGACCACCCTGATCATGGCCGGCATCGAGTCGCTCGGCGGCTTCATGAGCATGCTGGCCTACAATCTCGCCGACCACCCCGACGCCCGGCGCGCGGTCGTCGCCAATCCGGATCTGCTCGCCGATGCCGTGGAAGAGTCGCTGCGCTTCAACACCTCGGCCCAGCGCTTCCGCCGCTGCCTGCAGAAGGATCTGACCTTGCACGGCCAGACCATGCGCGAAGGCGACTTCGTCTGCCTCGCCTACGGCTCCGCCAACCGCGACGAGCGGCAGTTTCCCAATCCGGATGTCTACGACATCACCCGCAAGCCGCGCGGCCACCTCGGCTTCGGCGGCGGCGTGCATGCGTGCCTCGGCTCCGCGATCGCGCGCATGGCGATCAGGATCGCGTTCGACGAGCTGCACAAGGTCGTCCCGGAGTATCGCCGCACGCAGGAGCAACTGCCGTGGATGCCGTCGTCGACCTTCCGGAGCCCGCTGTATTTGGAGCTGACGGTGCATTGATCGGAAAAGACGGGGCACCCTCGAACAACATTTTTTTGGGAGGTGAGTTACGCCCAAGCGCAAAAGCATCGTTCTCAGTTGGGACGAATATCGCGCGGCAAGAACAGTGCACCCTCTCCCCCAAGGCGAAGCGGAGCTTCGCCAGGGTGGGAGAGGGTGGATCGCATGAGCGCAGCGAAATGCGAG
>NZ_CAFJ01000495.1 GCF_000239795.1 Bradyrhizobium sp. STM 3809 | reverse complement strand
TTTTTTCCAGCGTGCCGGTGAAGACCACGGTCTTGGTCGCGATCGGCGAGTTGCGCTTGGGCTTCTCGGCATCGAGGATCTTCACCTCTCGGGTCAGCCGCTCGACAATGCCGCGATTGTGGTCCTCGCCGAAATAGGCGGCGACGCTCTTGATCACGGTGTCGCCGATCTGGTCGAGCGCGTCCATCTCGGCGATCGCCTCCTCATCGCCGGCAGCGACCTTCAGGCAGGCGTCGTGGAACGCCTCCCACGAGCCATAGCCGCGCGCCAGCGCCAGCGCCGTGGTCTCGCCGACATGGCGCATGCCCAGCGCGTAGATGAAGCGCTCCAGCGCGATCTCCCGCCGCGCGTCGATGGCGTTGAACAGGTTGCGCACCGAGGTCTCGCCATAGCCCTCGACGTCCTCCAGCTTGAGCTTGGCGTTGCGCTTCTGCAGCGTGAAGATGTCCGACGGCTCCTTGACCCAGCCTTCATCGAAGAAGAACTGGATCTGCTTCTCGCCGAGGCCATCGATGTCGAACGCGCGGCGCGAGGCGAACAGCTTGAGATGCTCGATCTTCTGATAGGGACAGGCGAACTCGCCGGTGCAGCGGGCACGCGAGCCCTCCTCGCCGGCCGCCGTCTCCTCGCGAACGACGTCGGTGTGCAGCGGGCACGGGCACTTCTTTGGAAACTCGAATGGCTCGGAGTCCGAAGGACGTTTATCGATGAGAACATCGACCACTTGCGGGATCACATCGCCGGCACGCTGAATGACAACTGTGTCCCCTCTTCGGATATCTCTACCCTCGCGCAGCACCTCGCCCTTGTTGCCGATGCCCTTGATGTAGTCCTCATTGTGCAGGGTGACGTTCTGCACGATGACGCCGCCGACGCCGACCGGCTCGAGCTTGCCGACGGGGGTGAACGAGCCGGTGCGGCCGACCTGGATCTCGATATCCTTCAGCACGGTCATGGCGCGCTCGGCCGGGAATTTATGCGCGATGCCCCAGCGCGGCGTGCGCGAGACGAAGCCGAGCCGCTCCTGCCAATCGATACGGTCGACCTTGTAGACGACGCCGTCGATGTCGTAATCGAGCTCGGCGCGCTGCTCCTCGATCTGATGATGGAAGGCGATCAGCTCCTCGACGGAGTGGCAGAGCCTGGTCAGCGGGTTGGTGGTGAAGCCGCAATGCTCGAACCATTTGATCATGCCGCTCTGCGTCTCGGCCGGCATCGCGCTCATCTCGCCCCAGGCATAGGCGAAGAAGCCGAGCGGCCGCGACGCGGTGATGGTCGGATCCTTCTGGCGCAGCGAGCCGGCGGCGGAGTTGCGCGGATTGGCGAAGATGGTGTCGCCGGCTTCCTTCTGCCGCTCGTTCAGCGCCAGGAACGCCTGCTTGGTCATGTAGACCTCGCCGCGCACCTCGCAGACGTCGGGCAGGTTGCGACCATGCAGCTTCTGCGGCACGTCCTTCAGGGTACGGATGTTGGCGGTGACGTCCTCGCCCTCGGCGCCGTCGCCGCGGGTCGCCGCGGTGACCAGCTCGCCGCCCTCATAACGCAGCGACATCGACAGCCCGTCGATCTTCGGCTCGGCGGAGAAGGCGATACGATCGTCCTCGGCCAGCTTCAGGAAGCGCGCGATGCGGCCGACAAAGTCGCGCACGTCCTCTTCCGCAAAGGCGTTGTCGAGCGACAGCATCGGCACCGCATGCCGCACCTTCTTGAAGCGGCCCGATGGGGCTGCGCCGACCTTTTGCGACGGAGATTCGCTGCTGACGAGCTCGGGAAAGCGCTTCTCGATGGCGTTGAAGCGGCGACGCAGCTCGTCGTAGCCGGCGTCCGAAATCTTCGGCGCGTCCTCCTGGTAGTAGAGCCGGTCGTGGGTTTCGAGCTCCAGCGCCAGCCGTTTCCATTCCACCTTGGCCTGGGCCTTGGTGAGATCGGCGACATCGACGGGGGTCTTGGGTTTCGTTGTCTTGGCCATGCTGCGGACTGTCTGCTCGTCAAACCGGAGGGGCGGCCCAACAGGTCGCGCCCGGGATGACGGTTTACACAATGCGCGCGGCGGAGCCAAAACGTTCGCCCTGCCCGCCGACCTATGCCGCCGCGGCCTCCAGCAGCCGATCCGCCGCGGCGCGGGCTTCGGCGGTGACCTCGGCGCCGGCCAGCATGCGGGCGATCTCCTCGCGGCGGTGCAGGGTGGCGAGCGTGTTGACGCGGGTGACGACGCGCTTGCCGCGGTCGAGCGCATCCTTGGAGATCAGGAGATGCTGGTCGGCGCGGGCCGCGACCTGCGGGGCATGGGTCACGGCCATGACCTGGACGCCATGGGCGAGCCGCGCCAGGCGGGCACCGATGGCATCCGCCACCGCGCCGCCCACGCCGGTATCGATCTCGTCGAACACCAGCGTCGGCGCCGAGCCGCGATCGGACAGCACCACCTTCAGCGCCAGCAGGAACCGCGACAGCTCGCCGCCGGAGGCGACCTTCATCATCGGCCCCGGCCGGGTTCCTGGATTGGTCTGGACCCAGAACTCGACGCGGTCGATGCCCTCCGGCCCCGGCGCCTCGGCGTCGCTGTCGACCTGGGTCATGAACTTGGCGCGTTCGAGCTTGAGCGGGCCGAGCTCGGCGTGGACGGCCCGGTTCAGCTTCTCGGCCGCCTTGCTGCGCGCCGTGGACAGCTTGGCCGCAGCGGCGGCAAAACGCCCGTCGGCCGCAGCCGCCGCAGCCTCGAGCTTCTTCAGCTGCTCGGCGCCGGCGTCGATCAGCACGACGTCGGCGGCATATTTGGCGGCCAGCGCGGCAAGTCCGTCCACCGGGGTGGAGTATTTGCGCGCGGCGGCGCGCAGCGCGAACAGCCGCTCCTCGATGCGCTCCAGCTCCAAGGGATCGAAATCGGTGGCCGCCAGCGCCGCGGTCAGATGCTGGTCAGCCTCCTCCAGCGCGTTGATCGCGGCGTCCATCGCCTTGACCGCCGGATCGACCAGCGCCGGCGAACTGACCGCGCGCCGCTCCAGCCGCCGCACAGCGGCCGCGAGCGCCGCGATCGGCGACTGGTTGCCGCTGACCGCGTCCTGCGCGTCGCGCAGGTCGCCAGCGATCTTCTCGCCCTGCATCATCGCCGTGCGACGGGCGGCGAGCTGCGTCTCCTCTCCCTCCTTCGGCGCCAGCTTCTTCAATTCGTCGGAGGCGTGGCGGAGATAATCGGCCTCGCGCGCCGCGCGCTCCATGCCGGCCCGATGCTGGTCGAGCGCCGTGACCGCGGTCCGGCGCGCAGCCCACAGTGCCTCGACGGCGGCGACGTCTTTTTCCAGCCCGGCGAAGGCATCCAGCAAGCGGCGATGGGTGGCGGCATCGACCAGGGCGCGTTCGTCGTGCTGGCCATGGATCTCGACCAGGGTGGCGCCGATCGCCTTCAGGGTCTGCACGCTGACCGACTGGTCGTTGATGAAGGCCCGGGTGCGACCGTCACCGTATTGGACGCGGCGCAGGATCATCTCGCCATCGGCATCCAGGCCGTTGGCGGCCAGGATCCGGGCGGCCGGATGGTCCTTGCCGATCTCGAACACGGCCGTGACCTGCCCCTGGTCGGCGCCATGCCGCACCAGGCTGGCATCGCCGCGACCGCCAAGGGCCAGAGCAAACGCGTCGAGGAGGATGGACTTGCCGGCGCCGGTCTCGCCGGTCAGCACCGCAAGCCCTTCAGAAAATTCGAGATCGAGTCGTTCGATCAGGACGATGTCACGGATCGACAGTCGCGCCAGCATGGAACCGAAGTCCTTCGTAACGGGGCAGGATGCCCCTGAGCGAACGACTCGATGCTAGCAGCAAAAAGAGAACAAAACAAGAATTGAGAACAAACGAAGATCAGACCGCCCCTTCGCCGGCGTCAGCCGAGACCGAGCTTCTTGAACGCGCGAGAGATATAGGAGCCCTTGTTCTCCTCCGGCTCGACGCCGCCGGACTTCACGAGATTATAGGCGTCCTTGTACCACTTACTGTCCGGGAAGTTATGGCCGAGCACGGCCGCGGCCGTCTGCGCCTCGCCGACGATGCCGATCGTCATATAGGCCTCGGTCAGGCGGTACAGCGCTTCCTCGACATGGCGCGTGGTCTGGTACTGCGTCACCACCGTCTTGAAGCGATTGATGGCGGCGGTGTAGTCGCGCTTCTGCATGTAGTAGCGGCCGACATCCATCTCCTTGCCGGCGAGCTGGTCGCGGGCGCCCTCCATCTTCGCCTTGGCGTTGGTGGCGTATTCGGAGGTCGGATATTTGCGTACCACCTCTTCGAGCGCGGCGATCGCCTTCTCGGTGCGGCCCTGATCGCGGCTGATGTCCGGGATCTGGTCGTAATGCGACGCGGCGATCAGGTACTGCGCGTAGGCCGCGTCCGGGCTGCCCGGATGCAGGGTCACGTAACGGGTCGCGGCGCCGATGCAGCCGTCATAGTCGCCGGCCTGATAGGAGGCGTAGGCCGACATCAGCAGCGATTTGCGGGCCCAGTCGGAATACGGATGCTGGCGGTCGACCTCCTCGAACTTCTTGGTCGCGCCTTTGACGTCCTTCTTCTCGTTCATCAGGTACAAGCCCTCATTGTAGAGCTTGTCCGCGGGCTCATCGACGAAGGTGTCGTCCTTGGCCATGAACTTGTCCCAGAGGCCACCGGTGCCGCAGCCCGCCAGGGGCAGCGCCAGCAGTGCCAGCGACGCGGCGAGCCGCAGAGCGCGGACGGCCGGGATGGACTGAGGACGGAGTTCGCGCGTGAGACGCTGGTTCGACATGCTGCTTTGGAACCCGATGCCTGTGATCTGATCTACGCCGCGCACCATGACCATCGTCGCAAGGACCATCGTCTCATAGCCGCGAAGGAAGAGCCCCTTGTGGCGCGCATCACGCCGCCACGGCCTCTCTAACCGAAAACACTTCATAAACCAACCGCATAGGCAGCCATTCCGCCCGGATTAAGGCGAGACCGAGGCTGCTGCCCCGCGGCATGGTTGGCGCTGCAAAAGCCGTTGGAAAACCTGCAGAAACACCCCTGCCCGCTCAGGTGGCGGTGATCAGCAACAATGCCTAACGAAAAAGTCGCCGAACGAGGATGCCGAAGGCGGCAATGACGAAGCGCCTCAAGCGTCATCATCGGATCGGACATCGACCTGCTCGCGGGATTCGCGGCAGGCGCAACCGAGCTCCGGCTCAGGACACGTCCGGACCGAAGGCCGGGGCAATCATGCCACCGACCATGCCGCCGACGACCTCGGCCGCGACGCGGGGACGGCGCACGGTCTCGCCCTCGACCACCCGCCAGGCAGTCCGATCGGCCATCAGCGCGGTCAGGACGGCGTGATTGAGCTTGTGCCCGCCGCGGACGGAGCGGTAGGTGCCGAGCATCGGCAGGCCGGCCAGAGCGAGATCGCCGATCGCGTCGAGCACCTTGTGGCGCACGCACTCGTCGGCGTAGCGGAGGCCTTCGGGGTTCAGGAGGCGGTCCTCGTCGAACACCAGCGTGTTGTCGAACGAGGAGCCCAGCGCGAAGCCGGCGTTCCACAGCCGCGAGACGTCGCTCATGCAGCCGAAGGTGCGGGCGCGCGAGATTTCGCGACGGAAGCGCTCGGAGCTGAGCTCGAAATGGTAGGCCTGCCGGCCGATCACGGGGTTGGCGAAATCGATTTCGGCCTCGACGCGGAAGCCGGAGCTGTTGGGACGCAGTTCGCCCATCGAGGCGCCCATCGTCACCTGGACCGGCTTGAGCACCTGGAGATAGCGGCGCGACGCCGACTGGTTGACGATCCCGGCCTGGTCGATCGCGGCGACGAACGGCGCGGCGCTGCCGTCCATGATCGGAACTTCGGGACCATCGATCTCGATCAGGGCATTGTCGACGCCCATGCCGCGCAGCGCGGCCAGGATATGCTCGGCGGTGGAAACCAGCGGGCCGTTACGGTCGCCCAACACCGTTGCCAGCTCCGTCGCGATCACCGAACCGAACGAGGCCAGAACTTCGCGGTCGGCACCGTCAAGGCCAGTGCGGAGGAACACGATCCCCGCGTCGATCGGCGCAGGCCCGATCGTCAGGCTGACCGGCGCGCCAGAGTGGACGCCTACGCCAGTGACAGTGGCTTGCGAACGAAGCGTTGTTTGCCGGCTGAATTTCATCGACGATCGCCCAAGACCCCGCCTGAACCCCCGTCGGCCGCCCCTCGCGAACCGACTCATTTTCAGGCATCCCCAAGTCACGACAGAACTTAACGAGCCCCCCCTAGAGCGCCAACTCACGCTTCTTTACGGATTGTTACCCCATCTCTGCCGTATTCGCGCCAACCCTTAACCAAACTGGAACGCGGACTTAACCCTCCGTGTTCCCCATCTAAACACCGAAAGAATAATTAATCATTTAAAATCAGTTAGTTGAACCGACATTCCGGGTTCCCGCCAGCCCAGCGAAAAGGCCCGGCTCTCGCGAGCCGGGCCTGTTCAGCACCGTCGGGGCTGTAACAATTCTCAGTTCGCCTGCCGGCGGAGGAAGGCCGGGATATCCAAATGGTCGTCGCCCTGTGGCGCGGGGGACACAGGCGCGGGACGGCCATGGACGTCGAGACCCTGCGGCGCCGGACGGCGGGCATATTCCGAGACCGGCGATTCGTGGCTCGAAACCTGCTGCCTAACGCTCGGCTGCGGCTTCCGTTCCGGCAGCGGCGGCATCTGCGGCATGGCAGGAGCGGCTGACCGACCCGACATCGGCGGCTCGCTCTCCTCGTCACGGCGGCCGAGGCCGACATTGGCGAGACGCTGCAGCAGCGACATGCGGGTCTTCTGCGGATGCTCCTCGCCCTCGTCGCCCCTGGCCTGCCGGATCTCGGCCTGCGCCGGCATCGGCAGGTCCTCGAACTTCGGCATGCGCGGCGCGCGCGAGGGAACCCGCTCGGCGGCCTGCGGGATGAAGGTCTCGGGCGGCGCCGCCGGTTCGACCGGCGCCGCACGCTGGGCCTCCGGCTCGGGGAACAGCGACGGCTTCTGGGCGATCGGACGCACGGTCACGTCGCCATAGGAGGCCGCCGTCGGGACCGGAGCGGGCGCCGGCGCGGGCTCGCTGGCCATGGCGGCCGCCACGGCCGCGAGGGTATCGCGCTCGAGGTTCGGAGCCGGGCGCGGCGCCGGGGCGACCGGCGCGGGCGCCGGTTGCGCGACGGCCGGAGCCTGCGATGCCTGCTGCTCGAGCTTGGCCGCGCGTTCCGCCAGACGCTGATTGTCGGCGCGCAGGCGCGCGGTCAGGTCGGCGAGACGGCTTTCAGGAAGACCCGCGTGAGCGGTCGGGGCGGCGGCAATCGGAGCGACAGCCGCCGCCGGCTGTGCAGTCGTGGTGACACCGCGGTTGAACTGCGCCTGCTCGATGCCGGTGGCAACGACGGAGACGCGGATCAGGCCGTCGAGCGATTCGTCGAAGGTGGCGCCGACGATGATGTTGGCGTCCTGGTCGACCTCCTCGCGGATGCGGGTCGCGGCTTCGTCGACCTCGAACAGCGTGAGGTCCTTGCCGCCGGTGATCGAGATCAGCAGGCCACGGGCGCCCTTCATCGAGGAATCGTCGATCAGCGGGTTGGCGATCGCGGCTTCCGCGGCGGTCAGCGCGCGCTTCTCGCCCGAGGCCTCGCCGGTGCCCATCATCGCCTTGCCCATCTCCCTCATCACCGCTCTCACGTCGGCGAAGTCGAGGTTGATCAGGCCTTCCTTGACCATCAGGTCGGTGATGCAGGCCACGCCGGAATAGAGAACCTGGTCGGCCATCGCGAACGCGTCGGCGAAGGTCGTCTTCTCGTTGGCGACCCGGAACAGGTTCTGGTTCGGGATGATCAGCAAGGTGTCGACCACCTTGTGCAGCTCGGAGATGCCGGACTCCGCGGTGCGCATGCGGCGCGCGCCCTCGAAGTGGAACGGCTTGGTGACGACACCCACGGTGAGGATGTTCATCTCGCGCGCGGTCTTGGCGATGACCGGAGCAGCACCCGTGCCGGTGCCGCCGCCCATGCCGGCGGTCACGAACACCATGTTGGCGCCCGAGAGATGATCGCGGATCTCGTCGATCACCTCCTGCGCGGCGGCCGCGCCGACGTCCGGCTGCGAGCCGGCGCCCAACCCTTGCGTGACCTGCGTGCCCATCTGGATGATGCGCTGCGCCTTGGACATGGTCAGCGCTTGCGCGTCGGTGTTGGCGACGACGAAGTCGACGCCCTGCAGGCCGGCCGTGATCATGTTGTTGACGGCGTTGCCGCCCGCGCCGCCGACGCCGAACACGGTGATCCGGGGCTTCAGCTCGTGGATATCAGGAGGGGTAATAGTGAGTGCCATGATTGCCTCTCGATCACGCGCGCGTGGGTTCGCCCCGGCCGCCGGCCGTGGGTGGTGTTGGTGAAAATCGGTTGGTGCGGACATCGGTCATCAGAAGCCCTCGCGTAGCCATCGTCCGACCTTTCCGAAATAGCCGTCGGTTCCTGTCCCGACCTGCCGCGTATGCCGCGGTTCGACATGTTCGAGGTGCGCGTATTGCGGATAGACCAGGAGCCCGGTGGGCACCGCGAAGGCGGCGTTCTTGGCCTCGTTGGGAAGACGGCCGAAGCCGAGCGGACGGCCGACCCGCACCGGGCGGTCGAGGATCCGGGTCGCGAGCTCGACCAGGCCCGTCAGCTGGGAGGCGCCTCCGCTGAGGACGACGCGCGCTTTGGGTTCTGCCGCAAAGGGCGAATCCTTCAGCCGGTCGCGGACCATTTCAAAAATCTCCTCTGCGCGGTGCCTGACGATGTTCGCGATGGTGGCGCGGGACACGATCTGCGGAACATCCCGCTCGTTGTCACCGGCCGTCGGAACAGACATCAACTCACGCGCGTCGGACCCGCCAGTCAGCACCGTGCCATATAACGTCTTGATTCGCTCGGCATCTGCAATGCACGCTGATAGTCCGCGCGCAAGATCCATGGTCACGTGATGCCCGCCGAGCGCAAAACCGGAGGCATGGACGAAGCGGCCGCCGGAGTAGATCGCGATCGTGGTGGTGCCGGCGCCCATCTCGACCACCGCGGCACCGAGATCGGCCTCGTCGTCGGTCAGCACCGACAGCCCGGCAACATACGGGCTCGCGGCCATGGCCTCGACGTTGAGATGACAGCGCTCGACCACCAGCATCAGGTTCTTGGCCACGGTGGCATCCGTGGTGACGACGTTCATGTCGACGCCGAACTGCCGCGCCAGCATGCCGCGGGGATCGCGGATGCCCTTCACACCGTCGAGCGTGTAGCCGACCGGCAAAGCATGCAGCACTGCCCGACCGTCGCCGGTCGCATGGTGCATGCCGGTGGAGGTCACGCGGCTGACATCGGCCTGGGTCACGGCGCCGCCGCGAATGTCGGAGGTCGCCTCGATCAGGTGGCCCATCACGCGGCCGCCGGCGACCGGCAGCAGCACGGACTCGACCCGCACCTTGGCCATGCGCTCGGCCAGCGCGACCGCCTGCCGCACCGCCTGCTCGCATTCGACCGGATCGACCACGGCGCCGGCCTTGACGCCGCGCGACTGGATCTGGCTGTAGCCGATCAGTTCGACCGCATGGGTACGGCCGCGCAGCGCATCGCTCGGCGGCGCCGGCTTCAGCCGCGCGATCATGCAGGCGATCTTGCTGGTGCCGACGTCGAGCGAGGCCACCAGCGCGGTACGCTTCTGGCCCATCGGACGCGTCTTCGGAGTCTGGCGATCGAAGCCGGTCATGCGTCACCGGCTTTCTTCTTGGGCTTCTTGTCCTTGAACAGCTCCTCGCGCGCCTTCGCGGCGTCGTCCGAAAGCTGCACCGTCAGCCGGTCCGACAGCCGCATGTCGATGGCGACGATGTCGCGCGAGAACAGCTTGTCGTCCTGGTCGAGCTGGCTCAAGGTCGCGAGCGCGTTGCCGACGTCGTTCTCCGGCAGGCGGATGTCGAGGCCGTCCTTGGTGCGCAGGTTCCAGCGGCGCTCGCCGACGAACACCGCCGCCTTGGTCACGGCGCGGACCTGCGGATAGCGCGCGAGCAGCGCCAGGAAATCACGTGCCCTGCTTTCTGCGCCCTTGCCGACGACGAGCGGCAGCGTGAGGAAGCGGCGCGACACATATTGTTCGAGCACGGCGCCGTCATCGGCGATCACCGAGAGGCGGCCGTCCTGCTGCCACAGCGCGAACGGCTTGCGCTCGACGATGTCGATCTGCAGCTGGTTCGGGAAGAACTTCTGCACCGTCGCGTCGGCGATCCAGGGATTGGCCTTGAGCTGGTCGCGGACGGCGGCGGCATCCAGGAACAGCAGCGACGAGCGGCCGGAGACGCCGCCGATCGCCAGCACCTCGTCCTGGGTGAGCTGCTTGCGGCCATTGATCGCGACCGCAGTGATGCGGAAGCCGGCGGCGTTCGCCAGCGAATTGCGGGTGTCGGACAGCGCCGCGCTGACGTCCTGGGCGTGGCCGCCCTTGACGACACCGAGCCAGACGCTGCCGAACAGCAGCGCCACCGTCGCCACGGTGCCGAGACGGCGCGGCAGATAACGCTCGACGAGTTCGACCACGCGCGGCGGCGCTTCGCGCTCGACCATCGGCGCGAGCACGGCCGGCGTCGCTGCGCGATCATCGCGCGCGGTTCGTTGGCCGCGCTGATCGATCTTGCGCCGACGCGGCAGCTTGATGCGCGGCAGACGGGCTGAGACATACTCGCGCAGCAGGATTGCCGCGCCAAGGGCAGCGGCTTTCAGGTCAGCTTGAGGCCTCTGCGATCGAGCGAGGCGTCCTGCACCATCCATTGCACGAGCTCATCAACTGTTGCGCCCGCAATACTCGCGGACCCACGCCCACGGTCCCGGCCGGCCGGACACTGGTGACCATCCCAATGCGGTTCGTCACGACAGCTCGACCCGGCAGCCGAGCACCACTGAGGCGCCAGCGTTAACCTTCGGACGTCCTGGTAAACAAAAAGTAAAATAGGTCCGGAGAGACGATTTTTTTCTCCGATTTATGAGGACCTTGCCCGGGATTCTTAAGCATTTTACGGGTTACAGGAACCACCGGGGCACGCCGGGCCGGGTTCCCACGGTGCGACTATCGCACAATTCTTAACGGCGAACGCGGCGTTCCGCCAAGGCGATCTGCTGCTGCAGGAAGTCGGCGAAGGGGATGCCCTGGGCCGCGAGCGCCTTCGGATACAGCGAGGCCGCGGTGATTCCGGGCAGCGTATTGGTCTCGAGATAGACCGGGCCGTTGGCCGAGACGATGAAGTCGGTGCGCGAGTAGCCGCCACAGGACAGCGCGCGATGCGCCTTGATCGCCTCGGTCTGCAGCGCCGCCGTGATTTCCGGACTGAAGCGACCCGGACAGATCTCCTTCGTGGCAGCCGCGAGGTACTTCGCGAAGTAGTTGAAGGCGCCATCGGCCGGAAGGATCTCGATCGGCGGCAGCGCGATCAGCGATCCATCGGCCTGTTCGAGTACGCCGCAGGTCGCCTCCGTCCCGGTGACGAACGGTTCGATCAGGTAGTGCTCGGTGGCGGCCGCTGCCTTGACCGCGACGAGGTCCTGCTTGGCGTTGACGAAGATCAGGCCGAAGCTCGATCCATCGTTCACCGGCTTGGCAATCAGCCGGCCGTGACGCGCCAGCGCCGCTTCGGCATCCTCAAGCGCGATCCCTTCGACCGCTGTCACGCCGGCCAGCACGGCGAAGCGCTTGGCCGCGACCTTGTCGAAGGCAAGGTGCGAGGACGCCGAGCTCGACCCGGTGAAAGGCACGCCGCGAATCTCGCACATCAGTTGAAGCTCGCCATTCTCCGCCCGGCCGCCATGCAGGCCGAGCACGAGGAGGCGATCCTCCGCGCGCGCGCGGTCGAGCGCCTCGGCCAGCATGCCGATCCGGGCGCCGTCGGCCGTGAACGGCTCCTCGAACGGCTTGGCGTGGGCGACCAGAGCCTGGCCGCTCGCCTGATGCACGGTGTCGTCGGCCTCCCAGAACCAGAGGTCGGCCTCGGGCAGCGCGGCGTGCAGCGCCTTGGCGCTGGCGACCGAGACGAGACGCTCCTTGTTGGAGCCGCCGAACAGAATCGTGGTGCGCATCAATGTCTTCTCGGTTGATTCCACATTGCGGTCGCGGTTGCGCCGACGTCACTTTAGCAGAGCGGCCGATCAGATCGCCTTGATTCCAATCCGCTTGATCTCCCACTGCAACTCGATGCCCGAAGTGGCCTTGACCCGGTCGCGCACGGTCTCGCCGAGCGTCTCGATGTCGTCGGCGGTGGCGTTGCCGGTGTTGATCAGGAAGTTGCAATGCATCTCCGAAACCTGCGCCCCGCCGACCTTGAGGCCGCGACAGCCGGCGGCATCGACCAGCTTCCAGGCCGAATGTCCCGGCGGGTTCTTGAAGGTCGAGCCGCCGGTCTTCTCCCGGATCGGCTGCGCCGTCTCGCGATGTGCCTGGACCTCGGCCATGCGCGCGCGGATCGCCTCCGGCGCGGACGGCCTGCCGCGGAACCGCGCGGCCGTGAAGATCAGCGACGGATCGAGGCCGCTCGCGCGATACGTGAACTTCATGTCGGCATTGCTGAAGCGATGCGTCTCGCCACGGCGATCGATCGCGGTCGCCTCGACCAGGATGTCCTTGGTCTCGCCGCCATTGGCGCCGGCGTTCATGCGCAGCGCGCCGCCGATCGTGCCGGGGATGCCGAACAGGAATTCCAGGCCAGCGAGATCGGCCGAGGCCGCGACCTCGGCCACGCGCTTGTCGAGCGCCGCGGTGCCGGCGGTGACGATGTCGCCGTCGGCCTTGACCTCACCGAACGCACGCGGCGCCAGGCGGATCACCACGCCCGGCACGCCGCCGTCGCGCACGATGAGGTTGGAGCCGACGCCGATCACGTAGATCGGCAGCTCGACCGGAACATGCTTCAGGAAATAGGCGAGGTCATCGGCGTCCGCCGGCGTGAACAGCACCTGCGCCGGTCCGCCGACGCGAAACCAGGTGAGCGGCGCCAGGCTCTCATTGGCGAGCAGCCGCCCGCGCAGCGCGGGCATCGCGGCCTTGAGATCGGGCGTGATGTCAGGGAAGCCCACCGCCCTACCCCAGCGCCTTCAGCTCATTCGGCAGCGCGTAAGCCCATTGCGTGATGTTGCCGGCGCCGAGGCAGACGACGAGGTCGCCCGGCTTGGCGAGGTCCTTCACGATGCCGGCGAGATCGGCGGCCTTCGGCAGCGGCACCACGTCGCGATGACCATGGGCACGCAGACCGAGCACGAAATGATCGCGGTCGATGCCCTCGATCGGCGCCTCGCCGGCCGCATAGACGTCGGCGACGACGACCGCGTCCGCATCGTTGAAGCAGGTGCAGAACTCCTCGAACAACGACTGCAGCCTTGTGTAGCGATGCGGCTGCACCACGGCGACGACCTTGCCATTGGTGGACTCCCGCGCCGCCTTCAGCACGGCGGCGATCTCGACGGGATGGTGGCCGTAATCGTCGATCACGGTCACGCCATTCCACTCTCCGGTGCGGGTGAAGCGGCGCTTGACGCCGCCGAAGCCGCCGATCGCCTTGCGGATGGCCTCGTCCGAAAGGCCGAGTTCGCGGGCCACGGCAATGGCGGCCGTCGCGTTCGAGGCATTGTGCCGGCCGGGCATCGGCAGGACGATGTCTGAAATCTCATGCGTCGCGCCGCTCTTGCGGTCGCGGAACACGACCTTGAACGACGAGCCGCCGCCCATCGGCGTGAGATCCACCAGCCGGACATCCGCCTGCGGGTTGACGCCGTAGGTGATGATGCGGCGGTCCTCGATCTTGCCGACCAAGGCCTGCACGACGGGATGATCGATGCACATCACGGCGAAGCCGTAGAACGGAACGTTTTCGACGAAGGCGCGGAAGGCGTCCTGCACGGCGTCGAAGGTCTTGAAGTGGTCGAGATGCTCGGGATCGACATTGGTGACGATGGCGACATCCGCCGGCAGCTTCAGGAAGGTGCCGTCGCTCTCATCGGCCTCGACCACCATCCACTCGCCGCCGCCGAGCCGCGCATTGGTGCCGTAGGCATTGATGATGCCGCCGTTGATGACCGTGGGATCCAGCCCGCCGGCGTCGAGCAGCGCCGCGACCATCGACGTGGTCGTGGTCTTGCCGTGAGTGCCGGCGATGGCGACGCAGCTCTTCAGCCGCATCAGTTCGGCCAGCATCTCGGCGCGGCGCACCACGGGAATGCGCTGCGCGCGTGCGGCCATCAGCTCGGGATTGTCGCGCTTGATCGCGGTCGAGACGACGACGACGTCAGCCCCCGCCACGTTCTCCGCCTTGTGGCCGACGCTGACGGTGATGCCCTTCTCGCGCAGCCGCGCGACATTGGCGTTGTCGGAGGCGTCGGAGCCCTGCACCGTGTAGCCGAGATTGCACAGCACCTCGGCGATGCCGCTCATGCCGATGCCGCCGATCCCGACGAAGTGGATGGGTCCGATCTCGCGCGGCAGTCTCATGGGCATCCCGTCCGTGGTCGCGGGTGCCGGCCAAGCTCCGACAGCCCCGAATCATGCGCCCTTCATGCAAGACATGACCGGCCGGGACAAGCCCGCAAAAGCCGGAAAAACCACGAATTTTCAGGCGCTCCGCCCGGATTTCGGCCGATTTCCGCCGTCCCGCTCAGAGCCCGGCCGTCTTCACCACGAGATCGGCCAGCCGCTCGG
>NZ_CAFJ01000496.1 GCF_000239795.1 Bradyrhizobium sp. STM 3809 | reverse complement strand
TTGGTTACTCCGTCATGCCCAGGCTCGTCCCGGGCATCCACGCCCCTCCCAGCATGCCGAACGACGTGGATGGCCGGGACAAGCCCGGCCATGACGACGTGGAGACAAGCGGGAAACCATGGCGCGCATGCACGCTCGGCACACGCAAGGCGGAGATCCGCTACAGCAACCCCAGGTCCCGCAACTCCCGCCGCAACGGCTCCGGCATCGCCTCGAGGCCCGCCGCGCTGGCCTTGCCGAGATCCGCGGGCGCGTCCTCGGCGGTCAGGTAGCGCCAGCCCTGGAATGGGCGCATCGGCCGCGGCGACACCGCGATCACCTTGGGCTGCATGATGATGCGGCAGCGGCCGATGCCGTCGCCGTCGCGGAACGGCTCGATGCCCACGATCTTCTCGCGCGCAGCGACCTCACCGCGAATCACCCAGTACAGCGAACCACCGGCGAGGATGTCCTCGACCCGCTTCGGCGTCATCCGCGTCACATGGACGTGCTGCTGCGGCAGGCCCTTCTTCTTGGCCGCGAGCATGCGCTCGGCGATCCATTCCTTCAATTCTTTGACCGACTCGCAGCCGACGGCCAGCTTGATCAGATGCAGGGGCATGGGCGTTCGGGTGCTATTCGTCCTTGGCAGCCGGCTCGGCGGCATCGGGCGCCGCCTGCGGCGCAGCGGCTGCGGGCTTCGGCTTGGGCGCTGCGGCCTTCTTGGCGGCGGCCGGCGGCGCCTGGGCATGGCTGGCGGCAACGCTCGGCGGCGCCGGCGCCAGCTGGGTCGGCGGCTTGGGCGCGACCGAACGCGTCGAGGCCGTCGGCTCCGGGTTCATGATGCTGACCGGCGGCGTGTTGGCGGAGCTCGGAAACTCGGCCGTGGTCGGCTTGCCGGTCGGCGCCGATGGCGTCAGGCCGGCAAACGTGCCAGCCGCCGGCTGGCTCTGCACGGCAACCGCCGAAGGCGGCGCATTCCACTGCGAGGCGTAGCGCGTGACCAGCCCCTCATAGGTGCGGCCTTCCATATTGTTGACCAGTTGCTGGCGGTCGCCGACGGCACGGAACATCACGCAGTCGTTCGGCGTGCAGCGGTCGCGCGTCAGCAGCACATAGGCCATCAGTCCATAGCGGTCGCGCTCCACCGCCCGGCGCAGCGCCAGCAGCTCGGCCGTCATCACCTTGTTGGCGCTGGCGAGGTCGCCGGCCTGCGACAGCCGGGTCAGCATGCCCGCGGCATAGCTGACCGCGGCCGCGGTCATGTCGGCCGATCCGAACAGGCTCTTCTCGCAGCTCGACAGCACGAGGTCGCCGGCGAGATCGTCGACGCAGGCCAAAGCCGGCGGCGAGAGGCCGACCGAGGCGGTCGTCGTCGGATCGCCATTGCCGCCCCGCTGCAGCGAATCCTGGCTGCGCATCATCGAGGCAACCGCGATCCCGACCGCCAGCAGCGTGATCACCGTCAGCGCGCCATTGGCGACCGACTTCTCGGCCCGGAGCAGCGTGATCAGGACGACCAGGGCAAAGAAGCCCGCGGCCGCGACCGTCAGCCACATCGGGAACGAAGGCGAGTTCAGGAGTTGGTCGAACGACGAGGGCCAGCTTGAATTCATGCGCGCTGCTTCCTGACGCGGGCCCAAAACCCCGGCCCCGATGGCGTCCCGCGATGGGATGCCCGTGAAACGATCATCAAATTCAAACGGTCACCAGATCCATGACAGCCCCACCCCATGACAATTAGACGATTCCATGCGCCTTGCGGGGCAGGATGGTGCGGAGCTACCCGCTATCCCCAGAGGGATTGCGCAGCGCTTGTCAAACCTCAGGGAGCCGGCCTCAGGCCCCGGCGAAACAGGCCTTGGTACCCTCCTCGTTCACGCCGGCCGCGTCCGCCGACGCGCCGGGTCCGTCGACAGCCGCAACGTCTCAAGACAAGGCCAGCTGGCTCTCTCTGGCAACCCGCTCAAAGGCTTCGGTCGAGCTCTTGATCCGGTACTGGCAGTCGTCGCCCTCGGTGGGCAGCTGACGGATGATCTCATAGGTGCCGCTGGCCGCCGGACGCGAGACGTTGCTCGCGGTGAAATAGACGGTCGCCCCGATGGGGAACTTGTGTCTCAACGCCCTCTCCTGCTCGCATGCCGGCAAGAGCCTTCGAGGTCCCGCTGCCCGGGCCGGCGTGTCTTTAAATAATGCCTCCTCTATAGCATGCGGCAGCGGCCGCTGGCCAGCGGCGTCAAAAGATAGCAAATGCGCATTTCCGCTGGCGTATCAGCTGGATACCGCGACCGGACGGGCCGGCCGTGGAGGCGCCGCAGGGGACGTCAGGCGGAATGCGGCAGCTTGCCGTCGGGACTCGCGTGATCCACCGCCGCGGGCAGCTGCTCGGCGAGGATCTTCGACAGCTGGTCCACCGGCACGTTGAAACGCGCGGCGAGTTGCCGGACGGCGTCGCTGCCGAGCACCTCCTGGAGCTGCTCGGCGGAGATCGGCAGGTTCTGGCCGTTGCCGAGCCAGGATTTGACCTGGGCGCCGAACCCGGCCTGCTCGAGCTTGGCGACGAT
>NZ_CAFJ01000497.1 GCF_000239795.1 Bradyrhizobium sp. STM 3809 | reverse complement strand
TCGTCGGAAGCGGCACGGGCTTGACGCCAGCATCGGGGCGCCAGGACCACGCGATTTCGCCGTGCACGGCCGGTCGTTCGTCGGCATGAACGATCACGCTGCGACCCGCCGCGCCCACCGCATCCAGCCTCCCGCGCTCGTGACGACCGCGATACGCCCCTCCTCGCGGAGACCGGACGCCGCGCAGACTACAGGAATTCCGAATTTCGTAAATCAGAATATTTTTCACGCGGGGGCTGGACAGCATTCGGCGCGGCCCGCCCGTCGGGCAAATCAGACCGGCGCCTCAGGCGAAAGCGACGAGGTCGACCAGATCATGCGCGAGGACCACCGGCCATAATGCGACCGAGCGCTGCAGCATCAGCATCAGCCCTGCGCCGATCAGCGCAGCCATCATCACGTTTCCCAATCCAGTCCACCAATGACAGGCGCCGAACAGAAGAGACGAGACCACGATGATCGAACCGCGGCCACCCAGCCAGAGTCGCAGCACCTCGCCGAGGCAGCGGCGGAAGACGATCTCCTCGATGAGAGCGACCAGCGCGAGCCCGAAGATCAGATCAAACATGTAGAGCCAGCCGCTCGGGCGCGGGTAGCTTCCGAAGACCGTCCCGGGAAACGCCGCGTTGACCACGACTCGCAGCGGTTGGCCGACACGTTCGATCACCGATAAGCCAGCAATCCAGAGCCCGATCTCCGGAATTGAGATCCGAACCCGTTCTGATCGGAATGCGACCGCCCTCGCGGCCGGGATCGCAGCAGCAATGGCGAGCGCCGCCAGCCGGCCAGCGTAGTCCCAGGCGATCCAACCAAGCGCGCCGTGCTGGTGCAACCTGATCAGCTGAGATGCGATCAAGGGCGTGACGACGGCCAGAAGCCACGCAAGGGCGCACAGCCTGGCCGCCTTGTCTCCGGGACGTCCGATCTCGCGCACGACCTTGCTTTCGGGTGGCCCGCCGCCCACGAGCGGGAAGACGGCGAAGCGATGGCTTGAAAGCCAGCCGCGGCACGCAGGCGCGGTCAATGCGACCGTATCGGCGGAGGGACAGCGCTTGTCCAACTCTCCGTGAGCGCAGTCGCGCGCTCGAGGAATCCCGCAGACGCGCCCAAGCGCCGGGGATGGCCCAGGCGCCTCGGCGCGTCAGCGGTGATGGGTAGCTGATGGAGCGAATGATCCGCAACGGATCACGATATCCGGCGGACGAGCTCCCAATTGCTTCGAACCGGGAGCAGCCGGTGTTGGCCTGGACGATCGGTCAGAACATCGCGGTCGGGAAGATGTTCACGCCCTGCTGAACCAGCGCGAGCGAGGCGATGACGCCGGTGAGCGCGAACATCGTCACCAGCCCGAAGCCGGAATTGAGTGCATGGGGTTCTACGATCTTGCGCACGATCTTCAACAACATGAATGTCTCCTCCTGAAACTCATTAATGAGCAGCCGCACTAGGCGAGATGGCGCGTTACCAGGGGGTTTCCGGCGTCAGAGAGTGACGCTCGCGTGCGTGCGATTGGTGAACGCATCCTTGAATGCGACGCAGGGGCGGTATGAAGCTGCCTTAATACTCGCCGCGCCCGCATTTGTTGCGACAGAGAAGACGGCTTCCTACGCACGAGATGGTTGAATCGCCGCAAAGACTCACGCCGCACTAAATGCAACCTCAGACAAACAACCGGCCTGCACGCGGTTTGAGATGACGACTCACATCCAAGCGAGCGAACGCGGCCGGTCTCCCATCTGGCGCATCGAACGTTCTGATGTTCACAGCTCGCCGCTCGAGCCGCGCCGCACACCGGAAGGTCGGCACGAATTCGTCGAACTAACAGCTAGAGCTGACGAACCGGTGGCTCTGAACGAACACGCGCACATCGACCGCGCCGGACCGTCGCGCACACCGCCATCACGTATCGTCGCAACGGGCGGCGGGAACGCGGCGCGATCGCGTGCAGGATCCGCAGCATCTGCGGCCGCGCGGAGGTCGCGCCACTCGGCAGGCTCGCGCCGATCGTTCCCTCGATGAGATGTCCGGACGATCAGCTCCGGTTGCGGTTGACAGACGCGCGCAACAACGCGATCTGTCAGCAGCGACTGAAGCGCATCAGACTCGCTTGGAACAAATGTTCCACATGTTAGTTCGGGTTCCGTGCGGGCAGAGGCTTTCGTTTCAGAGCTGGTCTGGCGACGCGCGCGACCGGTGCGGTAGCGGCGCGAGCGGGAGGAGACGTGGTGTTTCGTGGGGGAGTCCGGCTCGCCGGGAGATCCGGGACCTGGCCGATCTCGGCCTATCTCCTCATTCTCGCGCTGGCGACCTCGATACCGATCACCGCCTGTGCGGCGTTCCTGGCCTATCACTTCGTCGCGGAATCGTCGCAATATAGGAAGGTCGAGTACGAGGACCGGCTGCGGCTGATGCGCAACGCGACCGAGCTGCGGGTCGCCAACATCATCGAGGACCTGCAGATCCTGGCGCTGTCGCCGCTACTGGCCAACGGACGCTTCGCGGAGTTCAGGGCCCATGCGATCGACGCGGTCAAGCTGATCGGCGGGGTGGCGATCGCATTGTACGACCCCGATGGGCAGCAGCTGGTCAACACCCGGCTCGATCCGGGAACGCCGCTGCCGAAGCGCACGGCCTTCGCGGCCGAACGAAGGGCGATCGAAACCGGACGCCCGCAAGTCTCCGGCCTGCAGAAGGCGGTGGTCGACGGCCAGCCCATCGTCATCATTGCGGTCCCGGTGCGGATCGCGGGCGAGATCCGGTACGCGCTGAACATCGGGCTGTCGCCGAAATATCTGTCGACCCTGATGGACGACTACGTGTCCGGGGAGCTTGTCGGCAGCATCATCGACCCGCAGGGCCTGCTGCTGGCGCGGCGGCCGCTGCTGGGCGACGACGATTTGATCGGCCAGCCGACCATTCCGGCGGTGCGATCGCACATCGGCGAAGCTTCTGCCTGGTGGATCAAGGCCGTCTCGCGCTCGGGGGTCGCGACCTACACCTCGCTGCTGCGCTCCGACCAGAGCGGCTGGACGATCAATCTCGCCGTGCCCCGGGAGGCCATCGACGGCCCGTTGCATCGGACCATCGAGTGGATCGTCGCCCTGACGGTCTTCACCTTCGCGCTGAGCATGGTGCTCGCCCGCCTGCTCGGCCATCGCTTCCTCGTCGAATTCGCCGACCTGGAGCGCTACGTGTCCGGCCTGCGGGCCGGCGCTCCTGCGCCGACCTTGGGGCGCATCAGCGAGGTCAATCGCATGAAGCAGATGCTTCACACAGTCGGCGGAGAACTCGCCGGGGCCCTGCGCCAGCAGCGCGATCTGCTCGACGAGATCAACCACCGCGTCAAGAACACGCTGGGCACGGTGCAGTCGATCGCGCGGCTGTCGCGCGCGAGCGCCAACGACGTCGAGCACTACGTCGCCGCCTTCGAGGGGCGCATCCTCGCGCTGTCGGAAGCGTATAATCTGCTGACGGAGAACAACTGGGTCGGCGCCGATGTCAGGGCCATCGTCGACCGCACGCTGGCGCCCTATGCCGGTCCCGACCGCCTGACCGTCCGTGGACCCAGCCTGCTGCTGCCGCCCAAGCTGACCTTGGCGCTGTCGGCCGCGATCCAGGAGCTCAGTACCAACGCCGCCAAATACGGCGCCTTCTCCACCCCCTCGGGCAAACTCGATATCGCCTGGACCGGCCTGGACAGCGGCATCGTGCGGCTGGTCTGGATCGAGCGCGATGGGCCCCTGGTCCGCAAGCCGACCCGGCGCGGCTTCGGCACCAGGATGATCACGCGGATGTTCGGCGCCGAGACCGGCTGGGCGGTCACGCTCGACTTCGATCCGGGCGGCCTGCGCTGCACGATGCAGTTCGGCGTCCAAGCCGAAGGTGCCGGCGAAGCGAGATTGACCGGCTGAGTTCCATCCGCCGCCTGCCCGCGTCAGCCAGATCCGATGAAACCTGTTGATTTTCCTCGGTCATGGCCGGTTGCCTCGGGCCAGCGGCGGTCGTGCCCGCGCATGTACCGGTATCACGGGACCACGCAACTCTTCAGTGACATCAACCGAAATGCAACACACGCTTGCGATGTTTTGACGCACCTCAGTCGAGACTTTCGACCGTCGGTGCAAACCGGGCTCGAGCACGCCTGACGACGCTGCCGGTCCGGGGACGGCCGACTAAGAAACAATCAACGGCCTGAGGCGGCCGGATCGTGGAGGTCGAGCGTGATCATCAGCAGATCAGTGCGCCGGACGCGCGCGCTCTTCGCGCGCTTCTGCGGGGACAGCAAGGCCAACATCGCGGTGACGTTCGCGATCGCGCTGTTGCCGATCCTGACGGCGATCGGATGTGCGACCGACTACTCCATGGCCATGCGGTTGAAGGTCAAGCTGCAGTCCGCCGCCGACGCCGCCAGCATCGCCTCGATCTCGGTCAACTCCGCCGGCTATTCCGCGGCCATGGCGATGACGTCGGACGGTTCCGTGACCGCGGGAGTCAACGAAGCGGACAACATCTTCAAGGGCAATGCCTCGACCTTCGGCGGCTATACCCTGACATCCGAGACCAGCACGGTCACCAAGACCGGGTCCACGCTGTCATCGAAGGTCCAATTCGCCGCGGCCGTGCCGACCACCTTCCTGACGGTGATCGGCTATCAGACCCTGACGGTCACCGGCACCTCGTCGTCGTCCGTCAGCCTGCCGCTCTACCTCGACTTCTATCTGACCCTCGATGTTTCGGGATCGATGGGCTTGCCGTCCACGTCGGCCGAAGCGCAGCGCATGCAGGCGATCAGCCCGGACAACTATCGGCAATATCCGACGGGCTGCACCCTCGCATGCCATTTTTCGCCGCAGAACAGCGCCTGCACCGACTCCGGAACCCAGGGCTATCCGACCAACAACTACTGCCTCGGCTACGCCATCTCGCGGGTCAGCCAGAGCGGCTACCAGAGCCTGCTGACCACCAACAAGAACTACCCGAAGGGCGTGCAGCTGCCGTCGTCCATCGTCTCCGGGCTGCCGAACTCGCTCTACAGCAAGCTGCCGACGGTCGCGAACTGCCCGACCGACGGAACGGACAGCTGCATCCAGCTGCGCCTGGATGCCGTCGGCTACGCCGTCAACCAGCTGTTCGCGACGGCCAACAGCACCGAGAAGGTCGCGAACCAGTTCCGGATCGGGCTGTATCCATTCATTCGCTACCTCTATTCCTATTATCCGCTGACCAGCAACATCAGCGGCTCGACGAGCGATTCCACCACCATCAACTATGCCGCGGCCAATCTCGCGACCTTGCTCGACACCAACACCAACACCTCGCTCGGCTCGGGCGGCACGCATATCGACACCGCGCTCGCCAGCGTCAACAACCTGATCGTCAATGTCGGGAACGGGAGCGCCACGACCAACACCCTGCCCTATGTGTTCCTGGTCACCGATGGCGCGCAGGACCCGCAGGTGAAGGGCGTGCCCAACGGCTCATGGTCCGGCAGCAATCATGCCACCACGATCGATCCGACCACCTCATGCACGCCGCTGAAGAATCGCGGGATCATCATCTCGGTGCTCTACATTCCCTACCAGACGATCAACCCGGTCAACGCCTCCTTCGCGGGCGACGAGGACGACTACGCCAACAACAACATCCCCAACATTCCGTCGAGCCTGCAGGCCTGCGCGTCGCCCGGCTTCTTCTACACCGCGAACACGCCGGCCGACATCACGGCGGCGCTGAACGCGATGTTCAATCACGCGGTCTCCGAGGCGCATCTGACCCGATGAGGAGGGAAACCAGCTCACGGACATTGCTGACAAGCAGAGCCCGACTTTAAGCGGGTTAGGCGCGTCGATGAGCGGAAATGCCGACGGTGTGTTTGCGCATCATGGTGGCAGATCGGGCAGCTCAGATCGCGATCGGACCTGCCGCGTGACCGTCAGTGCTGCACTTCGCGCGCAGCTGCGATCGCCCAGGCGAGGAAGATCGAGATCACGTCGCCGAGATGACCGGGGCCGCAGAAGGCTTCGAAGATCTTGCCGCGAACGCGGCAATGACACCAATCGCCGTCGTCGTCGCCCTGGACCTTGACCTCGCGGAAGGGCCGCTCCGCCAGTCCGGTGGCGGAGAGGTCGACCTGGAGTGTCCACCCTGGGTTGTCCAAGGTTCCGATCTTGATGCCGTGATGGTGCTCCCACCGGCCGTCGCATTGCGAGGCGTACCACTCCTGAAGCGCCTTCAGAGGCTCGCACTGGTCTCGCATCGGCATCTCATCGGTTGGCGGCCCGCGGCCCGTCATCGATCGGACCGGAGGCATCAGCGGCGCGCAGCCACGGTGCGGCGCGGCCGGCCCAGGATGACGCAAGCCGCCGACGTTCGCGAGAGCAGCCAGAGCACAGTCTGCCGACATGCTGTCCCATGTGTTACCCCGCCTCGGTCATCGCCGCGGCGGCGAGCAGCGCCGCTTCGATCGTGTCCCGGGTCTTGGTCAGATGCGCCGTCATGATCGTCACTGCGCGCTCGGCGTCGCGTTCCAGCGCCGCCTCCATCAGTTCGCGGTGCTCGCGCGCGACGTCGCGGTTGCCGCGATCGGTCTTGCGGGCGAGATCGAGATAGCGCTCGTTGTGGACGAACAGCAGATCGCGCACCCGCATCATCCAGACGCTGCCGCAGGCCTGCGCGAGCGCGGCGTGGAACTCGCCATGCGCGATCGTCCAGGCCGGCGAGAAGCTGCCGTCGGCGGCCGCGATCGGCGTTGCCGCCATGCGGTGATGCGCGGCCACGACGGCGGTTTCCCACTCGATGTCGCCATGGGCGATGGCGCGGCGCAGGCACTTGGTTTCGATCTCGATGCGCATGTCGGTGAGATCGCGCAGATCGGCGGCCGACACCGGGGCGACGCGGAAGCCGCGCTGCGGCAGCGCGGTCACCAGCCCCTCCGCCGTCAGCCGCGCCAGCGCCTCGCGGATCGCGCCGGGGCTGACCGAAAACGCCGCGCCGAGCTCGCTGATCTTCAGCTTCTCCTCGGGCCGGTAGAGGCCGGCGAGCAGGTTGGCGCGCAACTGTTCATAGACGGTCTGGGTGGCGCTTCCGGACATGAGGCACTCGGCGGTGTTCGACGCCGAGCAGAATAGCAGATGGAATAAAAATAGATTTTCGTTAGAAAATATATTTTTGTTGCCGCGCGCCCGGGCACGCCTATGCTGCCGGCAAGACGCCGCCGACAGCGCGGCCATCAGGGAGGTGTCCATGCGCAGGGCCATCGCAGCCGCAGGGCTGATCGTCATGTCATCGGTGCTGGTGTCGGCCGCTGAGGCCGAGGACCTGCCCGGCGTGACCGCCACCGAGATCCGCATCGGCCAGACCATGCCCTATAGCGGGCCGGTGTCGGCGTTCGGCATCCTCGGCAAGGGCGAGGTGGCCTATTTCAAGATGGTCAACGACCGCGGCGGCATCAACGGCCGCAAGGTCAATCTGCTGTCACTCGACGACGGCTACGTGCCGCCGAAGACGGTGGAGCAGACGCGGCGCCTGGTCGAGAGCGACGAGGTCTCCTTCATCTTCTCGACCATGGGCACGGCGCACAACACCGCGATCGCCAAGTACCTCGCGGCCAAGAAGGTGCCGCAGCTGTTCGTGGCCTCCGGCGCCTCGAAGTTCGGCGATCCCGCACAGTTTCCGTTTGCCCTGATGGGCGTGATGGCGCCGTTCCGCAACGAGGCGCGGATGTATGCGCGCTACGCGCTGCAGAAGAAGCCGGACGCGACGTTCGCAATCCTGGCGCAGAACGACGATTTCGGCCGCGACTATCTCGCCGGGCTGAAGGACGTGCTCGGCGAGCGCTTCGACAGCGCGGTGACGGTGGCGAGCTACGAGCCGACCGAGCCGACCATCGACTCGCAGATCGTGAAGCTGAAATCGAGCGGCGCCGACGCGCTAATCATCGCCGCCACGCCGAAATTCGCCGCGCAGGCGATCCGCAAGACGTTCGAGATCAGCTGGCGGCCGATGACCTTCCTGACCAACGTCTCGGTGTGGATGTCCTCGGTGATGGAGCCGGCCGGCCTGGAGGCCGGCACCGGCATCATCTCGACCGCCTATGTCAAGGACCCGCTCGATCCGGCCTGGGCCGACGATCCCGGCGTCAAGGGCTGGCGCGACTTCATGGCGAAATACGTGCCCGACGGCGACATCCGCGATTCCAACTACGTCAACGGCTACAACAACGGCATGGTGCTGGAGCACGTGCTGAAGGCCGCCGGCAATGATCTGTCGCGCGAGAACATCCTGAAGCAGGCGCTGTCGATCAAGGATCTGGAGTTGCCGATGCTGCTGCCGGGCATCAAGGTCAACACCTCCGAGGGCGACCACCTGCCGGTCGAGCAGGTGCAGTTCATGCGCTTCACCGGCAAGCAATGGGAACGGTTCGGCGAGGTGCTGTCGACCAAATGACGGCGGGTTGGCGTTTCCGCGCCGGAGGCGTAGACCTCTCCTGTCGACCACAGGAGAGCCGCGGCGCCGATGTCCGAGACTGATGCCCTCACGCTGAAATTCCGCTGCCCCGCCGAGCTCGAAGGCCTGATTCCGCAGCCGGTGCCGGCGCCGATGGGCATTCCCGACTGGGTCAAGACGATGCCGGCGACCGCGTTCAGCCAGCTCAACCAGGCCGAGGAGCAGACGGTCAAGCGCTGCCCGCCCTTCATCGACGCGATGACCACGGGCTTCCTGATTCCGCTGGCCTGCGACCTCAAGGTCGACGACACCGGCATCACCTGGGACAACGAACTGCCGCCGGGCGGCGCGATCGATTTTCCGCGCTCGCCGGTCAGCTTCCACGACGTGTCGCAGGTGACGGGATCGCCGCTGTTCGAGGCCGACCGTTTCCTGCTGAAGTTTCATAATCTGTGGACGATCGAGGCGCCCGAGGGCTGGTCGTTGCTGTTCACCCACCCGCTCAACCGCTTCGACCTGCCCTTCACCACCGTGACCGGCCTCGTCGACAGCGACCGCTTCCACGACAGCTTCGTGCACTTCCCGGCGCATTGGCACGACATGGCGTTTCGCGGCGTGCTGCCGAAGGGCACGCCGGTCGCGCAATGCATCCCGGTGAAGCGGCAGACATGGGCGATGCAGATCTCGGCCTTCACCGACGCGGACGTCGCGGAGATTCACACCGTGCGCGAGGCGCTGAAGCGCGAGCAGGGCCTGTATCGCAAGCAGTTCAGGGCTTGACCGCCGCCGCGCCGTCGGCGCCGAGGAATCTGGCGGCGTCGCTTGGGCGGAAGAAGAAGCGGCCGTGCGAGCTGACGGCCATCGTATAGGCGGCGCGGCTGAGCAGATGCGGCCGGCCGCGCATGACCGTGCGCAACGCGGCCTCAGCGCCGGCGCGGTCGCCCTGCTCCATCAGGCACATCGCGAGATTGGCGCGGGTCTGGGTGTCCTCGGGCCGCAGGCCGAGCGCGTGCTTGTAGGTGCCGGCAGCCCCGGCGTAGTCGCCGTCGAGGAACTGCACCCAGGCGAGCTCGATCAGGATGTCGGGCCGGCCCGGCGCCGCCTCGCGCGCGGCGATGAAATTGTCCCGCGCCCGCGCGCGCTGATTAGCCTGCAGGCACAGCCGGCCGAGATCGAGCTTGAGGTCGACGCTGTCGGGCGCCAGCGTCAGCGCCTCCTCGATGACGGCGATGGCATCAGCGAGCCGATTGGATTTCGCGAGCCGTCCCGCCAGCTCCTGGAACGCCGGCAGGAACGGCGGCCGCCGCGCTGCCGTCTTGCGCAATTGCGCGATGCCATCGGCCGCGCGACGCGAGTCGCACAACGCTGCGCCGAGCAGGGTTTCGAGCTCCGGATCAGGGCCGCGCAGCGCCGCCTTCTCCAGCGGCGCGACCGCCTCGCCGGCGCGCTGCTGGCCGAGCAGCGCATGCGCGTACACCATCAGCGCGGCGCGATCGGTCCTGGCGGTGCGCAGGATCGAGGCGGCGATCTGCTCGGCGCGCGCGAACTGCCGCCCACGCAGCGCGTGGATCGCCTCCTGCAGCGCCTGCGCCTGCAACCTGGTCTGCGCCTTGCTCACGATCCGTCGCTACAACGCGTGAAGATGATCCGTCGGGTCTAGCCCGTGAAGCCCGGACGTGTCCAGCAACGGGCGCTCAGCCGAACAGCGGCGTGCCCGGCACGAAGGCGTCGAAGGCGGCCCAGAATTGCGAGCGGTAGCGGTCCTGCTCCTGCAGGATCTCGTGCTTGGCGCCGGCGATGACGAGATGCGAGCCGGCGCGCAGATGGTAGGCGAACTCCTCGATCGCGGCGGTCGACACCACGGTGTCGCTGGAGGCCGCGAGCATCAGGATCGGCTGGCGGATCTGCAACGGGTAGGTCATGCCCCGGAAGGTCGCCATCGCCGCGAAGGCGGCGTCGGCCCAGGCCACCGTGGGCGAGGCGATGCCGAGCGTCGGATCCTCCTCGAGGATCGCGGCGTTGCGCGCATAGCGGACGGGATCCGAGGTCAGCGGGTTGTTGACGAACGGCGCCAGCCCGCTGATCTCGTCATTGCCGCCGGGGACGTAGCGGCCGCCCTGCCCCGCGACGCGCATCGCCCGCAGCAGGAGCCGCGCCGGCAGCGCGGTACGCTTGCCCGGCAGGTCGATCATCGGCGCCGACAGCACCACGCGGTCGAACCAGCGCTTGCCGGAATGCGCCAGCCGCAGCAGCACCGTGCCGCCCATCGAATGCGCCAGCGCGAAGTACGGCGGCGGACAATCCGGCAGCACCACCTCGGTGACGAAGGTCTCGACGTCGAGCTCGTAGTCGGAGAACGAGCGGACATAGCCCTTGCGGGAATCGCGCAGGCGCCGCGACGAATGGCCCTGGCCGCGCCAGTCGATGATGGCGACCGCGAAACCGCGATCGCGCAGGTCGCGCACGGTCTCGAAATATTTCTCGATCATCTCGCTGCGGCCGGTGAACACGCACACGGTGCCCTTGCGCCCGGCCGGCGGCGCCCAGCGCGCAAAGCGCAACTCGGCGCCATCAGGGGTCTTGATGGTGCCGGCGGTGGCGTTCTCGGGGACGGGATTGGCGGGAATCGAGACGAGCGTCATGAGGCGCCCATCGAATAGGTGAAAAGCCCAGGGAATCAAGGGGTGGAACAGCAAAAAGAGCGGGTCTCGGTGCCTCTTGAACGTCCGGACGTCCGAACCATATCGGGATCGTGCAGGCCGTCACGGCTGCACGACAGCCCGGCCCGATGGCGGGCGGGTTTGCCCAACAGTCGCTCAATGGAGGACTTTGACCATGCGTACCTACGACCTCACCCCGTTCTATCGTTCCACCGTCGGTTTCGACCGTCTGTTCTCGCTGCTCGACCAGGCGACCGCCGAGCCCAGCCCCGGCTACCCGCCCTACAACATCGAGCGCACCGGTGAGAACGCCTATCGCATCACCGTTGCCGTCTCCGGCTTCGGCAAGGATGAGCTCTCCCTCGTCGCGAAGGAAAACACGCTGACGATCAAGGGCGAGAAGGCTGCCAACGAGAACGGCAAGAAGAGCGAGGTGCTGTATCGCGGCATCGCCGCCCGCGCCTTCGAGCGCTCGTTCCAGCTCGCCGACCACGTGGTGGTGAAGAACGCCAGCCTCGAGAACGGCCTGCTCCACGTCGACCTCGTGCGCGAGATCCCCGAGGCCAAGAAGCCGCGGTCGATTCCGATCTCGACCTCAGCGCAAGGCTCCGAGCAGCCGGCGATCGAGCGCACGGCCGAGAAGGCCGCCGCCTAATCGGCCAGACAGCTCGTCAGAGACACGAACGCCCCGGGACACCGGGGCGTTTTTTTGTGGACGGATTGCGCGGATGTCCTCCGAGGCTTCGCCCGTCCCCGGCTCCGGAATAATCGCCCTGAGGTGGCCGGCCGCCCCGCACACGGCCGTCATGCCCGCGAAGGCGGGAATCCAGTCCGCCGCGGCGGTCGTGATCGACCGAGAGGCCGGTGATGACTGGATCGCCCGGTCGAGCGGGCGATGACAGTTTTGGTGACGGCCGGCGTCTGGGCAGACCGCTCGCGGGCTGCTGTTACTCCAGCCCTTGTGCCGGCGGCATCGTCGCGGTCGGCAGGATCTGCGGCGCCGGCTTGGCGGCAGGCGCGATCGATCCGGTCGTCGGCGGCGCGGCCGTGGCCGATTGGACGGGCTTGGCGTCAGCAGGCTTGGCGTCGGCAGGCTTGGTCTCTGAAGCCTTGGCATCAGCAGGCTTGCCATCGGCAGCCTTGGCGTCAGCCGGCTTCGCCTCGCCCGCCTTCACCGCATCCGCCTTGGCCTCGACCGGCTTCGTCTCCACCGGCTTCACCTCCGGGGGCCTGGCTTCCGCCGGCTTGATCTCCGGCTTCGCCGCCGGCTTGGCCGTATCGGCAGGCTTCGGGCTGAGCGCGGCCGTCTGCGGCGCGGGGATCGCTGGCCGTGCGGCGGGTGTCGGAACCTTCGGCAGCTGGGCCGGCATTGCATTGGCGACCCGCGGCGCCGCGGGGGGCGCCACGCGCGGGTCGGCGCGGATGACGGTCGGCGCGGGCAGCCGGTCGAGGCCGCCGCGCGGCTCGAAGCGCATGCGCTCGTAATCCTCGCCCCATTGGAACGCCGGCACGAAGCGCATGATGCGCCCCGAGCGGGCATCGATGACCAGCTTGCCGTCCTCGCCCTCGCGGTCGAGCACCGCTACGACATAGACGTTGCCGCGCTGGCGCGGCGCGCCGAGCGGCGAGAAACCGTTGTCGCGCAGGATCGCATAGACCTCGTGGATCGGCAGGAATGCCGGCGCGTAGCCATAGTCCTGCTGATAGCCGTCGCGATAGCCATCCTGGCGGTACACCGGCGCCGGCGGCGCGTAGCGCGGCTCCCGATAGCCGTAGTCCGATCCCGGTCCATAGCCGTAACGCGGCGGCGCCGGCACGACCGCGGGCGGCGCCTCGGAATAAGGCGCGTCAAAATCGGAGACTGCCCGATACGGACCGCGGACACCGTAGGGTGGCAGCGGCTCGGCCTGCGCGGCGGCAGACGCCGCGATCAAGGCGGCTGAGACGGCTCCAACTAGCAACTTCATGGCTCAAAGCTCCTGCATGCCCCCGCACGTGAAGCTGTTCGCTTCTTCTCAAGTGCGCTGACGTTCTGCCGCGATTCCGGCGGTCCTGGGCCGGAGACGGGGCGGGAACAGGGCGAAGAGTTTCAAAATTGCGCGCGGTGCGTGATCGGCCCGACGGTTCCCGTCGTTCGATACGCCGACCGGACGATTTGCCGGAAGATTTGCCGGGAGATTCGCCGGGCAATGAGCGCCTTGGAGGCCCGAACCGCAGGACTCTGCTGCGCTTGTGTGATAGGTTAAAGTTTGGCATCTTGCGGTTTAGGACAGAATTGCTGTCTAAAATTTCGTTGCAAAGGTGACCGAGACTTTGCAATGATGTTACGGCGCCCAATGACGTTGAGACGGTGACGTTGAGGCATGGGCGTTGCGACATGAACAGGCCGTGCGTCCAGCGGGGACTTGGTCCCCCGGCGGCTGGCCTGAATTCTGCAAATGCGGCTCGCTGAGAAGGACGAGCGTTGGCTCCGGAGAGGGGCCCGCGCAGCGCCCGGGGTGCGCCGGACTGACTGTACCGGACTGTGGTGAAGGCCCTGACCAATAACTGATGGGGACGGATATGAGCGGATCGAAGGTCGAGCACGGAAAGTTGGGCGGCGCGGTGCTGGCTGTGGATTCGCAGGAAAAACCGGCCGAGATCACCCGCGAGTTGCATACGTGGCGTCCGGAAGCCGAAGGTCTCTATGACCCCTCGCAGGAGAAGGATTCCTGCGGCGTCGGCTTCATCGCCAACATCAAGGGCCAGAAGTCGCACCAGATCGTCTCCGACGCGCTGAACATCCTGTGCAATCTCGAGCACCGCGGCGCCGTCGGCGCCGACCCGCGCTTCGGTGACGGCGCCGGCATCCTGGTGCAGATCCCGCACGCCTTCTTCTCGCGCAAGGCGAAGGAGCTCGGCTTCACTTTGCCCGCTCCGGGCGAATACGCCATCGGCGCGCTGTTCATGCCGCGCGACGAGGCCTGGCGGAACGTCATCAAGAGCATCATCGCCGACCAGATCGAGGACGAGGGCCTGGTGCTGCTCGGCTGGCGCGACGTGCCGACCGACAACTCCTCGCTGGGCGTGACGGTCAAGCCGACCGAGCCGCGCAGCATGCAGGTGTTCATCGGCCGCAACGGCGCCGCCAAGACCGAGGACGAGTTCGAGCGCAAGCTCTACATCCTCCGCAAGTCGATCTCGCAGGCGATCTACCAGCGCCGCGACCGCGGCATGTCGGGCTATTACCCCTGCTCGATGTCGTGCCGGACCGTGATCTACAAGGGCATGTTCCTGGCCGACCAGCTCGGCAAGTACTACGCCGATCTGCACGAGCCGGACTTCGAGAGCGCGCTGGCGCTGGTGCACCAGCGCTTCTCGACCAACACCTTCCCGACCTGGTCGCTGGCGCATCCCTATCGCATGATCGCGCATAACGGCGAGATCAACACCCTGCGCGGCAACGTCAACTGGATGGCGGCCAGGCAGGCGTCGGTGTCGTCGGAGCTGTTCGGCAAGGACATCAGCCGGCTCTGGCCGATCTCCTATGAGGGCCAGTCCGACACCGCCTGCTTCGACAACGCGCTCGAATTCCTGGTGCAGGGCGGCTACTCGCTGCCGCACGCCGTCATGATGATGATTCCGGAGGCGTGGGCCGGCAATCCCTTGATGAGCGAGGAGCGCCGCTCGTTCTACGAATATCACGCCGCGCTGATGGAGCCGTGGGACGGCCCCGCCGCGATCGCCTTCACCGACGGCCGCCAGATCGGCGCCACGCTCGACCGCAACGGCCTGCGGCCGGCGCGCTATCTCGTGACCAAGGACGACCGCATCGTGATGGCGTCCGAGATGGGCGTGCTGAAGATTCCGGAGGACCAGATCGTCACCAAGTGGCGGCTGCAGCCCGGCAAGATGCTGCTCGTCGACCTCGAGCAGGGCCGCCTGATCCCGGATGACGAGATCAAGGCGCAGCTCGCCGCCAGCCATCCCTACACCGAGTGGCTCGCCCGCACGCAGATCCAGGTCGAGAAGCTGCCGGACGCGCCGACCAAGGGCGCGCGCACCAACCTGCCACTGTTGGATCGGCAGCAGGCGTTCGGCTACACGGCCGAGGACATCAACATCCTGATGACGCCGATGGCCGCCACCGGTGAGGAGGCGACGGGCTCGATGGGCAACGACGCGCCGATCTCGGCGCTGTCGGACAAGCCGAAGCTCTTGTTCACCTACTTCAAGCAGAACTTCGCCCAGGTCACCAACCCGCCGATCGACCCGATCCGCGAGGAGCTGGTGATGAGCCTGGTGTCGATCATCGGCCCGCGCCCGAACCTGTTCGACCTCGAAGGCGTCGCCTCGACCAAGCGGCTCGAGGTGCATCAGCCGATCCTGACCGATGCGGACCTCGAAAAGATCCGCTCGATCTCGCAGGTCTCGGACAGCCATTTCGTCTCGCGCACGCTCGACACCACGTTCGACGCGAGCCTGGGCGCAGCCGGCTTCGAGCAGGTGCTCGACGATCTCTGCGGCCGCGCGGAAGCGGCCGTCCGCGAGGGCGTGAACATCATCATCCTCTCCGACCGCATGGTCTCCGGCGACCGGATTCCGATCCCGTCGCTGCTGGCCTGCGCCGCCGTGCATCACCATCTCATCCGCACCGGCTTGCGCACGTCGGTCGGCCTCGTCGTCGAGAGCGGCGAGCCGCGCGAGGTGCATCACTTCGCCTGTCTCGCCGGCTACGGCGCCGAGGCAATCAACCCGTATCTCGCCTTCGAGACCATCATCGCGCTGAAGGACAAGCTGCCGGGCGCGCTGAGCGACTACGAGGTCGTCAAGCGCTACATCAAGTCGATCGGCAAGGGCCTGCTCAAGGTCATGTCGAAGATGGGCATCTCGACCTACCAGTCCTATTGCGGCGCGCAGATCTTCGACGCGGTCGGCCTCCGTGCCGAGTTCGTGCAGAAGTTCTTCGCCGGCACCCACACCCGCATCGAAGGCGTCGGCCTGCCGGAGATCGCCGAGGAGACCACGCGCCGTCACCGCGACGCGTTCGGCGACGCGCTGGTCTACAAGACCGCGCTCGACGTCGGCGGCGAATATGCCTACCGCACCCGCGGCGAGGACCATGCCTGGACCGCCGAATCCGTCGCGACGCTGCAGCATGCCGTGCGCGGCAACTCCAAGGACCGCTATCAGGCGTTCGCAAAGCTGCTCAACGAGCAGTCCGAGCGGCTGCTGACCCTGCGCGGCCTGTTCCGGATCAAGTCGGCCGAGGACGACAAGCGCAAGCCGGTCCCGCTCGACGAGGTCGAGCCGGCGAAGGAGATCGTCAAGCGCTTCGCCACCGGGGCGATGAGCTTCGGCTCGATCTCGCGCGAGGCACATACGACGCTCGCGATCGCGATGAACCGGATCGGCGGCAAGTCGAACACCGGCGAAGGCGGCGAGGAAGCCGATCGCTTCAAGCCGCTGCCGAACGGCGACTCCATGCGCTCGGCGATCAAGCAGGTCGCGTCCGGCCGGTTCGGCGTGACGACGGAGTATCTCGTCAACTCCGACATGATGCAGATCAAGATGGCGCAGGGTGCCAAGCCCGGCGAAGGCGGCCAGTTGCCCGGCCACAAGGTCGACGCCACCATCGCAAAGGTGCGCCACTCGACCCCGGGCGTCGGCCTGATCTCGCCGCCGCCGCATCACGACATCTACTCGATCGAGGATCTCGCGCAGCTGATCTACGACCTGAAGAACGTCAATCCGGACGGCCAGGTCTCGGTCAAGCTGGTCTCCGAGGTCGGCGTCGGCACGGTTGCCGCCGGCGTCGCCAAGGCGCGCGCCGATCATGTCACGATCGCGGGCTTCGAGGGCGGCACCGGCGCCTCCCCCCTCACCTCGATCAAGCATGCGGGCTCGCCGTGGGAGATCGGCCTTGCCGAGACGCATCAGACCCTGGTGCGCGAGCGGCTGCGCAGCCGCATCGTCGTCCAGGTCGACGGCGGCTTCCGCACCGGGCGTGACGTCGTGATTGGCGCTCTGCTCGGCGCCGACGAGTTCGGCTTCGCCACCGCGCCGCTGATCGCGGCGGGTTGCATCATGATGCGCAAGTGCCACCTCAACACCTGTCCGGTGGGCGTCGCGACCCAGGATCCCGTCCTGCGCAAGCGCTTCACCGGCCAGCCCGAGCACGTGATCAACTACTTCTTCTTCGTGGCCGAAGAGGTCCGCGAGATCATGGCTTCGCTGGGCTACCGCTCGTTCAACGAGATGGTCGGCCAGGTGCAGATGCTCGATCAGTCCAGACTGGTGGCGCATTGGAAGGCCAAGGGACTGGACTTCTCCAAGCTGTTCGTGAAGCAGAAGGCGGAGCCGGGCCAGAAGATCCATCACGCCGAGAAGCAGGATCATCACCTCGAGGCCGTGCTCGACCGCAAGCTGATCGAGCAGGCGCGGCCCGCGCTCGACCGCGGCGCGCCGGTCAAGATCGAGGCCGAGATCAACAACACCGACCGTTCGGCGGGCGCGATGCTTTCCGGCGCGGTGGCCAAGATCTACGGTCATGCCGGCCTGCCGCAGGACACGATCCATGTCAGCCTGAAGGGCACTGCCGGCCAGGCGTTCGGCGCCTGGCTCGCCAACGGCGTCACGTTCGAGCTCGAAGGCGAAGGCAACGACTATGTCGGCAAGGGCCTTTCGGGCGGCCGCATCATCGTCAAGCCGCCGCGCAACTCCGGCATCGTGCCGGAGGAGTCGATCATCGTCGGCAACACCGTGATGTACGGCGCCATCTCCGGCGAGTGCTTCTTCCGCGGCATCGCCGGCGAGCGCTTCGCCGTGCGTAACTCCGGCGCGGTCGCGGTCGTCGAGGGCGCGGGCGATCATTGCTGCGAATACATGACCGGCGGCATCGTGGTCGTGCTCGGCAAGACCGGGCGCAACTTCGCCGCGGGCATGTCGGGCGGCGTCGCCTATGTGCTCGACGAGGCCGGCGACTTCGATAAGCATTGCAACATGGCGATGGTCGAGCTCGAGCCGGTGCTGTCGGAGGAGATGATCGCGGAGGACACCTATCACCAGATGGGCGACCTCGAGGCGCATGGCCGTGTCGACGTGTTCAAGAACCTGCTGGCGTCCGACGTCGAGCGCCTGCACGTCCTGATCTCGCGCCACGCCAAGGCCACCGGCTCCAAGCGCGCCGCCGATATCCTGGCGAACTGGAAGGAGTTTGCGCCGAAGTTCCGCAAGGTCATGCCGGTCGAGTACCGCCGCGCTTTGAAGGAAATGGCGGCCAACGCCGACTCCGAGCCGAAGATCGCGATCGGGGCTTGATGTTGCTCCTCATGGTGAGGAGGCGCGCTAGCGCCGTCTCGAACCATGAGGCCGAGAGCGGGGCCTCGCCCTTCGAGACGCGGCGCAAAGCGCCGCTCCTCAGGGTGAGGAGAAGCAAGAAACGAAACCCTCATGGTGAGGAGGCGCGAAAGCGCCGTCTCGAACCATGAGGCCAGCAGA